>NZ_AGBF01000186.1 GCF_000225525.1 Streptomyces zinciresistens K42 | reverse complement strand
CCTCGGCCTGGTCGCGGGCACGGCCCTGCTGCTCGGCGGCGCGGTGTTCACGTTCCTGCCCGGACGCGGGCGGCGCTGAGCGCACGGCAGCCCTCGCAGGCGCGGGGGCGCGCTCCCGGGACAGGCCGAAGGGGCCGCCGCGATCCTCACGGGTCGCGGCGGCCCCTTCGGCGGGGCGGGCGGGTGCGGCTAGCGCACGTTGCCCATGAGCCCCTTGATCTTCTTGCGGTACATCCACACGGCGATGCCGGCGAGGACGGCGAGGGCCGCCTCCAGGGCGACGAAGCCCCTCTTGTCGAGGTTGACGCCGCCGACGGCCGGGTTGGACAGCAGTGCGGTGACCGAGTCGCCCGCGGTGACGGCCAGGAACCAGACGCCCATCATCTGCGAGGCGTACTTCGCCGGGGCCATCTTCGTCGTCACCGACAGACCCACCGGGGACAGCATCAGCTCGCCGACGGTCTGGGTGAAGTAGATCGCCACCAGCCACATCGCGGCGGCCTTCTGCCCGTCCCCGGCGATCGTCAGCGGGGCCAGGAAGAGGAAGAACGACGCGCCGACCAGGACCAGGCCCGAGCCGAACTTCACGATCGTGCTCGGCTCCTTGCCGCGGCGGTTCAGCGCCAGCCAGAACCAGGCGAAGACCGGGGCCAGCGCCATGATCAGGACCGGGTTGACCGACTGGTACCAGGTGACCGGGAAGTCCCAGCCGAAGACGCTGTTCTCGGCCGAGGAGTCGGCGAAGATCGACAGGGTCGAGCCGCCCTGGTCGTAGATCATCCAGAACACGGCCGCGGCCACGAAGAACCAGATGTACGCCGACATCTTGGACTGCTCGGCACGGTCGAGGTCCTTGTCGCGCTTGATGCGGACGAGGACCAGCGCCGGGATGATCACCCCGAGCAGGGTCAGCGGGATCAGGACCCAGTTCAGGGTGTAGGAGCCGGACAGGCCCACGATCGCGTAGAACACCAGCGCGATGCCGGCCCAGATCCCGGCCTTGCGCAGCGTCGAGGACTTCTCCGCGGCCGACAGCGGGGTGGGGACGACGCTGGAGCGGGCCGCGAGGTGGCGGGAGCCGATCAGGAACTGGGCGACGCCCAGGCCCATGCCGAGCGCGGCGAGCGCGAAGCCGAGGTGCCAGTTGACGTTCTCACCGATGGTGCCGATGATCAGCGGCGCGGCGAAGGCACCGAGGTTGATGCCCATGTAGAACACGGTGAAGCCGCCGTCGCGGCGCGGGTCGTCCGGTCCGTCGTAGAGGTGGCCGACCATCGTGGAGATGTTGGCCTTCAGCAGACCCGAACCGATGGCGACCAGGCCCAGACCGGCGTAGAAGGTGCCGGACGAGGGCAGGGCAAGCGTGAGGTGGCCGAGCATGATGATGCCGCCGGCGACGGCGACGGTCTTGCGGGGGCCCCAGACGCGGTCGCCGAACCAGCCGCCGGGCATGGCGAGCAGGTACACCAGCGACACGTACACCGCGTAGATCGCGGTCGCCGTTCCCGCGTTGAGGTTCAGGCCGCCCGGCGCGATCAGGTACAGCGGGAGCAGAGCCCTCATGCCGTAGTAGGAGAAACGCTCCCACATCTCGGTCATGAAGAGAGTGGCCAGTCCGCGGGGGTGGCCGAAGAAGGTGCGCTCGGAGCCGGGGATGCCCGGTCGGGCCGAGTCCTTCGTCAGGCTGGACGCCATGGTCGTTCCTTGCTGGTCGGGACGCGCGTCGACGCGGTGTGTCCGCGCGCCCGGTGGGGGCGGCCGGCACCGGCGGGTTCCGCCGTCGGCCCCACGCCCGGGGGAGTCCGCTCCTGGTCTCGGGGCGGAGGACGGCGACCGTCGGGATCCCTGCCCCCGCCGTCGGGGGCCCGGCCACAGGTCGTTTCCCGGGACTGTCTCATCCAGTCCCGACACAAAAGTGACCCCCGGCGTCAAGCGCGCCGAAGGTCCCCGCAGTGCTACAGGCGTGGATTCACCATACGTCACGACACTGACTGATATGGAAGGACTTGAGACACGGATCACAGGTGTCGAGGGAACCGCGGGGGTGCTTTCGAAGGTGATTCCAGGATCGCACCTTGCAGGCGTGGTCTGTACCACAGGGTGTCGCAGGTAAGAGAGAGACCAGGGAACGGTAAGAATCCGGGCGGCCGATCACACCCCGGCTCCTGACACGGGCGGACTACCATCAGCTCATGACCCGAGTACTGCTCGCCGAGGACGACGCGTCCATTTCGGAGCCGCTGGCCCGCGCACTGCGCCGGGAAGGGTACGAGGTCGAGGTGCGCGAGGACGGCCCCACCGCGCTCGACGCGGGCCTGCAGGGCGGGATCGACCTCGTCGTGCTGGACCTCGGGCTGCCCGGCATGGACGGCCTGGAGGTGGCCCGCCGGCTGCGGGCCGACGGCCACGCCGTACCGATCCTGATCCTCACCGCGCGTGCCGACGAGGTCGACACCGTGGTCGGCCTGGACGCCGGCGCCGACGACTACGTCACCAAGCCCTTCCGGCTCGCCGAGCTGCTCGCGCGGGTGCGGGCCCTGCTGCGGCGCGGCGCGGCGGAGCCCCAGCAGCCGCCGGCCACACACGGCGTGCGCATCGACGTCGAGTCGCACCGCGCCTGGATGGGCGAGGAGGAACTCCAGCTCACGGCGAAGGAGTTCGACCTGCTGCGGGTCCTGGTGCGCGACGCGGGCCGGGTCGTGACGCGGGACCAGCTGATGCGAGAGGTCTGGGACACGACCTGGTGGTCCTCGACCAAGACCCTCGACATGCACATCTCCTGGCTGCGCAAGAAGCTGGGGGACGACGCGGCCAACCCCCGCTACATCGCGACCGTGCGGGGCGTGGGCTTCCGCTTCGAGAAGAGCTGAGTCCTCGCGGCGCCCGCACGGGCCCGTGAGCCGTACAGGTGAGTAGGACATGCGCCGCCGACTGATCCAGTCCACCCTCGCCGTCGTTCTCGTCGTGATCGCCGTCTTCGGCGTGTCGCTCGTGATCGTCGAGACGCGGACCATCACCACCACCGCGCAGGAGCGGGTGGACACCGAGGCGGTGCGGCTCTCCAGCATCGTCGACAGCCGCCTGCTCGGCGAGGAGACCGTCGACGCCTCCGTGCTGCGCGAGCAGATCCAGGGTGACCGCTACGCCGAGATCAGCATCCCCGGCAAACCCCTGATCCGGGTCGGCGACCGCCCCGGCGGAGACGTCATCAGCGCCCGTCAGACCGGCGAGGAGGGCGAGACGGTCACCGTGCAGGAGCCGCGCTCGTCGGTGACGCGCGAGGTCGGCCGCACGCTGCTGATCATCGGGGCGGTGGCCCTGCTCGCGGTGATCGCCGCGGTGCTGCTGGCCGTGCGCCAGGCGAACCGGCTGGCCTCCCCGCTCACCGACCTGGCGGAGACGGCGGAACGGCTCGGCTCGGGCGACCCCCGCCCCCGGCACAGGCGCTACGGCGTCCCGGAGCTGGACCGGGTCGCGGACGTGCTCGACGCCTCCGCCGAGCGCATCGCGCGCATGCTCACCGCGGAGCGCCGGCTGGCGGCGGACGCCTCGCACCAGCTGCGCACCCCCCTCACGGCGCTGTCCATGCGCCTGGAGGAGATCACCCTCACCGACGACCCGGACACCGTGAAGGAGGAGGCGACCATCGCCCTGACCCAGGTGGAGCGCCTCACGGACGTCGTCGAGCGGCTGCTGACCAACTCGCGCGACCCGCGCAGCGGCTCCGCCGTCACCTTCGACCTCGACGAGGTCATCCAGCAGCAGATCGCCGAGTGGCGCCCGGCCTACCGCAGCGCGGGCCGCGCGATCGTGAGTTCGGGCAAGCGCCATCTGGAGGCGGTCGGGACGCCGGGCGCGGTCGCGCAGGTGCTCGCCGCGCTCATCGAGAACTCCCTCATGCACGGCGGCGGCACGGTGGCCCTGCGCACCCGGGTCACCGGCAACCAGGCCGTCATCGAGGTCACGGACGAGGGGCCGGGCATCCCGGCGGACCTGGGCGCCCGCATCTTCGAGCGGGCCATCAGCGGCCGCAACTCCACCGGGATCGGTCTCGCGGTGGCCCGCGACCTCGCCGAGGCGGACGGCGGGCGCCTGGAGATGCTCCAGACGAAACCGCCGGTCATCGCGCTGTTCCTGTCGCGTACGGCACCGGCGAAGAAGCACGCCCCGGACGCCGGACCGACGGTCCGCTGACCGGGGCGGCCGGGCGCGTCAGCCCACGCGCTGGCGGACCTTGGCCTCCCGTGGCCCGTGGCCCGTCCTCGCGGGCGCTTCCTCCCCGGCGGCCGGAGCCCGGTCGGGCAGCGCCCGGAAGACCCAGGAGCGGTAGGACCAGAAGCGGAAGAGGGTGGCGAGGCCGATGCCGAGGAACTTGAAGACGTTGCTCTGCAGCGGGCTGTCCCAGCCGAAGCCGTAGGTCGCGGTGTAGAGCACGCCGTTCTCGATCACCAGGCCCACCACGCTGAACAGCAGGAAGAGGCCCATTTCCTTGGTACGGCGCGACCTGTCGCGGTCACGGTAGGTGAAGTACCGGAAACCGATGTAGTTGAAGATGATCGCGACGATCGTGGCGATGACGCTCGCGCGGACCACCTGGAGGTCGGTCTCGTGGCGCACCAGGTTGAAGACGAGGAGGTTGACCAGCAGCCCCGCTCCGCCCACCGCGCCGAACTTGGCGACCTCACGGACCAGCCGGTCGAGGCGCTGCCGGACGGCACTGCGGGGTGCCGGAGGCGCCGCCTGAAGCCCCGAGGAACCGCGTTCCATGGTCGTGAAGGCTCCTGTCGGTCGGTTTTCGTCAACTCAGCCATGCTAACCACCCCCCTCGGCGATTGCCTGCGGGCGAGCGGACAGGCCGGAAAGAGCCCCGGAAAAGTCCGGTAAGAGGGTCGTCCCCGGGCGGCCGATACCCTGGGGGCGTGACGTTCCCGGTAGTCGGCATGGTCGGCGGGGGGCAGCTCGCTCGTATGACACACGAGGCGGGCATCCCGCTCGGCATCAGATTCAAGCTCCTCAGTGACACCCCTCAGGACTCCGCGGCGCAGGTCGTAGGCGATGTCGTCATCGGCGACCATCGCGACCTCGACACGCTGCGCGCGTTCGCGAGGGGCTGCGACGTGATCACTTTCGATCACGAACATGTACCCATCGAGCACCTCCGGGCGCTGGAGGCGGAGGGTGTTCCCGTGCGCCCCGGGCCCGACGCGCTGGTGCACGCCCAGGACAAGGGCGTGATGCGCGCAAGGCTCCAAGCGATCGGGGTGCCGTGCCCGCGGCACCGGATCGTGCGCGACCCGGCCGACGTGGCCGCCTTCGCACAGGAGGGCGACGGCTTCCCGGTCGTGCTCAAGACCGTGCGCGGCGGCTACGACGGCAAGGGCGTCTGGGTCGTCGGCTCCGCGGCCGAGGCCGCCCAGCCGTTCCTCGCGGGCGTCCCCGTCCTCGCCGAGGAGAAGGTCGACTACGTCCGCGAACTCGCCGCGAACGTCGTCCGCTCCCCGCACGGCCAGGCCGTCGCCTATCCGGTCGTGGAGTCCCGGCAGGTCGGCGGCGTCTGCGACACCGTCATCGCGCCCGCCCCCGGCCTCGACGAGGAACTGGCCCTGAAGGCCGAGGAGATGGCCCTGACCATCGCCAAGGAACTCGGCGTCGTCGGCCACCTCGCCGTCGAGCTGTTCCAGACCCGCGACGGCCGCATCCTCGTCAACGAACTGGCGATGCGCCCGCACAACTCGGGCCACTGGAGCCAGGACGGCGCCGTCACCTCCCAGTTCGCCAACCACGTCCGCGCGGTCCTGGACCTCCCGCTGGGCGACCCGCGCCCGCGCGCCCCGTGGACGGTCATGGTCAACGTCCTCGGCGGCGACTACCCGGACATGTACAGCGCCTACCTGCACTGCATGGCCCGGGACCCCCAGCTCAAGATCCACATGTACGGCAAGGACGTGAAGCCCGGCCGCAAGGTCGGACACGTCAACACCTACGGCGACGACCTGGACGACGTGCTGGAGCGCGCCCGCCACGCCGCCGCCTACCTGAGAGGCACGATCACCGAATGAGCACCGCCAGCCCGTCGCCCGGCCGCCACCCCTCCCCGGGCGCCGAGGCCCGCCCCGGCCCGCCGGTCGGCATCGTCATGGGTTCGGACAGCGACTGGCCGGTGATGGAGGCCGCCGCCCAGGCCCTCGACGAGTTCGAGATCGACTACGAGGTCGACGTCGTCTCCGCGCACCGCATGCCGCGCGAGATGGTCGCCTACGGCGAGCAGGCCGCCGGGCGCGGACTGAAGGTGATCATCGCCGGTGCGGGCGGCGCCGCCCATCTGCCGGGCATGCTCGCCTCGGTCACCCCGCTGCCCGTCATCGGCGTCCCCGTGCCGCTGAAGTACCTCGACGGCATGGACTCCCTGCTGTCGATCGTGCAGATGCCGGCCGGCGTGCCCGTCGCCGCGGTCTCCGTCGCCGGCGCCCGCAACGCCGGGCTGCTCGCCGCCCGCATCCTCGCCGCCCACGACGAGGACCTGCTCCAGCGGATGCGCGACTTCCAGCAGGACCTCAACGACCAGGCCACCGAGAAGGGCAAGCGCCTGCGGGCCAAGGTCGAGGGAGCCGGCGGGTTCGGATTCGGCAACGGGAAGTGACGCCGATGAGCTCCCTGGAGGCAGCACGCGACCTGCTGCGCGAGTTCCCCGTCGCCGACGGCCACAACGACCTGCCCTGGGCCCTGCGCGAACAGGTCCGCTACGACCTCGGCGCCCGCGACATCGCCGCGGACCAGGGCGCGCACCTGCACACCGACATCCCGCGGCTGCGCGCGGGCGGCGTGGGCGCGCAGTACTGGTCGGTGTACGTGCGCTCGGACTACGCCGGCGACCAGGCGGTCAGCGCCACCCTCGAACAGATCGACTGCGTACGGCAGTTGCTGGACCGCTACCCGGCCGACCTGCGGGCGGCGCTGACGGCCGCCGACATGGAGGCCGCGCGCGCGGAGGGCCGGATCGCCTCGCTGATGGGCGCGGAGGGCGGCCACTCCATCGCCGACTCGCTCGCCACCCTGCGCGCGCTGTACGCGCTCGGCGTGCGCTACATGACCCTCACCCACAACGACAACATCGCCTGGGCGGACTCGGCGACCGACGAGCCGCGCGTGGGCGGCCTGTCCGCCTTCGGCCGCGCGGTCGTCCGCGAGATGAACCGCGAGGGCATGCTCGTGGACCTCTCGCACGTCGCGGCGACCACCATGCGCGACGCGCTCGACACCACCGCCGCCCCGGTGATCTTCTCCCACTCGTCCTCCCGCGCGGTCTGCGACCACCCGCGCAACATCCCCGACGACGTCCTGGAGCGGCTTCCCGCCAACGGCGGTGTCGCGATGGTCACCTTCGTGCCGAAGTTCGTGCTCCAGGCGGCGGTGGACTGGACGGCCGCCGCCGACGAGAACATGCGCGCCCGCGGCTTCCACCACCTCGACACCACCGCCGAGGCGATGAAGGCGCACCGCGCCTTCGAGGAGAGCACCCCGCGCCCGGTCGCGACACCCGCCACCGTCGCCGACCACCTGGACCACATGCGCGAGGTCGCCGGCATCGACCACCTCGGCATCGGCGGCGACTACGACGGCACCGCCTTCACCCCGGACGGGCTGAGCGACGTCTCCGCCTACCCGAACCTCCTCGCCGAACTCCTCGACCGCGGCTGGTCCCGGCCCGACCTGGCCAAGCTGACCTGGCAGAACGCGGTACGGGTGCTCGGCGCGGCCGAGGACGTGGCCCGCGGCCTGCGCACCACGCGCGGCCCGTCGAACGCCACGATCGGGGAACTGGACGGCTGACCGCCGGGCGGGGCGCGCCCACCGGCCCCGCCCGCCACCCCCCCGAACGCACCACCCACCAGGAAGCCCCCCGGGGTCCGTGCGACGGTGAACCGTACTGCTGATCAGCACGCCGATCACGTACGGAGACCGCCATGGCAGAGCTCAGGTACGACTCCGGCCCCGGCGTCGGCGGCATGGACGGCCCCGCGGAACCGCTGCCCGCGGACCCCGGCGCGCCCGGCGCCGGCGGGCCGGCCGAGGACCCCGGCACCGGACTCCTCGACCGCGCCCACGCCCTGCTCGCCGCCCACCCCGTAGCCGACGGCTACAGCGGACTGCCCTGGGCGCTGCGCCATCTGCCCTGGTTCGACCTGGAGCTCGGCGAGAGCGCGGTGGCCACCGACGTGCCCCGGATGCGGCAGGGCCACGTAGGAGCCCTGTTCTGGGCCCTGCACCTGCCCGAGGGACTGACCGGGGACCGGGCCGTCAGCGCCACGCTGGAGCAGCTGGACCTGGTGAAGACCGTCGTACGGGCCCATCCCGACGGCCTGCGGCTGGGCTGCGCCCCCGGACCGGTCACCGACGTCCGCCACTGCGGCCGGATCGCCGTCCTGCCCGGCCCGGCCGGCGCCGCCGCGCTCGGCGACTCGCTCGGCATCCTGCGCTCCCTGCACGGGCTCGGACTGCGCGCCCTGACCCTGTCCGGCGCGTCCTGGGCGAGCGAGGCGGGGCTCACCCGCTTCGGCGAGGAGGTCCTGCGCGAGATGAACCGGCTCGGGATGCTGGCCGACCTCTCCGGCGCCTCCGCGGACACCCTGCGACGCGCCTGCGCCGTCTCCAAGGCCCCGCTCCTGTGCGCCCGCTCCGCCGCCCGCGCGCTGCGCCCGCACCCCGCCAACCTCCCCGACGACCTGCTCGCCGCACTGGGCGCCGCCAAGGGCCTGTGCCTGGTGCCGCTGACCGCCGAGCAGACCGGCCCGTCCGTCCGGGACGTCGCCGACCACCTCGGCCATGTGCGCGAGGTCGCGGGCGCGCACAGCGTCGGCCTGTCCGGCACCTACGACGCCGGCAGCGCCCACCCGCAGGAGCTGGCCGACGCCTCCTGCTACCCGCGCCTGATCGCCGAGCTGCTGCGCCGGGGCTGGTCGGACACCGATATCGCCCTGCTGACCTGGGAGAACGTCCAACGAGTGCTGCGCGAGGCCGACTTCACGGCCCGCGAGGCGCAGCGCCGCAGGGAGCCGTCCACACTGACGATCGCGGCCCTGGACGGCTGACGGGCGCCCCCGGCGGGCCGGGACGGCAGCCGCCGCCGACCGCCCCGCGGTCCCACCCCGGCCGGCGCGGGCCCGCCGGTGCTTTGCGCGGGCCCGCGGGTGCTCGGCGCGGAGGTGCGGGGCCCGCGTGACGTCGCGCCGCCACCGCGGAGTGAGTCATTCCGAAAGGTTGTTGCAGATCCATCCGGCGGGACGCCGCGCGGTGCGGCAGAATGCCGGGGACGCCGTTTCGGCCGACTGAGCCTCGGCCGAAACGGCGTCGCCCGTTCCGCCGTGCCGTGCCCCGGGAGCCGGTGCGCCTCCCCGGCCGCCGCGCTACGCCGTCGGCCGGCCCATCGCCCGGTAGGTCCACCCCGCCCGCCGCCACAGCTCGGGGTCGAGGGCGTTGCGGCCGTCCAGGACGAGCCGCGCCGCCGCGACCTCGCCGAGGGCCGCCGGGTCCAGCTCGCGGAACTCCCGCCACTCCGTGAGGTGGAGCACGACGTCCGCGCCGCGCACCGCGTCGATCGCGCTGTCCGCGTAGCCGAGGGTGGGGAAGAGGCGGCGGGCGTTGTCCATGCCCTTGGGGTCGTAGACGGTGACCTGTCCGCCCTGGAGGTGGATCTGCCCGGCGACGTTGAGCGCGGGGGAGTCCCGGACGTCGTCGGAGTCGGGCTTGAACGTGGCGCCGAGCACCGCGACCCGCCTGCCCAGGAAGGACCCGCCGCCCAGCGCCTCGCGCGCGAGCTCCACCATCTGCCCGCGCTGGCGCATGTTGATCGAGTCGATCTCCCGCAGGAAGGTCAGCGCCTGGTCGGCGCCCAGCTCACCGGCACGGGCCATGAAGGCGCGGATGTCCTTCGGCAGGCAGCCGCCGCCGAAGCCGATCCCGGCCCGCAGGAACTTGCGTCCGATCCGGTCGTCGTGCCCGATCGCCTCGGCCAGCTTGGCGACGTCGCCGCCCGCGGCCTCGCACACCTCCGCCATCGCGTTGATGAAGGAGATCTTGGTGGCGAGGAAGGAGTTGGCCGAGGTCTTCACCAGCTCGGCGGTCGGGAAGTCGGTGACGACGAAGGGGGAGCCGGCCGCGATCGGGGCCGCGTACACCTCGCGCAGCAGCCGCTCGGCCCGCTCGCTGCGCACCCCGACCACGATCCGGTCCGGGTGCAGGGTGTCCCGGACGGCCAGGCCCTCGCGCAGGAACTCCGGGTTCCAGGCCAGCTCGACCTCGCCGCCGCCCGGCGCGAGCTCCAGGATGCGGGCCGCCAGCCGGTCCGCGCTGCCCACCGGCACGGTCGACTTCCCCACCACCAGGCAGGGCCTGTCCAGGTGCTTGGCGAGCGACTCGACCGCCGCGTCGACGTAGCTCATGTCACAGGCGTACTCGCCGTGCTTCTGCGGGGTGTTGACGCAGAGGAAGTGCACGTCGCCGAATTCGGCGACCTCCGCCCAGTCCATGGTGAAGCGCAGCCGCCCGGTGGAGCCCTCGATCCCGGCGACGTGCTTGCGCAGCAGGTCCTCGAGACCCGGCTCGAACATGGGGACCCGGCCCCGGCCCAGCATCTCGATCTTCTCGGGCACCACGTCCAGCCCCAGCACCTCGAAGCCGAGCTCGGCCATGGCCGCGGCGTGGGTGGCGCCGAGATAGCCGGTACCGATCACGGTGATCTTCAAGGCCATGCGGGACTCCAGGAATCAGGGGCGGGGCGGTGCGGCCCCGAGCATAGTCAACGCGTTCGACGGGCAGCTTCTCCGCTGTCGCCAAGCTCACGTATCCCTCCTCGTGGAGCGGCCTCTAAAATCTGAGTTACTTAACGGTAATTAGCACCGGCACCACCCTTGCCACCCAGCGTCCTTGGAGCGTGAGAGACCTTGGCCGGATCGGCTGACTTCGACCTGTACCGCCCGTCCGAGGAGCACGACATGCTCCGTGACGCCGTCCGCTCCCTCTCCGAGGCGAAGATCGCGCCGCACGCCGCCGCCGTGGACGAGGAGGCCCGCTTCCCGCAGGAGGCGCACGACGCGCTGGTCGCGGCCGACCTGCACGCGGTGCACGTCCCCGAGGAGTACGGCGGCGCCGGTGCCGACGCCCTGGCCACGGTCATCGTGATCGAGGAGGTCTCCCGCGCCTGCGCGTCCTCCTCCCTGATCCCGGCCGTGAACAAGCTGGGCTCGCTCCCGGTGATCCTCTCCGGCTCCGAGGACCTGAAGAAGCGGTACATGACCCCGCTCGCCAAGGGCGACGGCATGTTCTCGTACTGCCTGTCCGAGCCCGACGCCGGCTCCGACGCGGCCGGCATGAAGACGAGGGCCGTGCGCGACGGCGACCACTGGGTGCTCGACGGCGTCAAGCGCTGGATCACCAACGCCGGAGTCTCCGAGTACTACACGGTGATGGCGGTCACCGACCCCGACAAGCGCTCCAAGGGCATCTCGGCCTTCGTCGTGGAGAAGTCCGACGAGGGCGTCTCCTTCGGCGCCCCGGAGAAGAAGCTCGGCATCAAGGGCTCCCCGACCCGCGAGGTCTACCTCGACCACGTCCGCATCCCCGCGGACCGCATGATCGGCGAGGAGGGCACCGGCTTCGCCACCGCGATGAAGACGCTGGACCACACCCGCATCACCATCGCCGCCCAGGCCCTCGGCATCGCCCAGGGCGCCCTGGACTACGCCAAGGGCTACGTCCGGGAGCGCAAGCAGTTCGGCAAGCCGATCGCCGACTTCCAGGGCATCCAGTTCATGCTCGCCGACATGGCGATGAAGATCTCGGCGGCCCGCGCCCTGACCTACCAGGCCGCCGCCGCCTCCGAGCGCGGCGACGCCGACCTGACCTACCTCGGTGCCGCCGCGAAGTGCTTCGCCTCCGACACCGCCATGGAGGTCACCACCGACGCGGTCCAGCTCCTCGGCGGCTACGGCTACACCCGCGACTACCCGGTCGAGCGCATGATGCGCGACGCCAAGATCACCCAGATATATGAGGGTACGAACCAAGTCCAGCGGATCGTGATGGCGAGGAACCTGCCCTAGCAGGGTTTTTGCAGGTCAGAAGCTGTTTCGAAGGTCCGCGGGGACATCTTCGGCTTTCTGCCCGTTGCGGCCCGATCAGGGCCGTTCCTGGGCGTCATGCTGGGGGAATCCTGGGCGGAAGCCGGACTGCAAACAGCCACTGACCTGCACAAACAACACAGCCCCCGGCGCGACGCCGGGGGCTGTTGTCGTACGCGTATCAGGCGACCTCTGATGCCTCCGTCGGGTCGTCGGCGCCGGGCGTCAACATCGTCGCGATGGCGGCCCGGCCGCGCTGCTCGGCCCCTTCGAAGATGTAGTGGTAGTGCTCCCTCAACACGTCCGTACTGCTGTGGCCCATCCGGTCGGCCACATCGGTCGATGGCGTCCCGCTGTGTGGTGTAGGGGATCTCCGCGGTTGAGTGCGCGGGTTCTGCTCCTTCGGGTGCACCGTCTGCCGGTGTCTGCTCCCTGCTCAACTGATCACGGCCATGACTGACCGTCGCCGCCCATACCGGGCGGGAGTTCAGGGATTCCACCGCAGGGGCGGTGTCTCACTCGGTGCGGACGACCATGGCGAACGAGGTCCGGATGCGCCGGAAACCGGCGTGCCCGGCCCGGCCCGTGTGGCTCATGCACGCCACGTCGACGGAGGCCGAGTCATCGGCGGGAGTCGCCTTCCAACCGCAGTGCAGACACTCGGCCGCGAACGTCACGTCCGTGTCGGGATGCTCGGCGATCCGGTGCATGACGTACCGCATGGCCGCTCTGACGCTCACAGCCCACTCCTACGGCTCCGCGCGTTGGCTGCGGCGACTCTGCCGCTCAGTCCCGCTGACGGGCTACGCGGCGGGGGCTTGTAGTCAGGACATTTCGGGCTCCCGCACTCACACCGAGGCCAGTGCAAGGCCGAACTCGGCGCCAGGTCCGCGCCTTCGGGGCCAGGGTCGCTCTTCTGCATCATGAGCACGCCGCCGACGCCGAACGCTCCGGAGAGACGGGAGAGGAACTGTCGGGCCTCACTGCTGCCCAGATGATCAGCCGCTTCGGTCCTATGTGCCTTGCTGTCGCTCACCATGGCCCCCATCTTCGGCGGCCCGCGATTACGCCTCTAGCCTGTTTCCTGTTCCCGCAAAAAGTCGTTGCGGATGCTTTCGATCAGATTCCGCATTTCGTCGCCGGCCAGCGCGGCTCGCTCGAATCCTTCGAACTTATCAACGTAGAGACTCACATCTCGCGGGTCCGTAACGACGACTTCGGCATGGACGGTTTCAACCGTCACCATGCGGTCGTCACGGATGACGAAGGCATGATTTGCGATGTCATGTTGCTGAACTCGCAGAGGGACTATCCGGATGTCCACGTGGGAGAGCCGTGAAATGGAGACGATGCGATCAAGCTGAGCAGCCATCATCTGCGGTTGCACGATGCGCCAGCGCAGAACAGGTTCGGTGATGATGAACCGAAGCGACTTTGCGTTGTCGTAGAGAACCGCTTGCCGTTCGAGTCGCCCATTGATCGTTCGCGTGAGTGCGTCTTCACTCAG
>NZ_AGBF01000187.1 GCF_000225525.1 Streptomyces zinciresistens K42 | reverse complement strand
TCCGCGCCGGGAGACGCGGCGGGGCAGCGGCCACGGCCCGTCCCCTCGCCCGCTCCCGGCGTCCTGCCGCAGGGCGGGCGAGGCCACCGGGCCGGTGGCGGGGGGCAGTTCGCGGACCGCGGGGCGGGGGGCGCGGGGTGCCGGGGTGAGGGGCGCGGGCTTCGTGAGCGCCTCGGGGGAGTCCGTGCGCGAGCCGGCGGCGAGCGCGGCCAGTGCCGCGGTGGCCGCCGCCTCCGCCGCGCCGCCCGGCACCAGCAGCGCGGCCGGCACCGTCACCTCGGCCGTCACCCCGCCGCCCGGGGTGCGCGAGAGGCGGACCGCGATCTCCCAGCGGCGGGCCAGCGCGCCGACCACGAACAGCCCGAGGAACCGGGTCGGTACGACGTCCAGCCGCTCCCGGCGGATCAGCCGGGCGTTCTCCTCGTCGAGCCGCTCGGGGCTCATGCCCAGACCGTGGTCGCTGACGACGACGACCGCGTCGCCGCCGGAGTCCGACAGCGTCACCTCGACCGGGCTGTCCCCGGGCGAGAACGACACCGCGTTCTCCAGGAGTTCGGCCGTCATCAGCGTCAGGTCGCCGATCACCTCCGGCTCCACCACCGCCTCGCTCCGCGCGCGCAGCTCCACCCGCTGGAAGCCCTCGATCTGGCCGAGGGAGGCGCGCACGACGTTGGTCAGCGAGGTGGGACCGGCGTCCAGGTCCGCCTCGTGGATGCCGGCCAGCAGCATCAGGCTGTCGGCGTTGCGCCGCAGCCGGACCGCGATGTGGTCGATCGAGTACAGGCGCTCCAGGAGCGCGGGGTCCGTCTCGCCCCGCTCCACCGCGTCGATCAGGGCCAGTTGGCGCGTGGTCAGGTTGCTGACCCGGCGGCCCACGTTGCCGAACATCTCCGCCACGTTGCGCCGGCCGGCCACCTGCCGCTCCAGCAGGGCCGCGGCCATCGTCTGCACCTGGTTGAAGGTTTCCGCAAGATCACCGATCTCGTCGCGGGCCGTCACCGGCATCTCCCGCAGCCGCGGCGGGCCGTCGTCCTCGGCGTCGTCGTCGGCCACCCGCGCCAGTTCACGCCGCGCCACCTCGGCGACCTCGGCCGCGGCACCGGTCAGCGCCTGCACCGGCCGGACCACCGAGCGCCGTACCAGCACGGCGAGGACCAGCCAGACGGCGAGCCCGAGCAGCGCGAGTCCGAGCAGCAGGACCGCGCGCCACGCGGCGTCCCGGGACGCGCCGTCCGCCTCGTCGGCGAGCTGCCCGATCAGCGAGGTGGTGATGTCCAGCCGGGTCGCGGCCTGGTCGCGGTAGGCGCCGTAGGAGCCCAGCGCGGCGGCGAGGGAGGCGCGGATCTCGGCGGGCGAGTCCCCCTGCACGGCCCCGGGATCGACCTGGAGCTCGGCGAACTGCCGGCTGATCGTGCTCTGCGCGGCGGTGTACCGGATGCCGTAGAGCGTCTCGGCCTGGGCCTCGGTGGCGAACCGGGCGAACCGGTCGGTCTGGCGGTTGTACTCGTCGTAGGCCCCGACCGCGTCGATGAACTCCACCAGCGCGTTCGAGTCACCGGTCGACGCGGAGAACACGGCCGTCTCGAAGGCGCTGTGGGCGGCGCCCGCGCGCAGCAGCGAGTCCAGCATGTTGCCGGTGGCGGAGGTCGAGAGCGCGGGGCTCAGGTCCAGGCCGAGGCCGTCGATCAACTGGTCGGCGGCGCGGGTGTAGGCCGGGTCGATGTTGCTGGCGGGCAGATAGCCGCCCTCGACTGTGTCGCGCAGACTGCTCAGCCCCTCGACGCCGTTGAGCGCCTGGGCCTCCGTGCGCGGCAGCCCGTCCCCGAACGCCTCGCGCACCTGCCGCACCTGGGCGTTCACCAGGGACTGCGCCGTGCGGTAGGCCGCCGTGGAGGGCCGGGCGCCCCGGCTCGCCTCGTGCCGCACCGACAGCAGGACGGCCTGCTGGTGCTCGGCGGCCAGCCGGTCCACGAGCGTCGCGACCTCCACGCTCTGCCGGACCAGCCGGGCGGCGTCGGCGGCGTCCCGCGACTGCGCGGTCTGCCCGGCGATGAGGAACGCGAGGAGCGCCGCGACCGCCGTCAGCGGCACGCCCACCAGCAGATTGAGCTTGCGCCGGAAGGGCCAGCGGTCGGCGAACCGGGCCGCCCGGCGCCGCCTGCCGAGGGCGGTGCCGCCCGTGCCGCCCGGCGCGAGCGCGCCGGTCCCGCCGGTCGCGTCGTGCGCGCTCCGCTCTTTCGTGGACACCTTGCCTCCTTCATGGGCGCCGCACGGTGCGCGAAGGTCTCACATGACCGCTTCTGTCGTACAGGGACCGATGGTGTGTGCCGGACGTTACCGCCCTTTCGCCACCGTGACCGGAACTGTACGTCAAGACTCCATTACAGACCCCCGCACCTCCGCCTTCCTTCCTTCACATGCCGCGACAACTGCCTGTCACGTTCCGTTTTTCGAGGCCAATCGGTGACCTGGCCGGTCTTGACCAACCGAGAAGCGGCTGGATTGGATCAGTGAAGAGCTCTCCCAACCCCTCGGATCCGGAACGGAAATCGTGACTTTCACCGCCGTACGCAGCAGGTCCTTCAGGAACCATCCCGGCGCGGCCGCCCTCGCGCTCGCCGCCACCGCGGCGCTGCTGGCGGGATGTTCCTCCTCCGACGACAAGGCCAACCCGCTCGACGAGGGCCCGGCGAACGGCGACACCGTCGTCGTCGGCTCCAACAACTTCGCCGAGTCCATCCTCCTCGCCGACATCTACGGCGAAGCACTCAAGGCCAAGGGTGTCAAGGTCTCCTACAAGCCGAACATCGGCAGCCGCGAGACGACGTACGGCCTGCTCAAGAACGGCTCCGTGACCGTACTGCCGGAGTACAACGGCTCGTTGCTCGCCTACCTCGACCCCGAGGCTGGCCAGGAGTCGGCCGACGCGGTGAACACGGCGGTCAAGGCCAAGCTGGACGCGAAGCTGACGCTGCTGGAGTCCTCGCCCGCCGAGAACAAGGACTCGGTGAGCCTCAACGCCGAGACGGCGAAGAAGTACGGCCTGACCGCCGACTCCACCCTCGCCGACCTCAAGGGCATCGCCCCCGACCTGGTGATCGGCGGCTCGCCGGAGTTCCAGACCCGGCAGCAGGGCCTGAAGGGCCTGGAGACCGCCTACGGCCTGAAGTTCAAGTCCTTCAAGGCGCTGGACGCCGGCGGCAAGCTGACCCAGGCGGCGCTGACGAAGAACACCGTGCAGGCCGCGGACATCTTCACCACCGACCCCACCATCACCAAGGAGGGCTTCGTCGTCCTGAAGGACCCGAAGAACCTCTTCGGCTACGCCAACGTCACCCCGCTCGTCTACAAGAGCGGTCTGCCGAAGAAGGGCGTCGACGCGCTCAACGCGGTCTCGGCGAAGCTGGACACCAAGACGCTGCTGGAGCTGGACTCCCGGATCCAGCTGGAGAGCAAGGACCCGCTCGACGTGGCCAAGGCGTGGCTGAAGTCGGCCGGCCTGGGCTGACGACCGCCGCGGCGGGGGCGGACGGGCGCGTGCCCCGCCACCCCCGCCGTCGCCATGTCCGGCGGGCCGCCGGGGCGGCGCCCGCTCAGCTCGCGCGGCGGGCGTCCGCGATCAGCTGGTCGATCAGCGCGATCAGCACGTCCCGGCACGACTCGCGCTCCCGCGCGTCGCACAGCATCACCCGCACGTGCCGCGGCAGGGCGAGGGCGTCACGGATGTCGTCGGCGGGGTAGGGATGGCGGCCGTAGAAGCCGTTGACCCCGACGACGAACGGGATGCCCCGGCGCTCGAAGAAGTCGATCGCGGCGAAACTGGACTCCGGCCGGCGGACGTCCACCAGCACCACGGCCCCCAGCGCGCCGATCGCCAGGTCGTTCCACATGAACCAGAACCGCTGCTGCCCCGGGGTGCCGAACAGATACAGCACCAGCTCCCGGCTGATGGTGATCCGGCCGAAGTCCAGGGCGACGGTCGTTGCCCGCTTCTCCTCGATGCCGTCCAGGTCGTCGATGCCGAGCCCGGCCGCCGTGAGGGGTTCCTCGGTACGCAGCGGCGCGATCTCGCTGACCGCCCCGACCAGCGTGGTCTTGCCGACGCCGAAACCGCCGGCGACGAGGATCTTGACCGTGTCGGGTGGCGCCACCGTGTCCACGGATTCAGAGCCGGCCAAGGCCGTCCCTCACTTTCTGCAGCAGGTCCAGGTCCGGGGTGCGGGGGGTGACGGGGTGCGGCGGGTGAACGGTGATCAGTCCCGCCTCCAGCAGATCGCTCAGCATGATGGCCACCACGCTGACGGGCAGGTCGAGATGGGCCGCGAGCTCCGCGACGGCGATCGGCCGCGCGCAGCGCCGCAGGATCTGGGCCTGCTCGGGTTGTGGCCGCGGTGCCCGCTCGGGTGGCGGGTCCACGGCCGTGACGGTGGTGATGAGGGTGAAGTCGGCGCGGCTGGGCCGGGTGCGGCCGCCCGTCAGGGTGAAGGGACGTACCAGCCGGCCCGCCGTATCGTCTCCGCCCACCTCACGCGCCAGGGCCGGCATGGGCCCGCGGTGCCGCCGAGAGGTGTTCGCCGATCTTCTTCACCAGCATGTTCATCTGGTACGCCACCACCCCGACGTCCGCGCCCTGGTTGGTGAGGACGACGAGGTGGGCGCCGGGCCCCGCGGAGGTCAGGATGAGGTAGCTGTGGGCCATCTCGATCAGCGCCTGGCGCACCGGCCCGCCCCGGAAGTCCATGCTGACGCCCTTGCTGAGGCTCATCAGGCCGGACGCGGTCGCCGCCAGCCGCTCGGCGTCGTCACGCAGGAACCCGGTGGACTTGCTCACCACCAGCCCGTCCTCGGAGAGCACCACGGCGTGGTTGACGTCGGCCACCCGCTCCACGAGTCCGGTGAGCAACTGGTCGAGCTGGGTGTCCGTGGCGGGAGTGGGGCGTGTCATGGCGGTGTCCTTCATGAGCGGTCGGCGGACGGAGTGGAGGACGGGGGAGTGGCGCCCGCGGACGAGGCGGCCGAGTGGGCGCGGTCGGGCTCGGGCGGCTCCTGCGGAGCGTTCCCGGCGGGCCCGCCGGCGCCCTCCTCGTCGTCGCGGGCCTGGAGGGTGCCGCGCTGGAACCCGGCCAGGGAGGAGGCCGCCCGGTCGGCCGTGAAGTCCTCCCCCGGGTCCTCGTCCTCGACGGGCGGGCCGTCCGCGCGCAGCTCGGCGACGAGACTGGTCTGCGGCACCCGGCGCGGCAGCGGGGTGAGACCCCCGCCGGGCCCGGCGGAAGCGGGGCGTGCCCCGCGGGCGGCCGGCGCGGGGATCTCGGCGGCCTCCGGGGCCTCGGCGCCGGCGGTGCGGGCCGGTGCCGCCGGACGGACCTCCCGTACGGCCTCCTCCGGCTCCCGGGCCCCGGAGTGCTGCACGTCGTCGGGGTCGTCGGACCCCGGCGCGGGCAGGTCCCGGACCACGATGTCGTGCGGGATCAGCACGATCGCGGTCGTGCCGCCGTACGGCGAGGAGCGCAGCGTCACCGCGATGCCGTGCCGCTGGGCGAGCCGCGCGATCACGAACATGCCGAGCCGCAGGTCGTCGGCGAGCGCCACCACGTCGAACTGCGGCGGCTCGGCCAGCTGGGAGTTGATCGAGACGTAGTCCTCCTCGGACAGCCCGAGGCCGCGGTCCTCGATCTCGACGGCGAGCCCCTTGGCGACCAGCGCGGCCCGCACGCCGACCGGCGCGGGGGTGGGCGAGTACAGGGTGGCGTTCTCGATCAGCTCGGCCAGCAGATGGATCACGTCGGCGACGGCGGGCGGCGCCAGATGCACCTCCTCGTCGGTGTGCACCTCCACCCGCCGGTACTCGGCGACCTCGCCCACCGCGCTGCGCAGGATGTCGATCAGCGCGACCGGCTCGGTCCAGGTCCGGCCCGGCCGCTCACCGCTGATGATGACCAGGTTCTCCTCGTAGCGGCGCAACTGGCTCGCGGTGGAGTCCAGTTCGTACAGGCCCTTGAGCACCTCGGGGTCCTGGTGCGCGCGCTCCAGCGCGTCGAGCTTGGTCAGCTGGAGGTTGACCAGGTTCTGGCTCTGGCGGGCGATGCCGAGGATGACCTTCTGGAAACCGCGCCGGGTGTCGGCGAGTTCGACGGCGGTGTGGACGGCGGTGCGCTGGGCGGCGTTGAACGCCGTTGCCACCTGGCCGAGTTCGTCGTGGCCGTAGTCCAGCGGCGGTGTCGCCAGCTCCACGTCGACCTTCTCGCCCCGCTCCAGCCGGGCCACCACGTCGGGCAGCCGCTCCTGGGCGAGCCCGAGTGTGGCCTCGCGCAGACCGCGCAGCCGGCGCGACAGGGAGCGGGTGATGCGCCAGGAGATCCACACGCACAGCAGCAGCGCGACCAGACCGCCGGCGCTCAGGGAGGCCGCGGTGATCAGCAGGCTGCGGGCGTTGTCGCCGCTCTTCTGGAGGAGGACGGACGTCTGCTCGCGGATCAGGCCCGAGTACTGCTCGGAGACCTGCACGAGCGAGGCCCGCCACTGCTTCTGCACGTCCGGGAGCACGATGTCCCCGCCCTTGCGCGAGCCCGAGCGGGCCGCGAGGACCCGGTCCTCGACGGACTCCAGGCTGCGCCACTGCGACGTGCGCAGGATCCGCTCGGTCTCGGCCTTCGCGCTGCCGGTGAGCGAGGGGACGATCTGGTCGGACACCAGCCAGCGCCGGGTGCTGACCAGCTTGCCGAACTCGGACCAGGTCTTGTCGTCCATCCGCCCCGCCGGTCCGGCCAGCGTCAGCAGGGCGTCCTCCTGGGACATCACCTCCGCCGCGTGCTCCAGCGACACGAGCGGATCGGCCTGCGAGGTGAGGTCGCCGTCGTCGACCTGGGAGAGCTCGCGGAAGGCGTGGATCTGGTCGTCGATGACCGAGGTGTACTGGCCGAGCGCCTGCGCGGCCGTGATGTCGGCGGGGTTGTCCACCTGCCCCCGGTAGTACTCCAGGCTGCTCACCGAGGCGACGACCGAGTACATCCGGTCCTTGATCCGGGAGGGCGCCTGCTTGATCTCGTCCGTCTGGCCGAGGAGCTTGGCGACCGCCTGGTCCGTCTTGCGCCGCTGCTCGCGCAGGTCGGTGCGGGCGCCCTCGTCCCGTGAGGCCAGCCAGATCGCCGAGTAGCTGCGTTCCTGCTGGAGCGCGAGCGTGGCCTCGGTGCCCATGGCCCCGGTGGACTTGCTCAGCCCGGTCTGGGACCGCAGCCGCAGGCCCTCCGAGAACATCTGGATCGTCGTCACGCTCCAGACGGCGGCGAGGGTGACGCTCGGGACCAGCGCCAGGAGGATCAGGGAGAGCCGGATGGAGCCGAAGCGGCGCCGGGGGCCTGTCCGTGGAGACATCGTCGTCCTAGGTCGATCAGCCGAGTGCGAGAGAGGCGGGCGGGGGCGGAGGGGCAGGGCACGTCGAGGGGCGGTGGAGCGGGACGGACGCCGGGGGTGAGGGGGTGTCCGGTGCGGCACAGGGGGTGCCGAGGATGTTATCCGTACAAGTGACCGTACGCTCCACGTGTGGCTGAATCTTTGGTGACATCCTCGGATGAACTGCCCGCTCAGCGGTTTCCGTTGGCGGCGAACCGCGCCACGTCCGCGACGTTCGCCTTGGTGACGAACGCGGGTCCGGTGAGCACCGGCGTGCCGCCGCCGAGGATGTTGCCGTTCTTGCGGTACAGCCAGAGCGAGTCCACCGCGAGATAGCCCTGGAGATAGGGCTGCTGATCGACGGCGAACTGGATGTCCCCGCTCTGGACCGCCTTGACCAGGTCGTTGTTCAGGTCGAAGGTCGCGACGTCGGCCTTGCTGCCCGCCTTGGCCGTCGACTTCACCGCGGCGAGCGCGAACTGCGCGCCGTTCGTGACCACTTCGTCGATGGTCGGGTCCTGGGAGAGCCGGGCGGCGACGGTCGCGGTCACCGCGTCCATGTCGGTGCCGTCCACGTAGAGGTTCTCGGTCTGGCCGCCGAACGCCTTCTTCACGCCCGCGCAGCGCGCCTCCAGGGCGATGTTGCCGCGTTCGTGGATCACGCAGAGCGTGTGCTTGGCCTTGAGGGCGTCCAGCTTGTCGCCGACGGCCCGGCCCGCGACGCTCTCGTCCTGGCCGAAGTAGCCGATCAGGCCGGCGTCGCGCCACGCGTCGATGCCGGAGTTGAGGCCGACCACGGGTATGCCCGCCGACCTCGCCTCGGCGACCGGTCCCGCCATCGCGGTCGGCTTGGCCAGGGTCACGGCGATGCCGTCGGCCTTCGAGCGGATCGCGTCGCGGATCAGCGCGGCCTGGGCCGCCGGGTCGGAGTCGCTCGCGTACGTCAGCGCGATGCCGTCCTTGGCGGCCGCCGCCTCGGCGCCCTTGCGCACCCGGTCCCAGAAGGCGTCGCCCTTGCCGCCGTGGGTGACGAGGGTGACCTTGAACCCTGAGGAGCCCGACGTGTCCGCGCCCGAGCCGTCGTCGCCGCCGGCGGAGCATCCGGCCAGCAGCAGGCTGACGGCGGCCGTGGCGGCCGCGACGCGTGCGACGGGGGAGGAGGGGTGTGGGGTCTTCATGGGGGTGCGGCACCTCGCTGTGCGGCCGAGCCGTAGGAACGAACGGGAGGCCGGCCGGTGTGCGGACACAGCGATCCGCCTCACCGGTGAACTCTCGTTGGGGCGGAGCCAATCGCGTGGGGCCACTGGACGTCAAGTGTCCCACCACACCGGGTGAGACGTCGCTCCCACATCGTGATGAAGCCAGGCGGGAGCGCGGGCCGCTGACCGGGGCGCCCGCACGGCTCGCGGCGGTGAACGGTTCCGCTCGGTCCGGCGGGAGGGCGGTCCCCCGGAAAGGCGGTCTCGGCCGGGTCGGCGGCCTTCCGCGTCCGGGGGAACGGCCGGCCCCGGTCCGGCCCGGGACAGCGGTCGGCTGCCCCCGGCCGCCGGGGCCGGGGCCGGGGAAGCTGGCCGGTCGCCACGGCGTCGGGGCGGTCGCTACGGCGTCGGGCCGGTCGCTACGGCGTCGGGCCCGTCGCTACGGGGCCGCCGCCGCGGCCTGCCGCTTGCGCGCGCGGCGGCTGAGCCTGGGCTCCTGGTCCGGCAGCCAGCCGAACGCCAGGCAGCTCCCGACCACGCCCAGCAGCAGCCCGACGAAGAACCCGCCCAGGTTCGACGTCAGCCAGCTGCCCAGGGAGACCAGCACCCCGGTGAGGGAGTAGAAGAGCCGCTGGGCCGGATGGAACAGCACCAGCAGTCCCAGCAGGACCATCAGCGTCGGCAGCAGATACCCGGCCAGCCCCTGCATGCCGACGCGCAGCACGACCTTGAGCGACGCCTTCATCGTCAGCAGGATCCACCCCCCGCCCAGCGCGAGCAGCAGCCCGCCCCAGAAGGGCCGGTCGGCCCGCCAGCCGCGGAAGGCCGACCGCAGTCCCCGTGGCCCGGACATCAGCAACCCGAGTCGCTGAAGCGGAGCTTGAGGCCGGGCAGCTTGAACACCCCGGCGGTCGTCGCGTAGTTGGTCTGGCGCAGATTGGCGATGCGCACGGTGTCCGCCTGCTGGCTGAAGACGCCGATCGGACCCTTCACCCCGGCCTTGGTCAGGGTGCTGGCGTCGTTGCCGATCTCGATGTTGTCGAACGACGCGTCACCCGACAGCTCGGTGGAGTCGGTGGTCAGATCGGTGGCGGTCACCTTCTGGGCGCCGCTGCCCGCGGTGATCAGGAGGTTGGTGCCGCCGAGGTCGACGCTCTGGCACAGCTTGGTCAGGGTCGCGTTCTTGATCGCGGAGGTGACGACGAGCACCTGGCCTCCGGTGTCCCCCTCGTTGGGGCTGCCCGGCGCCATGGAGTCGAGGCCGCCGAACTGCTCGAACCCGGTGCCGTTGAGCTCGGTCGCGGTGACCGTGAAGGGCATGCCGGAGATGGCGAACTGCACGCCCAGCGCGCCCTCGGCGGTGAGCACCGCGAGCGTCGCGGCGACGAGGGCGGCCGGCACCGCCATCACGGCGGCGCGACGGGCCCGGACCCGGCCGCGCCGGACGGGGGCGCCGGTGGTCCCGGCTGCCGCGGGGGCGGAACCGCTTTCCGGGTTCTCGGGGTGGTGCTCGGCGGACGGAGTGACGTCCGGGGACGAGGCCATAACTGCTCCCAAGTGCAGAGGAATCGCGAGTAGGGCGAACAGCGGCACGTTGTCCTGGCGCGGACAGCGCCCACGGCGTACGCATCCTCGCAACTCCCGGCGGACGCAAGGGCTTACTCGTACTCCGCAGTAGCCAGGCCGCGAAGTTACCGGTGGTTACAGTCGAGGGTCAAGACGGTTATGAAAAAAGAGTGCCGATTTCGTGCCCGTCCGCCGCCCCGTGCGGAGCACGGTTCCCGAAGCGGTGCAGAGCTGAACAACAACTCCCGTGCACCACCTTGACGTTGACGGAGTATCAGGTCTACAACTCTCCCTGGCTCCCCCTGGATCCGTGGCGCCGGATCCGCCGCTGACGCGGTGTTCACCCGCGGTCCCGGTCTCGATGCCCTTCACATTTCTCGCGGTTCCTCCTTGGCGCCGTCACGGTCGCTTCCCCCCTCGTTCCGTGCCGGATGCCCCCCGACCGGTCCGGCCGGGGCCCCACCAGGGTCTCCGGCCGCCACCGGGCGGGCTGCCGTTGCCGGCCCGTCACGTACGGAGAAGGCGTCACGGGCCGGCGGCGGCGCACACCTTTCTGAGCGCGCCCCGCATTTCGCGACTCCCCAGGCTCCCTGAGGGACCTGAACTCCTCAGGGCAATCCCGCAACGAAAGCCGAGGTATCCCCGCATGCGTACGCGTACCCTCATCTCCCTGGCCGGCGCCCTGGGCGCTCTCTCCCTCCCGTTGGCCGCCACCCCGGCGTCCGCGGCCGGTGCCGTGCTCACCACCGGTTCCGCCGGCGGTACGGCGGTCGCGGCCGGCCAGGTCCTGACCGCGCCGCTCGCGGCCGGCGCCGCCGCCACCTTCCGCTCCACCGCGACCGGCACCACCGGTCTCTCCTGCACCTCGTCGCAGTTCACGGCCACGGTGAACGGCAACCCCGCCTCTCCCGGAACCGCGACGGAGACCGTCACCGCGCACACCTTCAACGCCAGCAGCTGCACCACCAACGTCACCGGCGTGCTCGGCGTCACCAGCATCACGGTCAACAACCTGCCCTACAGCGCCACCGTCACCTCCGCGGGCGTCCTCACCGTCTCCCCGCCCGCCGGCTCCGCCATCCGTACGACCGTCGTGCTGCGCACCCTGCTCGGCAGCATCAACTGCGTCTACCAGGCGCCTTCGCTCTCCGGCACCGCGAGCAACACCGACAACAGCATCAACTTCAACGCCCAGCAGTTCACCAAGGTCTCCGGATCGTCCCTCTGCTTCGCCAACGGCTACTTCACCGCCAAGTACGCCCCGGTGACCGCGAACGGCCAGGTCGTCTTCGTCAACTGACCTGTGGTGCGCGTGAGTCGACCCTCACGCGGTCGCGGTGCCAGCACGGTGCCGCCGGCGTGCACGAGTACGCCGGCGGCACCGCCCGCTCACGGGAGCGGCGGCCCGGCCCGTCCGGTCCGGCGGCGGCCCCCGCCGCGGCGGCAACGCCCGCTCGGTGCTCCAGGCCGGCGTGGACATCACCCACACCTGCCGCGGCGACCTGGTCGTCGACCTCGTCGCGCCCGACGGCTCGGCCTACCGGCTGAAGTCCGCCAGCTCCTCGGACTCCGCGGACGGCGTCGACACCACCTGCACGGTGAACGCCCCCGGCGAGACCGCCGACGGCACCTGGAAGCCGCGGGTGCAGGACACGGCCGCGCAGGACACGGGCCGGACCAACGGCTGGAGGCTGACGTTCTGAGCGGGCGGCACCCCGCGACGGGCCCCTGAGGGGGCCGGTCACCAGCGGGCGGGCCGGACGGTGCGGAGGGGACACCGGCCGGCCCGCCGTCCCGTGCGCTCGCCCCCCGCAGCCCGGAAACCGTCATTCCGGTTGGTGAGGGTCAGACTCGTTGTCAGCGACGGCCCGCGGTGAGCTGCTCTTCCGCGGCCTCTCCCGCACCGGCTCCACCGCCGTCGGCCTTGTCCAGCACCGCGAGCACCCGGGTGCCCCGGTCCGGTTCGCGGTCGATCCCCGTCAGCAGCCCCGGCACCGCGATGCCCGGCAGCAGATGCCCCCACAGCACGGAGAGCCGCTCGGACAGATCTTCCCGGTCGGTCAGCGCCCGCGACATCAACTGGACGCCCGCGAACGCCCCGACCAGCAGCTCGACCGTCCTCCTCGGCTGCACGGTCGGCAGCAACTCGCCCTGTGCCCGCGCCTGTTCGAGGACACCGACCAGCCGGTCCGCCCACTGCCGGTACGGTCCGGAGTGGTCGACCCCGGCCGGCGCGTTCTGGTCCACGGCCAGCCGCACGCTCCCCTTCAGCAGGGAGTTGCGACGCAGCCGCTGCCCGAACACGAAGGTCATGTCGACGAGTTCCTGAAGCTTGCACGGCTGGGAGGGCACCGTCCCGAAGGGGATCTGCTCGTCCAGCACGGCCTGGGCGAGGGACTCCTTGGACGGGAAGTGGAAGTACAGGGCGCCCTTGGTCACCGCGGCCCGCTCCAGCACCATCGAGATGGTGGTCGCGGTGTACCCGTGCTCGTCGAACACGGCGCCCGCGGCCTCCAGGATCACCCTCCGCGTTCTGATGGCGCGCTCCTGCCTCGCCATAACAGCCCCTTCGCTACCCCGAGTCGGCCTGCGCGCCCGGCGTGCGCCGGAGCGGGTTCGGGCACGGGCGGACGCCTCAAGGCCACATTGAAAACAAACCGGTCGCCTCGTACTCTAACGCTCGCGGCACGGGAACCTCGCCGTCTGTCAACGCACACACGGGGGACCCAAGGAGGGGACATGCCATCCTCGCGGCGACTCGCCACGACCCCGCTCGCCGAGATCCCCGCGGTGCCGGCCGGCCTGACGGCCACCGTACCCCGCCAGCTCGTACACCGGGCCTCGGTGGCCGAAACGTTTCTCACCGGTGCCGACAGCATCGGCACCGACCTCTTCTCGGTGTTCGCCGAGTGGCCGCGCACCCACCCTTTACACGTGTCCCCCGACCGCTCCCGCTACGAGCCGCTGCTGGTCGCGGAGACCGTCCGGCAGGCCGGCACGCTCCTCGCGCACACCGCCTACGAAGTGCCGCTCGGGCACCAGTTCGTGCTCCGCGAGATGCGGATCGGCACCCGCCCCGAACTCCTCACCGTCGGCCCCGCGCCCGCCGAGCCCGTCCTGCGCGTCACCGTGCTCGACGTCACCCGCCGCGGCGGCCGACCCGCCGGGTTCCGCTTCGAGGCCGAGATACGCATCGGCGCCGACCTCGCGGCGAGCGCCCACGTCGCGGCGACCTGGACCAGCGCGGCCGTCTACCGCCGGCTGCGCGCCGGCCGCACCGTGGGCGCCGTGACCGCCCTG
>NZ_AGBF01000188.1 GCF_000225525.1 Streptomyces zinciresistens K42 | reverse complement strand
TGGCTCGCCACGGCGGACGACGAGGCCGGGGCGACCCCCACGGACACCACCAACTCGGCCCCGGCCACGCCCTGACCCGCGCCGGGACGAGCCCCCTGGTGAGGAGGGGTGCGCAAAGGGCGGGCCCGGACGCCCCGGCCGCCGGGCCCGCCCGGACCGGGCCGCCCGGCGGAGCCGTTACGCTGGAGGCGTGGCAGTCGTCGATGTATCCGAAGAGCTCAAGTCCCTCTCCTCGACCATGGAGTCGATCGAGGCCGTTCTGGACCTCGACAAGCTGAGGGCAGACATCGCCGTGCTCGAGGAGCAGGCGGCCGCGCCGTCCCTGTGGGACAACCCGGACGAGGCGCAGAAGATCACCAGCAAGCTCTCCCACCTCCAGGCGGAGGTGCGCAAGACCGAGGCGCTGCGCGGGCGGATCGACGATCTCGCGGTGCTCTTCGAGATGGCCGAGGAGGAGGACGACCCGGACACCCGTGCCGAGGCCGAGTCCGAGCTCACCGCCGTCCGCAAGGCACTGGACGAGATGGAGGTCCGCACGCTGCTGAGCGGGGAGTACGACGCCCGTGAGGCGCTCGTCAACATCCGCGCCGAGGCCGGCGGCGTCGACGCGGCGGACTTCGCGGAGAAGCTCCAGCGGATGTACCTGCGCTGGGCGGAGCAGAAGGGCTACAAGACCGAGGTCTACGAGACGTCGTACGCCGAGGAGGCCGGCATCAAGTCGACCACCTTCGCCGTGCAGGTGCCGTACGCCTACGGGACGCTCTCGGTGGAGCAGGGCACGCACCGGCTCGTGCGCATCTCGCCGTTCGACAACCAGGGCCGGCGCCAGACCTCCTTCGCGGGTGTCGAGGTGCTGCCCGTGGTCGAGCAGACCGACCACATCGAGATCGACGAGTCCGAGCTGCGCGTGGACGTGTACCGCTCCTCGGGCCCCGGCGGCCAGGGCGTGAACACCACCGACTCGGCCGTGCGCCTCACCCACATCCCCACCGGCATCGTCGTCTCCTGCCAGAACGAGCGGTCGCAGATCCAGAACAAGGCCACCGCGATGAACGTGCTCCAGGCCAAGCTGCTGGAGCGGCGCCGCCAGGAGGAGCAGGCCAGGATGGACGCCCTCAAGGGCGACGGCGGCAACTCCTGGGGCAACCAGATGCGGTCGTACGTGCTGCACCCGTACCAGATGGTCAAGGACCTGCGGACGGAGTTCGAGGTCGGCAACCCCGAGGCCGTCTTCAACGGGGAGATCGAGGGTTTCCTCGAAGCCGGGATTCGCTGGCGCAAGCAGCAGGAGAAGTAATTTGTCGACAAGGCAACTGCCGTCATCCGGGCGGCAGTTGCCTTTTCTGTGCCGCATGTCCGGGTTCCACATCACACTCACAGCTTCCAACCCCAGGCAAAGAACCCGTAGGTGGACATCGCGCTCGCAACGACCTTGACGATCCCTTGAAAAATAGGAACTGTTGAGCGTGGCATGCGTATCTCCGGGGCGCATGTGAACCGGGGGATTCGAGCACTGCCGCCCCCGTCGATCACGGCCGGCCCCGGGCGCCGCCTCACTGACGATTCAGCTACTGGGGGTAGCAACCAGATGACCAAGAAGACGCGGATGCGCATCGCGCGCCTCGCCGCCGGTGCCGTGATAGCGGCCGGCGCCTCGCTGACCGTCGCCGGCGCCGCTTCCGCGCTGGAGATCGGCGTGAGCGCCGACGGCAGCGGTATCGGCCTCGACGTGAAGACCGGTGGTGACGGCGAGGAGACGGGCGACCCGACGGATCTGCCGACCGACCCGACGGACCCGACCGGCGACCCGACGGACCTTCCCACGGACCCGACCGACCCGTCGGACCCGCCCACCGAGGACCCCACGGACCTCCCGACGGACCCGACCGAGGAGCCGACGGAGCCGACCGAGCCCACCGAGCCGACCACCGAGCCCAGCAACCCGGGCAACGGAGGCGGCAACGGCGGTAATGGCGGCAACGGCGGCGGTGACGGCGACGGCGGCAACAACGCCGACCCCGACGGCGGCACCTCCACACAGGAGGAGGGCTCCTCCGCCCTGACCGAGACCGGCAGCAAGGGCACCGCCGCCAACGCCCAGGGCGGCGGCGCGGAGCTCGCCGAGACGGGCGCCACGCAGACCACGTTCCTGCTGGTCGGCGCCGCCACGATGATCGCCGGCGGTATCGGCTTCCGCCTGCTGCCCCGTTTCGTCGGCGGCCGCGGCGGTCCCGCCGTCTGACGGTGGCCCCCGCTCACGCCGTGTGACCTGCGCGGGCGACGCCGAGGGGCCCGGAGCGATCTTCGATCTTCGCTCCGGGCCCCTCGGCATGTCCGCCCGCGGCGGTGTGGGTCCTTGTGCGGGTCCTGCTACCGCATCAGGCGGTACGCGCCAGCAGCGCCACTCCCGCGATCAGTACGGCGAGCAGGGCGATCAGGGCCGTCGGGTTCAGGCCCGCGAACGGGTTCTCCTGCTGGAGCCGCTGGCGGTTCGCCCGGCACACGGGGCAGCGGCCCTCGCTCACGGGTGCGGCACAGCTCGCGCACACCAGTCGGTCGTACGTCATGCGCCACCCTCCTCAGCGAGATCCCTCCGGGTGGTTCAACGGGCGCGGGCCCGAGAACGTTCCCTCCTCCACTGTGCCAGGTTCCCCCGCAAGGGGCGCGGCCGCTCCGGGAACGAGGGCGGCACCGCGTCCGCACAAATGGGCACAAGCCTTTACACAACCCCTGCGGTGCCTGCGCCGCCCTCCCCGGTTCGCGTATGGTCACGCACACCTACCCCCGGCGACCCGTGGTGCACCGTGATCCGATTCGACAGCGTCTCCAAGGTCTACCCCAAGCAGAACCGCCCCGCACTCAGGGATGTGTCCCTGGAGGTGGAGAAGGGCGAGTTCGTGTTCCTCGTGGGCTCCTCCGGTTCCGGCAAGTCCACCTTCCTGCGGCTGGTCCTGCGCGAGGAGCGCACCACCCACGGGCAGGTGCACGTCCTGGGCAAGGACCTCGCGCGGCTGTCCAACTGGAAGGTGCCGCACATGCGCCGCCAGCTGGGGACGGTCTTCCAGGACTTCCGCCTGCTGCCGAACAAGACGGTCGCCGAGAACGTCGCCTTCGCCCAGGAGGTCATCGGCAAGTCGCGCGGGGAGATCCGCAAGTCCGTGCCCCAGGTGCTCGACCTGGTCGGACTGGGCGGCAAGGAGGACCGCAGGCCCGGCGAGCTCTCCGGTGGTGAGCAGCAGCGCGTCGCCATCGCCCGTGCCTTCGTCAACCGGCCCAAGCTGCTGATCGCCGACGAGCCCACCGGCAACCTCGACCCGCAGACCTCGGTCGGCATCATGAAGCTGCTCGACCGGATCAACCGGACCGGCACGACGGTCGTGATGGCCACGCACGACCAGAACATCGTGGACCAGATGCGCAAGCGCGTCATCGAGCTGGAGAAGGGCCGCCTCGTGCGCGACCAGGCCCGCGGCGTCTACGGCTACCAGCACTGACCGATCCCGTCCCCTCCACGGAAAGGCTGAGTCAAGACGCCATGCGCGCCCAGTTCGTACTGTCCGAGATCGGTGTCGGTCTCCGCCGCAACCTGACGATGACCTTCGCGGTCATCGTCTCCGTCGCCCTGTCCCTCGCCCTGTTCGGCGGCTCGCTCCTGATGAGCGACCAGGTCAACACGATGAAGGGCTACTGGTACGACAAGGTCAACGTCTCGGTCTTCCTCTGCAACAAGAGCGACGCCGAGTCCGACCCCAACTGCGCCAAGGGCGCGGTCACCGCGGACCAGAAGAAGGCGATCCTCGGCGACCTCGACAAGATGCCGGTCGTCCAGACGGTGACGTACGAATCGCAGGACCAGGCGTACAAGCACTACAAGGAGCAGTTCGGCGACTCACCGCTGGCCGCCTCGCTCACGCCGGACCAGATGCAGGAGTCGTACCGGATCAAGCTGAAGGACCCGGAGAAGTACGAGGTCGTCGCGACCGCGTTCGACGGGCGCGACGGCGTGCAGTCCGTGCAGGACCAGAAGGGCATCCTGGACAACCTGTTCGGACTGCTCAACGGGATGAACTGGGCCGCGCGGGCGGTGATGGCGCTGATGCTCGTCGTCGCCCTGATGCTCATCGTCAACACGGTGCGGGTGTCCGCGTTCAGCCGCCGCCGCGAGACCGGCATCATGCGCCTGGTCGGCGCCTCGGGCTTCTACATCCAGGCGCCGTTCATCATGGAGGCCGCCGTCGCCGGTCTCATCGGCGGCGCGGTCGCCTGCGGATTCCTGGTGGTCGCCCGGTATTTCCTCATCGACAACGGGCTCGCCCTGTCGGAGAAGCTGAACCTGATCAACTTCATCGGCTGGGACGCCGTGTTGACGAAACTGCCGCTCATCCTGGCCACGAGCCTGGTGATGCCGGCGTTGGCGGCGTTCTTCGCGCTGCGCAAGTACCTGAAGGTGTGACTCATGCCAACGGGGCCGTACGGGGAAGCGACCGTACGGCCCCCCGGCGCTGTCCTAGACTCACCGGCATGTCAGGCCGTGACCTGTTCTGTCAGCCCCGCCGCATCGGCCGCGGGGCCGCCCTGACATTGGTGTTCGCGAGCGTGCTCGTCGCGGGCGCGGCCACCGGATCGCTGCCCGGCCCCGACCGCAAGACCCCTGTCGGAGCGGCTCGTCCGGCCGTTCCCCAGGCCCGGTCCGAGGAGATCGCCAAGGCCGCCGCCGACGCCATGGCCGCCGGGAAGTCGCCCATGGAGGCCGCCGAGCGCGCGGTCAGCCGCAGCGGCGATCGCTGGGGCGCCGTCTACTCCCCGGCCGAGTACGAGGAGTTCGAGGACGCCCTCGACGGCGCGTACACCGGCGTCGGGCTGTGGGCCCGGCGCGAGGGCCGGGGCCGTATCGAGGTGACGAGGGTGCGGACGCGGTCGCCCGCGGCCGACGCCGGGATCCGCGCGGGCGACCGGCTGCGCAGCGTAGACGGCGCGAAGGTCGACGGACGGCCGGTCACCGACGTCCTGTCGTTACTGAGGGGCGACGCGAAGGACGCGCGCGCCGGTACGGCCGTGAGGCTGGGGATGGAGCGCGGCACCCGCGCGTGGGACCTCACCCTGCGCCGGGCCCGGCTCTCGACGGAGTCCGTCACCGCCCGCGAGCACACCGACGGCATCACCGTCATCACGATCTCCTCCTTCACCAAGGGCTCCGGGGACGCCGTGCGCTCCGCGCTGCGCCGGGCCCCCTCCGCCGCCGGTGTCGTCCTGGACCTCCGCGGCAACTCCGGCGGCCTGCTCACCGAGGCCGTCACCGCCGCCTCCGCCTTCCTCGACGGCGGTCTCGTCGCCACCTACGACGTCGACGGCGACCAGCGCGCGCTGCACGCCGCGCCCGGCGGCGACACCGCGAGGCCCCTGGTCGCCCTGGTCGACGGCGGCACCATGAGCGCGGCCGAACTGCTCACCGGCGCCCTCCAGGACCGCGGCCGCGCGGTCGTCGTGGGCAGCCGCACCTTCGGCAAGGGCTCGGTCCAGATGCCCAGCCGCCTGCCCGACGGCTCGGTCGCGGAGCTGACCGTCGGCCGCTACCGCACCCCTTCGGGGCGGATCGTCGACGGCAGGGGCATCACCCCCGACCTGGAGGCCGGCAGCGGCGTCCTCCGGCGGGCCGAGACGGTGCTCAGCGGTCTCGGCGAACCGTGAAAACCGCTTCCCCGGCACCCGGTCCGCAGTGCGAAAATGGACGGCACTATGAGCAAGGGAATGTACGTACCGAAGGAGTCCCAGCCCAAGCAGGGCGGGGCCGCCGCGAAGGGCCGGGACGGCGAGAAGGGCGGCAAGCGCAAGATCGTCGCCCAGAACAAGAAGGCCCGCCACGACTACGCGATCATCGACACCTACGAGGCCGGGCTCGTCCTCACCGGCACCGAGGTCAAGTCGCTGCGCGAGGGGCGGACCTCGCTGAGCGACGGCTTCGTCCAGATCGACCGCGGCGAGGCATGGCTGCACAACGCCCACATCCCGGAGTACCACCAGGGCAGCTGGACCAACCACTCCGCGCGCCGCAAGCGCAAGCTGCTGCTGCACCGCGAGGAGATCGACAAGCTGGAGGCGAAGTCCCAGGAGACCGGTCACACGATCGTGCCCCTCGCCCTGTACTTCAAGGACGGCCGGGCCAAGGCCGAGATCGCCCTGGCGCGCGGCAAGAAGGAGTACGACAAGCGCCAGACGCTGCGCGAGCAGCAGGACCGGCGGGAGTCGGACCGGGCGATCGCCGCCGCCCGGCGCAGGCAGCGCGGCGACTGAGCGGGCCGCCGGGAATGCGCTGGCACGGGTGCGCGTCGGTCACGTAGGATGGCACTGCACCTCATCGAGGGTGCGCGCCTCTTCCCCGCTGCGGGGGAGGGCATTGAAAAAACAACATGGGGATGATCGGTTTCGACAGCGGATGTCGAAGCAGGGGAAGCGTGTCGAGGAAGCGGCCATGATCTCGTAAACCACAGGCCGAAAAAAATAATCGCCAATACCAAGCGCGATTCCTTCGCCCTCGCTGCCTAAGTAGCGACTTGCGAAGTGTCAGCCCGGGGCTGTTCCCGACCCGGATCCTGGCATCAGCTAGGGAACTAAACCTTGATCCCGGTCACGGGGTGAAGAGGGAAACCAGACAGTGACTGGGCCCGTCGGCGACTTGTTCGCGTGATTGCCGGGGCCGAGAAAATCACAGCGGACTGCACACGGAGAAGCCCTGATTCCGCACCGTTGGACGCGGGTTCGATTCCCGCCATCTCCACGATCAGGAGGCCGTACCGGCCTCCGCACCCATGTGGGCCAAGGCCCCGTCGCCTCCGGGCGGCGGGGCCTTCGTCATGCCGTACGCGGTGGCCGCCGGGTGGAGCGGAAACGATCTGTGACACGGCCGTTACCGGAGGTGTGGCCTCCGTCACGGCCCCCTGCTGTCGGCTCTTGGTGGGGTGGGCGGATGCCGAGAGCCCTGCACGCCGTGTCCGCCGTGCTCACCGGAGTCCTGCTGCTGGCCGCCTGCGGTGCCCCGCGGGACGAGGCCGCGACCGCCCGCGCCGCGAGCGGTGCCGGGGGCGCCGGGACCGAGGTGCCGTGCCCCGACATCCTCCCGCGGTACGGCTCCGAGCCGCTGCCCGCCGAGCAGACCGTCACCGGGACGCCCTCCCCGCTGCCCCTGTCGTCCTCCGGCGCCGACGAGGACGGCGTCCGGCTCACCGGTCTGTACGCCTGGCCGCGGGGCAGCGGCTGCACGGCGCCGTACAGCGCCGGGTTCGAGGTCACCAACCGCACCCGTTCGACGGCCGTCACCACCGTCACCATCGGCTTCACCTCGGCCTCCGGCACCAGGGCCGACACGGCCGAGCGCACCCTCGCGCCGCTCGCCCCGGGCCGTACCGCCGAGTCGGCCGTCGCCGCGGGGGTGTCGGCCCCGGGCGGGCCCGGGGTGACGGGGGCCGAGGTCGTCAAGGTGCGCAGCGTCCCCGCCGCCGAGGCCCCCTCCGCCTCGGGGCCGTGCCCCGCGTCCGGGGTGCGGCTGTACGCCGACCAGGGCGACGCCGCCATGGGACTGCGCGTCGTCGGACTGCGCCTCGCCAACTGCGGCACCCGGCCCTACCGGGTCGAGGGCAGTCCCAGGGTGGAGGTGCTCGGCGAGGACCACGAGCGCGTCGACGGCGTGCGCGTGCTCGACGGCACCGGCCCGATCGGCCCGGTGGGCGGGAGCGGCAGCCCGCGGCCTCTGGTGCTGCGTCCGGGCGAGGCCGCGTCGGCCACCCTGGCCTGGCGCAACACCACCGAGGCGGGACTGGAGGCGGTGAACGCGCCGTACGCGCGCGTGTGGGCGAGGCCCGGTGCCGCCCCCGTCGTCGTCACCCCGGAGTTCGACCTCGGTACGACGGGCCGGCTGGGCGTCGGGCCGTGGCAGCGGGCCGACAGCCGCGGCGGCGCCGGGACCGCCACCCGGCGCCCCTGACCGCGTTCCCCGCCACCCGTACGGCACGGATTCGCTGAACCACCATGCCGGGCGCCCGTGTTGTGGTGCCCCACTCCATATCGACGGGTCGTTCGGGCTTCTACGGTCCCTGCGCATGACACAGACCAGAGCCGCACGTCGTCATGTCCCCCTGCTCGCGGTCCTGTTGGCCGCCCTGATCGCCACCGTCCTCACCCCCGGCCGGGCCGCCGCCGCCTCCCTCCGGGAGGTGACCGGGTTCGGCTCGAACCCCGGCGCGCTGCGCATGTACCGCTACGTCCCCGACGCGCTGCCCGCCGGCCGGCCGGTGGTCGTCGCCCTGCACGGCTGCACCCAGAACGCCGCCGGGTACGGCACCGGCAGCGGCTGGACCCAGCTCGCCGACCGCTGGGGCTTCTCGGTGGTGCTGCCCCAGCAGCAGAGCGCGAACAACGCGACCTCCTGCTTCAACTGGTTCCAGACCGGCGACATCGCCCGCGGCCAGGGCGAGGCCGCGTCGGTCGCGCAGATGGTGGACCGGCAGCTCGCCGACGCCGCCGGCGACGCCTCGCGCGTGTACGTCACGGGGCTGTCCGCGGGCGGTGCCATGACGGCCGTGATGATGGCCGCCTACCCGGAGAAGTTCGCCGCCGGGGGGATCGCGGCCGGGCTGCCGTACGGGTGCGCGCAGGCCGCGGGATCGCCGTACGTGTGCATGTACGTCGGTGCGACGCAGTCCGCGCAGCAGTGGGGCGACCGGGTGCGTGCCGCCCGTCCCGGCTACCCGGGGCCCTGGCCCACGCTGGTCGCCTTCCAGGGCACGGCCGACTACACCGTCAAGCCCGTCAACATGACCGATCTGACCCGGCAGTGGACGGCCGTCCGGGGTGCCGACCAGGTCGCCGACGTCAGCGACAGCGTGGCCGGCTACCCGCACCAGGTCTTCCGCGACCCGGCCGGACGCACGGCGGTGGAGACGTACAGCATCACCGGGATGGGGCACGGCCAGCCAGTGGACCCGGGCAGCGGCGCCGAGCAGTGCGGCACCGCCGGGGCCTACGTCCTCGACGTGAACCTGTGCGCGGCCTACCGGATGGGCCGGGCCTGGGGTCTGGGCTGAGCACGGACGCGCTGCCGCGGCGCGGGGCGACGCGCCCTTGAAGCGGGTGGAGCGGTCGCAGGGGACGGGTGCCTGGGTCGGTTCGCCACCGGTCCGTCGGACGGGGGCGCGGGCCCTGGGTCCTCAGGCGGCGTCCGCCCGCGCGGGCCGGGCGTCCTCGTCCCGCGTCCCGCCGCCGTCCGCCCCGCCGGCCGGCGCGTCCGCGCCCTCCGCCCCCTCCCTGATGTCCGCCCCCTCCTCGATGTCCTCGCCGTCCGCCGTGTCCGCGCGCTCCAGTTCCGCCTCGCGCGAGGCGAGCAGGGAGGCGGCCCGGTCGGGGCTGAGGTCCAGGGTCGGGAGGATCTGCGGCATCGCCACGCTCGGCAGCAGATGGCGGAACATGGTGATCACCCGCCGGGTGAGGTCCTGGCGCTGGCAGAGCACCTGGCTCGTCCACTGGATGCCGGTGAAGGAGCCGGACAGCAGCTCGGCCGTCTCCGCCGGGTCCACGTGCGGCAGCAGCTCCCCGCGCTCACGCGCCTGCACGAGCAGCCCGGTCAGCCGGTCCGCCCACGACTGGAAGGGTCTGCCGTGGAAGGGGTTGCCGCCCTCGGCGCTCTCGCTCCACTGGTCCATGGCGAGCCCCACGCTGGCCCGCGTCAGCGGATCGTGCTGCAACTGGTGCGCGAACAGCAGCCCCTGGTCGGTCAGTTCCTGGAGCTTCGTACGCTGCGCGGGCAGCGGCCCCAGTTCCAGCTGCGCGGCGATCACCCCGAGGGCCAGATCCTCCTTGGAGGAGAAGTGGAAGTAGAGCGCGCCCTTGGTGACCCCGGCGCGCGCGATGATCTCGGTGATGGTGGCCGTGCTGTAGCCACGCTCGTCGAACACCTCGGCCGCCGCCAGCAGGATCGACTTGCGTGTCTGGATTGCTCGCGCTTGACGTGCCATGCCTGCGTGCCTGTTTCCCTGTCAGAGATCGGTCAGGTTCACCCGCAAAGAGAACCGGACTGCCAGTCTTTTGTCGAGAGGGGAACGATCCGCGCAAGTATCGACTCAGGGGGCAATCCATTGCTGAAGAAGCTATTTCCGTAGGAGACCGTTTCGTCACTGCTGGTGCGGGTACCGATCCCGCGCAGGAACGATCCGTCACCGCGCGGGCGACGCGTTCCGCCCTCTCCGCCGGCCCGTTCGGCGCTCCGCCCGCGGCCCGCTCCCGCCCCGCCGGGGCCGGCCGGACCCGCAAACCAGACCGGCGCCCCGGTTCTGACACCCGGCGCCACACCCGACGCGCCGACCTGCGCCACACCCGGCGCGCCGACCTGCGCCGCCGGCCACGGCCCTGATGCTGGCCCACGCGGAGTACGGCACCCCCCACACACCACACCCCCCACACACCACACCCGCCACCCCCTCAACCCGCCCCCCGCAGCCCCCGTGCCCCCAGCGACACTCCCAGGGCCACCGTCGCCGCCGCGACCGGAACGGCGTAACCGGCCGCCGGTGACAGGGTGTCCACCGTCCAGCCGCCGGCCGCGCTGCCCAGGGCGATGCCGCCGAGCAGGGCGGTCACCGCGAGGGTCATGCCCTCGTTGAGCCGGCCCTCGGGGGTGCGGCGCTGCACCAGCGCCATGTTGGTGATCATGGTGGGGGCGGTCGCCGTCCCGGCCGCCAGCAGGGCCAGGGCCAGCAGCACCAGGGAGCCGGTGAGGGCCGCGGCGAGCAGCGGGAGGACCAGCAGCGCGGCCATCGCCGCGACGCACCGGCGGTAGCGGGCCTCGGCGGGGCCGGTGAGCCGGAGCCGGCCGAACAGCAGGCCCGCCGCGCACGACCCCGCCGCCTGAACGGCGAGCACGGCACCCCCGGCCGCACGGTGGCCCCGCGCGTCCGCGAACGCCAGGGTCACCACCTCGGTCGCCCCGAACACCGCGCCCACGGCCAGGCAGACACCCAGGAGCGCGGGCATCCCGGGCGCGCGCAGCGGTGACCGGGCCCCTCCCGCGGCGGGGCGCGCGGCCGGGGGCGGCTCCGTCGAGCGCTGCGCCGCGAACGCCAGCACCCCGGTCACGAGGAGCACCACCCCGACGAGCGTGCCCGCCTCCGGGAAGAACGCCCCGCACAGGAAGGCCGCGAGGACCGGCCCGAGCATGAAGCACAGTTCGTCGGCGGCCTGTTCGAAGGAGTTCGCGGTGTGCAGCGACTCCGGGTCGTCCGCGAGCAGCCGGGCCCAGCGGGCGCGGGACATGCCGCCCGTGTTGGGGGTGGTCGCGGTGGCGGCGTACGCGGCGAACAGCGTCCAGGCGGGCGCCTCCTGCCGTACGCACAGCACCAGCGCCAGGCTGCCCAGCGCCGCGAGCAGAGTGGCCGGCACCGCGACGCGCGCCTGCCCGTACCGGTCGACGAGCCGCGCGGTCCACGGCCCCACCAGCGCGGTCGCGGCCAGCCCGGTCGCGGTGACCGCCCCCGCGAGGGCGTACGACCCCCTCGTCCCCGCGATCATCACCACCGCGCTCACGCTGAACATGCCCATGGGCAGCCGCGCGGTCAGGTTGGCCAGGGTGAACGCGAGCGCGCCGGGACGGGCGAACAGCCGCCGGTACGGGCCGGGCGGACGGCCCCCGCCGCGCGGGCGCGGGTCGGCGGCGGCAGCGGTGCCGGCGGCGGTACAGGTGTCGGCGGTGCCGGCGGTACAGGTGTCGGCGGTGGCGGCGAGCGGGGGAGCGTCCCCCGCGCACGGCGTCGCGGAGGGGTTCCCGGCGGGCGGCTGCGGCATGGCCCCACCGTCGCCCCGGCCCGGTCACGGGGTCCAACACCTGCGCGGTGCCGATTCACGCGCCCGCGTTGTAAGTTCGCCGGATGCCGGCTCCCGCTCATCTCGACCCCCGTCTGCTGCGCGCCTTCCTCGCCACGGCGGAGGAACTGCACTTCACGCGCGCGGCGGCCCGGCTGTACGTCGCCCAGCAGGCGCTCAGCCGGGACGTGCGGCGGCTGGAGCGCGAGCTGGGCGCCGAGCTGTTCGTGCGGACGACCCGGCAGGTCACGCTGACCGCCGACGGCGAGCGGCTGCTGCCGTACGCCCGCCGGGCCCTCCAGGCCCAGGACGACCTGCTCGCCGCCTTCGGGCAGGCGCGGCCCCTGCTGGTGGACCTGAACTCACCGGGCCTGGCCACCGGCCGGACCGTGCTGCACCGTGCCCGCGAACTCGCCCCGGAGCACGAGCTGATGGCCCGCTACGAGAGCGGACTGACCGGCGCCGCCGCCGAGTTGGCGGCCGGACGGCTGGACGCCTCCTTCGGCCGCTTCGCGGGACTGGACCCGGCGCTGCGGGCCGCCCTGGACCACCAGCCCGTGCGCTACGAGCGGATGGCGATCCTGCTGCCGCGCGACCACCCGCTGGCCGGAAACCGGCGTGTCCCGCTCGCCGCGCTGGCCGGCGAGACGGTGTACGCGGGGGCCGGGAACGACCGGACGCCGGAGTGGACGGACCTCGCGCGCCGTCTGTTCGAGGGGCGGGGCATCGCGCTCGCCCCGCCCGCGCCGCTCGCGGTCGGTGACGAGGAGTTCCAACGGATGATGGCCAAGACCGGCCACCCCGTCCTCGCCGTGGTCGACTTTCCGACCATGCCTGGCACAGTACGACGTCCTTTGACCGACCCTGTTCCGTTGTCGCCGGTGTCCCTCGTGTGGCGAAAGGGACTGTCCCACCCCGCGCTCGGCGTTCTCCGCCGGGCCGCGGCGCAGGTCGCGGCGGACGAGGGCTGGCTGAACCGGCCCGTGGGCGGATGGATTCCGGCCGCCGACGCCGTCGCGATGAGTGGGCAGTAATGGACACACGGCTACCGCCGGTCCGGCGGTGCGCTAGCTTCATGGCCCTGAGCACGTTGGGGTAGTGGGGGCGCTCGGCCGGGTGGGGACCCGGTACGGCGACGAGCGCTCAGTGTCGTACGCGCGCCCGGAACGGTCCCGTGGGGGGATGTGCGTGCGAGTGAAGAATTGGCGAGAAGACGCCCAACCGGAGTGGCCCGCAGCGGCACACGCGTCCGGTGGTGTTCCTTCCGCGGGGGGATCCAGGGCGGCGACGCGGCCCCTTCCCGCGACCGGGGAGCCGGAGGCGCCCACCGCGGGCCGCCGCTCCCTGCCCGAGGTGAGGGAGACGGACATACTCCAGCGAGGCCGGCGTTCCCCTGCGGGCGCCGACAGGACGAAGACGGCATCCGGGGCCACCGGCGCCGACCGGGCGCAGACCGCGCGCGGCGGGTCCGCCCGCCACGGTGACACGGCCCCCTCCCCGGCGGAGCACCGCCCCGCCCGGCACGCC
>NZ_AGBF01000189.1 GCF_000225525.1 Streptomyces zinciresistens K42 | reverse complement strand
GGACACCCGCTGTTCGAATAGGCGCCGGGTTACGGCCTCCCTCCACAGATTCGGTGACTTTCTCGCGTCCACACCCTGGGGACCGCGAAGTTGTCCAGACTCTGTCCACAGAGGCGCCTGTTGAAAGACCGTCAGGCCAGGTCACCCGCTTGTGGATTCGTGGACGAACGATCTCCACAGACTGTGGACAAAGCGAAGATCCACAGGCTGTGCACGAAGTTGTCCACCGGCAACCCACAGGCGAGGGCCGGTTGTCCCCAGCGATACCCCGCTTCTCCACACCGCTGTCCACTGTTCGGCAACGCGACGCGCCTCCTCACCGAGTCGAGTGAAAGGCGTCACACGAAGGTGCCGGGCCGGCCTGTGGGAAAGACGGGGAAACCTGGGGACGCCGCTGGGGAGAACTCGCCCCAGGCTGTGCACGGGGTGTGCAGAACTTTCCGTTCTCCACAGAAACCCCTGGTTTTCCACGGCCGCCGCCCACAGGGTCGGTGGACAAAATCTCCGCCCTGAGCTGGGAAAACGGAGTTATCCACGGTATCCACAGCCCCTACTACTACTCCCAACTAGAGAGAGCTGGGAATCCGTTTCGAAGGGGGTCCTGTGCACAACTCGCCGTCCGGCTCCCGGCTGCCCCTCGTCACGACTTGACCCCGAGAGGCACCTACTGTCAGTGGGGTGCGTCAGACTGTTCCCGGTGTCCTTCCCCTCACTGGGGCCGACGACACCGACCAGACGACGAAGCCAGGCAGGCCTAGCAGCGCCGGCAACAGCAGGAGGCGGCAACAGTGAAGATCCGGGTGGAACGCGACGTACTCGCGGAGGCAGTGGCCTGGGCGGCCCGCAGCCTCCCGGCCCGTCCGCCGGCGCCTGTCCTCGCCGGCCTCCTGCTCAAGGCGGACGACGGCCAGCTGAGCCTGTCGAGCTTCGACTACGAGGTCTCCGCGCGCGTCGGCGTCGACGCGGAGGTGGACGAGGAGGGCACGGTCCTCGTCTCGGGCCGCCTCCTGGCGGACATCTGCCGCGCCCTGCCCAACAGGCCGGTGGAGATCTCCACAGACGGTGTGCGGGCGACCGTGGTCTGCGGCTCCTCGCGCTTCACCCTCCACACCCTGCCGGTGGAGGAGTACCCGTCGCTGCCCCAGATGCCGAACGCGACGGGCACGGTCCCCGGCGAGGTCTTCGCCTCCGCGGCCGCCCAGGTGGCCATCGCCGCCGGCCGTGACGACACGCTGCCCGTGCTGACCGGTGTGCGCATCGAGATCGAGGGCGACACCGTGACCCTGGCGTCCACCGACCGCTACCGCTTCGCGGTCCGCGAGTTCCTGTGGAAGCCGGAGAACCCCGAGGCGTCCGCGGTCGCCCTGGTGCCCGCCAAGACGCTCCTGGACACCGCCAAGGCCCTCACGAGCGGCGACAGCGTCACGCTGGCGCTGTCGGGCTCCGGCTCCGGTGAGGGCCTGATCGGCTTCGAGGGCGCGGGCCGCCGTACGACGACCCGCCTGCTGGAGGGCGACCTCCCGAAGTACCGCACGCTCTTCCCGACGGAGTTCAACTCCGTCGCCGTGATCGAGACCGCCCCCTTCGTCGAGGCCGTGAAGCGTGTGGCCCTGGTCGCCGAGCGCAACACCCCGGTGCGGCTCAGCTTCGAGCAGGGTGTGCTCATCCTGGAAGCCGGTTCCAGTGACGACGCACAGGCTGTGGAAAGGGTCGACGCCCAGCTCGACGGCGACGACATCTCGATCGCCTTCAACCCCACGTTCCTGCTGGACGGCCTGAGTGCCATCGACTCGCCGGTCGCGCAGCTGTCGTTCACCACGTCCACGAAGCCGGCGCTGCTCAGCGGCAAGCCCGCGCTGGACGCCGAGGCGGACGAGGCCTACAAGTACCTGATCATGCCGGTGCGCCTGAGCGGCTGACGCCGTCCGCGAGGGCCGGGGGTCGGCGGATGCCGGGCTCCCCGGTCTCCGTCTCCGGCGGTCCCGGTCGGCGGTTCACCCTCCACAGGACCGCGGTGCCTGTGGAGGAGCGCGACCGTTCGGGAAGCCGCAGGTGTGGGCGTACGGATGAGCGCGTATGCCCACGGATGTGCGCGTGCGTCCGGGTTTAGGCTCGACAGCGGCACAGAGGTGCCCCACACGCCACAGCGACCTAAGGAACACAACTGATGGAGCTCGGTCTCGTCGGCCTCGGCAAGATGGGCGGCAACATGCGCGAGCGGATACGCCGCGCGGGCCACACCGTCGTCGGATACGACCGCAACGCGGACCTCGCCGACGTCCACAGCCTTGAGGAGCTTGTGGGCAAGCTCCCGGCCCCGCGCGTGGTCTGGGTGATGGTCCCCGCCGGTGCTCCCACCCAGTCGACCGTCGACGAGCTCGCCGAGCTGCTGGAGCCCGGTGACGTCGTGGTCGACGGCGGGAACTCACGCTGGACCGACGACGAGCGGCACGCCGGGGAGCTGGCGGCCAAGGGCATCGGCTTCGTCGACTGCGGTGTCTCCGGCGGCGTCTGGGGCCTGGAGAACGGCTACGCGCTGATGTACGGCGGGGAGGCCGAGCACATCGAGCGGGTGCGGCCGGTCTTCGACGCCCTGAAGCCGGAGGGCGACTTCGGCTCGGTGCACGCCGGCAAGGTGGGTGCCGGGCACTTCGCGAAGATGGTCCACAACGGCATCGAGTACGCGATGATGCAGGCGTACGCCGAGGGCTGGGAGCTGCTGGAGAAGGTCGACTCGGTGACCGACGTCCGCGAGGTGTTCCGCTCCTGGCAGGAGGGCACCGTCATCCGGTCCTGGCTGCTGGACCTCGCGGTCGACGCCCTCGACGAGGACGAGCACCTGGACAGGCTCCGGGGGCACGCCCAGGACTCCGGTGAGGGACGCTGGACGGTGGAGGCCGCGATCGACAACGCGGTGCCGCTGCCGGCGATCACGGCCTCCCTCTTCGCGCGCTTCGCGTCGCGCCAGGAGGACTCACCGCAGATGAAGATGATCGCGGCGCTGCGCAACCAGTTCGGCGGCCACGCGGTCACCACGAAGTAGCCCGCGCGGCGCGCGAGCCGCGTGCCGGGCAGGCGGACGTATCCACACCCCGGGGATGACGATCTGGCACCCTCGGGGTGACCCGGCCGTCCACAGCCGGGGACGGATCAACCACACGTCGGGGGAGGTCGGCGAAACCACCATGCACGTCACGCACCTGTCGCTGGCCGACTTCCGCTCGTACGCCCGGGTCGAGGTCCCGCTCGATCCGGGCGTCACCGCCTTCGTCGGCCCCAACGGCCAGGGCAAGACGAACCTCGTGGAGGCCGTCGGCTATCTCGCCACCCTCGGCAGCCATCGCGTGGCCTCCGACGCCCCCCTGGTCCGCGTGGGCGCCGAACGGGCGATCGTGCGGGCCCGGGTGCGCCAGGGCGACCGGCAGCAGCTGATCGAGCTCGAACTGAACCCCGGCAAGGCCAACCGGGCCCGCATCAATCGATCGTCGCAGGTCAGACCCCGTGACATGCTCGGCATCGTACGTACCGTCCTCTTCGCGCCGGAGGACCTGGCGCTGATCAAGGGCGACCCCGGTGAGCGGCGCCGCTTCCTCGACGAGCTGATCACCGCCCGCTCCCCGCGCATGGCCGGCGTCCGCTCCGACTACGAGCGGGTCCTCAAGCAGCGCAACACCCTCCTGAAGTCGGCCGCGCTGGCCCGCCGGCACGGCGGCCGCGCCATGGACCTGTCCACCCTCGACGTCTGGGACCAGCACCTCGCGCGCGTGGGCGCCGAACTGCTCGCCCAGCGCCTGGACCTGATCGCGGCGATCCAGCCGCTGGCCGACAAGGCGTACGAGCAGCTGGCGCCCGGCGGCGGCCCCGTCGCCCTGGAGTACAAGCCGTCGGCGCCCGGTGAGGCCCACAGCCGCGACGACCTGTACGAGCAGCTGACCGCGGCGCTCGCCGACGCCCGCAAGCAGGAGATCGAGCGCGGGGTGACCCTGGTGGGGCCCCACCGGGACGATCTGCTGCTCAAGCTCGGGCAGCTGCCCGCCAAGGGGTACGCCTCCCACGGCGAGTCCTGGTCGTACGCGCTGGCGCTGCGCCTGGCCTCCTACGACCTGCTGCGGGCCGAGGGCAACGAGCCGGTGCTGGTCCTCGACGACGTCTTCGCCGAGCTGGACACCCGGCGCCGGGAGCGGCTGGCGGAGCTGGTGGCGCCCGGCGAGCAGGTCCTGGTGACGGCAGCGGTCGACGACGACGTACCCCATGTCCTGACGGGTGTGCGGTACACGGTGTCGGACGGGGCGGTGGAGCGCGCGTGAGCGGCGAACTGTTCGACAAGCCCTCCGGGGAGCCCGGCGCGGGCACCGCCCCGAAGAAGGCCCCCGAGCCGTCCGGCGTCGACCTCGCGCGCGTGGCGCTCAGGGCGGCCAAGGAGCAGGCACGCGCGCGGGGCGACGCGGCGCACCAGAAGCGGCAGGCGCGGCGCGGGGGCGGCCTGCGCTCCGGCGCGCGGGCGGACGGCCGCGACCCCATGGCGCTCGGTTCCGCCATCAACCGTCTGATCACCGAGCGCGGCTGGGAGACCCCGGCCGCGGTCGGCGGCGTCATGGGCCGCTGGCCGCAGATCGTGGGTGACGACGTCGCCAAGCACTGCGTCCCGGAGAGGTACGACGAGGACGAGCGCGTCCTGGTCGTGCGCTGCGACTCCACGGCGTGGGCGACCAACCTGCGGCTGCTCGCCCCGACGCTGGTGGCCCGCCTCAACGAGGACCTGGGGCACGGCTCCGTCCGGCAGATCAGGGTGCAGGGTCCGGGCGGCCCTGCGCGCCGCTACGGGCCCCTGCGCGCCCCTGGCAGCGCGGGCCCCGGCGACACCTACGGCTGACCCCGCGGGCGGCCCGCGCGCGGGCGCTCGCCCGGCCCGCGCAGGCCCGGAGAACGCCGTCGCGGCGGCTCCGGCCGCCCCCTCCGCCGCAAGTGACTGACATCACATCGCGGGCCTTCGAGGGTCCCGCGGCACCCCTCGCCGACCCCTCCCGGTTGCCCTGCGCGCTGTTGCGAATCGCGACGTGACTCCCAAGTAGCCAAGGGTTGACGCCCCGAAGCGCTGAGTGGCGCTGTGAGCCGCTTGAAGCCCCCATCCGTATATCGGGAGTCGGCCGAGCCGGGTTCAGGGCGGCACATGCGGACTCAGGTACCGGCAAACCCCCATCACTGTCGGCGCTACCGGTAGACTGGAAGCCAATCCCGCCCCACTCGTGGGGACCGTCCGGGAAAAGCTGAGCAACGCTGATCAAGGCTTACCAACGCAACATGCCGCAGCCGCTCCGGCAACCCGCCGACGAGCCTGGCTGGTGCTGTGCCAGAAAGGGCGCTTCGTGGCCGATTCCGGCAACCCCAACGAGAACATCCCGTCCACCGACGCCGAGGCGACCTCGTCGAACGGCGAGGTCACCGCCTCGTACGACGCCAGCGCCATCACCGTCCTCGAGGGTCTGGACGCGGTCCGCAAGCGACCGGGCATGTACATCGGTTCGACCGGCGAACGCGGTCTGCACCACCTCGTACAGGAAGTCGTCGACAACTCCGTCGACGAGGCGCTGGCCGGGCACGCGGACACGATCGACGTGACGATCCTCGCCGACGGCGGCGTCCGGGTCGTCGACAACGGCCGTGGCATCCCGGTCGGCATCGTGCCCTCCGAGGGCAAGCCGGCCGTCGAGGTCGTGCTCACCGTGCTGCACGCGGGCGGCAAGTTCGGCGGCGGTGGCTACGCGGTCTCCGGCGGTCTGCACGGCGTGGGCGTCTCCGTGGTGAACGCCCTGTCGACCAAGGTCGCCGTCGAGGTCAAGACCGACGGCCACCGCTGGACGCAGGACTACAAGCTCGGCGTCCCGACCGCCCCGCTGGCCCAGCACGAGGCCACGGACGAGCACGGCACCACGGTGACCTTCTGGGCCGACCCGGACGTCTTCGAGACCACCGACTACTCCTTCGAGACCCTCTCGCGCCGCTTCCAGGAGATGGCGTTCCTCAACAAGGGTCTGCGGATCAGGCTCACCGACGAGCGCGAGTCGGCCAAGGCGACGTCCGGCGCGGACGAGGCGGGCGCGGACGAGAGCGCCGAGGTCAAGTCGGTCGACTACCACTACGAGGGCGGCATCGTCGACTTCGTGAAGTACCTCAACTCCCGCAAGGGCGACGTGGTGCACCCCACCGTCGTCGACCTGGAGGCCGAGGACAAGGAGCGGAGCCTCTCCCTCGAAGTCGCGATGCAGTGGAACAGCAGCTACACCGAGGGCGTCTACTCCTTCGCGAACATCATCCACACGCACGAGGGCGGCACGCACGAGGAGGGCTTCCGGGCGGCGCTGACCTCGCTGATCAACAAGTACGCGCGCGACAAGAAGCTGCTGCGGGAGAAGGACGACAACCTCACGGGTGACGACATCCGCGAGGGTCTGACCGCGATCATCTCGGTGAAGCTGGGCGAGCCGCAGTTCGAGGGCCAGACCAAGACCAAGCTGGGCAACACCGAGGTCAAGACCTTCGTGCAGAAGGTCGTCTACGAGCACCTCGCGGACTGGCTGGACCGCAACCCCAACGAGGCCGCGGACATCATCCGCAAGAGCATCCAGGCGGCCACCGCGCGCGTGGCGGCCCGCAAGGCCCGCGACCTGACCCGGCGCAAGGGTCTGCTGGAGACCGCCTCCCTGCCCGGAAAGCTCTCCGACTGCCAGTCCAACGACCCCATCAAGTGCGAGATCTTCATCGTCGAGGGCGACTCCGCCGGCGGCTCGGCCAAGTCCGGCCGCAACCCGCAGTACCAGGCGATCCTCCCGATCCGGGGCAAGATCCTCAACGTCGAGAAGGCGCGGATCGACAAGATCCTGCAGAACCAGGAGATCCAGGCGCTGATCTCCGCCTTCGGCACCGGTGTGCACGAGGACTTCGACATCGAGAAGCTCCGCTATCACAAGATCATCCTGATGGCGGACGCCGACGTCGACGGCCAGCACATCAACACCCTGCTGCTGACGTTCCTGTTCCGCTTCATGCGGCCGCTGGTCGAGGCCGGGCACGTGTTCCTGTCCCGTCCCCCGCTCTACAAGATCAAGTGGGGTCGTGACGAGGTCGAGTACGCCTACTCCGACCGCGAGCGCGACGCGCTGATCGAGATGGGCCGCCAGCGCGGCAAGCGCGTGCGCGAGGACTCGATCCAGCGCTTCAAGGGTCTCGGCGAGATGAACGCCGAGGAACTGCGCATCACGACCATGGACCAGGAGCACCGCGTCCTCGGCCAGGTCACCCTCGACGACGCCGCCCAGGCCGACGACCTGTTCTCGGTCCTGATGGGCGAGGACGTCGAGGCGCGCCGCCAGTTCATCCAGCGCAACGCCAAGGACGTCCGCTTCCTCGACATCTGAGTCGGTCTCTGCTGACCGCACCAGGAAGGACCCTCACCAGCAATGACCGACGAGAACACTCCCGTCACGCCTGACGACGGACAGATCCTGCGTGTCGAGCCCGTCGGGCTCGAGACGGAGATGCAGCGCTCGTACCTCGACTACGCGATGTCCGTCATCGTCTCGCGCGCGCTGCCCGACGTCCGTGACGGCCTCAAGCCCGTCCACCGCCGCGTCCTGTACGCCATGTACGACGGCGGCTACCGCCCCGAGCGCGGCTTCTACAAGTGCGCGCGCGTCGTCGGCGACGTCATGGGCAACTACCACCCGCACGGCGACTCCTCGATCTACGACGCGCTGGTCCGCCTCGCGCAGTGGTGGTCGATGCGGATGCCGCTCGTCGACTCCAACGGCAACTTCGGCTCGCCGGGCAACGACCCGGCGGCGGCCATGCGCTACACCGAGTGCAAGATGGCCCCGCTGTCGATGGAGATGGTCCGCGACATCGACGAGGAGACCGTCGACTTCACGGACAACTACGACGGCCGCTCCCAGGAGCCGACCGTCCTGCCCTCGCGCTTCCCCAACCTGCTGATCAACGGCTCGGCCGGGATCGCGGTCGGCATGGCGACCAACATCCCGCCGCACAACCTGCGCGAGGTCGCCTCCGGCGCCCAGTGGTACCTGGAGAACCCCGAGGCCACGCACGAGGAGCTGCTCGACGCCCTCATCGAGCGCATCAAGGGCCCGGACTTCCCCACCGGCGCGCTGGTGGTGGGCCGCAAGGGCATCGAGGAGGCGTACCGCACCGGCCGCGGCTCCATCACGATGCGCGCGGTCGTCGAGGTCGAGGAGATCCAGAACCGCCAGTGCCTGGTGGTCACGGAGCTGCCCTACCAGGTCAACCCGGACAACCTCGCGCAGAAGATCGCCGACCTGGTCAAGGACGGCAAGATCGGCGGCATCGCGGACGTCCGCGACGAGACCTCGTCGCGCACCGGCCAGCGCCTGGTCATCGTGCTCAAGCGCGACGCGGTCGCCAAGGTCGTGCTCAACAACCTCTACAAGCACACGGATCTGCAGACCAACTTCGGCGCCAACATGCTGGCCCTGGTCGACGGCGTCCCGCGCACCCTCTCCCTGGACGCGTTCATCCGCCACTGGGTGACGCACCAGATCGAGGTCGTCGTCCGCCGTACGCGCTTCCGGCTGCGCAAGGCCGAGGAGCGCGCGCACATCCTGCGCGGCCTGCTGAAGGCCCTGGACGCCATCGACGAGGTCATCGCGCTGATCCGGCGCAGTGACACCGTCGACGTGGCGCGTACGGGCCTGATGGGCCTCCTGGAGATCGACGAGATCCAGGCCAACGCCATCCTCGAGATGCAGCTGCGCCGGCTGGCCGCCCTGGAGCGCCAGAAGATCGTCCAGGAGCACGACGAACTCCAGGCGAAGATCACCGAGTACAACGCGATCCTCGCCTCGCCCGAGCGCCAGCGCGGCATCGTCAGCGCGGAACTCGCCGCGATCGTCGAGAAGTTCGGCGACGACCGCAAGACCATGCTGGTGCCCTACGACGGCGACATGTCCATCGAGGACCTGATCGCCGAGGAGGACATCGTCGTCACGGTCTCGCGCGGCGGCTACGTCAAGCGCACCAAGACCGTCGACTACCGGGCGCAGAAGCGCGGCGGCAAGGGCGTGCGCGGCACGAAGCTCAAGGAAGACGACATCGTCGACCACTTCTTCGTCTCCACGACCCACCACTGGCTGCTGTTCTTCACCAACAAGGGCCGGGTCTACCGGGCGAAGGCGTACGAGCTCCCCGACGCGGGCCGGGACGCGCGCGGGCAGCACGTCGCCAACCTGCTCGCCTTCCAGCCGGACGAGGCCATCGCCGAGATCCTCGCGATCCGCGACTACGAGGCGGCGCCGTACCTCGTGCTCGCCACCAAGGCGGGTCTGGTCAAGAAGACGCCTCTGAAGGATTACGATTCGCCGCGCTCCGGCGGTGTCATCGCGATCAATCTCCGTGAGACGGACGACGGTTCCGACGACGAACTGATCGGTGCCGAACTGGTCTCGGCGGACGACGATCTGCTTCTGATCAGCAAGAAGGCACAGTCGATCAGGTTCACGGCCACGGACGAGTCGCTGCGTCCCATGGGCCGCGCGACCTCGGGCGTCAAGGGCATGAGCTTCCGAGAGGGGGACGAGCTGCTCTCGATGAATGTCGTTCGAACCGGTACGTTCGTCTTCACTGCCACCGACGGCGGGTACGCGAAGCGGACCGCGGTCGACGAGTACCGCGTCCAGGGTCGTGGCGGCCTCGGTATCAAGGCCGCCAAGATCGTCGAGGACCGCGGTTCCCTCGTGGGCGCGCTGGTGGTCGAGGAGACCGACGAGATCCTCGCCATCACGCTGGGCGGCGGTGTGATTCGTACGCGAGTCAACGAGGTCAGGGAGACGGGCCGTGACACCATGGGCGTCCAACTGATCAACCTGGGCAAGCGGGATGCCGTCGTCGGCATCGCCCGCAACGCCGAGGCGGGACGCGAGGCGGAGGAGGTCGACGGCGACGTGGCCGTCGACGAGACCGCCGATGGGGGCGCGGCCACCGGCACGGACGAGGGTGAGTCACCCTCGTCCGAGTAGCACGAGGAGTGAGTCATCGTGAGCGGAGCCACGGGCGCCGGATCGTCCGGTACCTCGGCCGGTCCGCAGACCGGCAAGGACAAGGACGGCGGCGGCCGTGGCTCCGCCGCGGGTGCGAGGGACACGCACACCACCCAGCTGAAGGCGATCAAGTCGCCGTCGGCCGACCCGCAAGCGCCCGAAGCATCTGGATCCCAGGGGGGAACCGTGACGGACACCCGCGGCCCGCAGCAGTACGCGCCCGGCGCGGGCTCGGCCGCCGCCGGCTCCCAGTCGGCGACCGCAGGGGCCGCGCAGGCGGCCGGGACGTCGCCGCTGCCCGGAGAGCGGCAGCAGCAACAGCCCTCGGGGCCCTACCACCCGCCGCAGGCGTACCAGACGGCCGCTCCGGCCGGCGCGACCCGCAAGCCGCGCACAGGGGCCCGTACGACGCCCCGCACGCGCAAGGCGCGCCTGCGCGTGGCCAAGACCGACCCGTGGTCGGTGATGAAGGTCAGCTTCCTGCTCTCCATCGCCCTCGGCATCTGCACGGTGGTCGCGTCCGCGGTGCTGTGGATGGTCATGGACGCGATGGGCGTCTTCTCGACGGTCGGCGGCACGATCGCCGAGGCGACCGGCTCCAACGGGTCCAACGGCTTCGACCTGCAGTCCTTCCTGTCGCTGCCGAACGTCCTGCTGTTCTCCTCGATCATCGCCGTGATCGACGTCGTCCTCGCGACGGCGCTGGCCACGCTCGGCGCCTTCATCTACAACCTCTCCGCCGGCTTCGTCGGCGGTGTCGAGCTGACCCTCGCCGAGGACGAGTGACAGCGCGCCGAACCGGTTGACGGGAACCGCCGGGAGACGGCCTCCGCCCCTCCTGACGGTCCCCCGACAACCGATTTTGGGACTGCCCTCGTCGTGCGCTAATCTTCAGGAGTCGGCGCGCGGGACACACCGCAGAGCGCGGCGGGGCTATAGCTCAGTTGGTTAGAGCGCATCCCTGATAAGGATGAGGCCACAGGTTCAAATCCTGTTAGCCCCACAGCATGGAGACCCTCGGTCCTTCGGGACCGGGGGTCTTTCGGTGTGCGTCGGGCGGTTGTCAGTGGTGGGTGAGAGCCTGGCGGCATGATCGTCGAACGGGCGTATGCCCATGCCGCGCAGGGCGAGCTGGGCGAGGGCGCCGGGTGGCCGTGGTCGGTGCCGTGCGTGCGGCAGCTCGTGGACGACGGGCTGAGATTCACCGCGCCCGTGACGTTCCTCGTGGGGGAGAACGGCTCGGGCAAGTCGACCCTCGTCGAAGCCCTCGCCGAGGGGTTCGGCCTGGACTCCTGGGGCGGTTCCGCGGGCTACAAGTACGCCAGTGCGCGTGAGCCGTCGGAGCTGGGTGAAAGGATGCGGTTCGAGGCGACGGCGGCCGGCCGGCGGATGCTGCGCGGGCCTCGTACGCGCCGCAGAGGGTTCTTCCTGCGGGCGGAGACGGCGCTGGACGCGCTGGGCCGGGAGCAGAGGACGGGAAGGCTGTCCGGGGCCGTGGACGAGATGAGCCACGGCGAGGGCTTTCTGATGGCCTTCCGGGAGCGGTTCGAGGAGCCGGGGCTGTACGTCATGGACGAGCCCGAGGCCGCGCTGTCGTTCGCTTCCTGTCTTCAACTCGTGGGACTGCTGCACCAACTGGGGCGTTCCGGCGCGCAGATCGTCTGCGCGACGCACTCACCCGTGCTCACGGCGCTTCCCGGCGCCGAGATCATCGAGGTGGGTGATCACGGAATGCGTCCCGCCGACTGGCGGGATCTGGAGCTCGTCGACCATTGGCGTCGCTACCTCAACGACCCGTGGGCCTATCTCCGGCACATCGTCGAAGCGTGCTGAAGTGCGCCCTGCGGTTGCTCGTCATGGGTCGTGGCGTGGACGCGAAGGTCGCGAGGATCGCGAGAATGGGGTGTCGGTGCGTTGCCGTGTTCCGGTGCCGAGGTGGTCCGTCGGTCCTGCGGGCCGGCGTTCCGGGTACTTCGTGAGCGCGTACGGGAAAGCGTGTACGTGAAATCCGTGTACTGCGGTGTGGCGTTGGGTCCGTGCCGTTTCCGGCGTCACCGTGTCTGCCCTGCGAGCGGTGTCCGCCCGCGGTGGCGGTGGGGTCAGCGTTGGTGCGGGACGAGCGGTTGGGCCGGTGCGGAGCCCGCTGTCGCGCACTCCCGGGTGGCGGGCGCCGACGGGGCGACTTCCGTGTCCGAGAGGGGACTGTGCCGGCAACCTGGGGTCTTGCCATGGGCCTCGGCCCGGATGCGCTGCTTCATCGTCGGCGGCAGCGCCCTGGCGTAGGACCAGGCCCAGTGGGGTGGTGCCGGGGCCGTGGACAACTCGGCGCCGCGGTCGGTGTCGTCGCTGCTGCCCTTGCCTCCGCCGTTGCCGCTGTTGCGCGACGTCTCGGTGTGCGGCACGGCCGCGGCGGCGGTGTTCGAGACGAAGCCGAGCGCCGTGAACAGCGCGAGGAAGGCGGTGACGAGCGCGGTCCACAGGTTCATGACCTTGTTCCTGGTCATGGCCCCTCACTTTCAGGTTGGTCGATTTGCGTACTTTCCTCATGATGTGTATGTGGGCTGAGAAGTCATGGACCGACGCCCCTGGCGCGTCGATCTTCAGATGAACTGCACTCGAATGGGCGCAAGAGGGGTGAAGAATGCGGAGACGTGACCGAAACCCGCAAAATGACCCTCCGTCGGGGGGTGGTCACTCTCCGCCCGGGGGTGGCGCGGTCCGCTTCTACTGGGCTCTTCCGGCGGGAAGTTGAGCGCTCGGGGCAGGTCACCGATTGGTCTCGGCCGGTGTGTATAGTCGGGCGCCAGAGGTCCCCTACGTCAAGGAAAGACGAGGTCGCGCGGTGAAGAAGCTTCTCCTGGTCGCACTGGCCGCCATCGGCGGGCTCCTCGTGTACCGCCAGATCCAGGCGGATCGCGCCGAGCAGGATCTGTGGACGGAGGCGACCGACTCCGTGCCCACGGGTTCGTGAGCCACGACACCGGATACGACGCAGACCCCGGCCGCACAGGCGGCCGGGGTCTCGTGCGTCCGGGGCCGCTCACCGCGCCGGCGCTTCGAGTTGCGGAACCGGGCGCGGGGCCGTAGGGCCGGGCTTTTCGGACGGTCGTGCGGATTGCGGGGGTGCCGGGCGGCCCCACTGGGCAGGATGGGCGACGTCCGAGTCCGGTGGCGAGAAAAAAACGGGGTGGCGCGTGGAGAAGCGGGGGCGTGCGGCGTGGTGGCGCCCCGCGGGGGCACGGCCCGCGCGGGCGCGGCGTGCACGGGCG
>NZ_AGBF01000190.1 GCF_000225525.1 Streptomyces zinciresistens K42 | reverse complement strand
CGCCCGGCGTCCGTACGCGCCTTCACGCCCCGCGCGCCGCCGCCCGCCCCGCCGCCTCCCCCGCGCCTACGCCAGCGCCCGCGCGACCGCCTCGATGGTCCGCGGAGGCACCCGGCAGCAGCCGCCGATCAGGCGGGCGCCCGCGGCACGCCAGGTGCGGACCTGGTCGGGGGAGAAGGCCGGGCGGCCGTGCCAGGTACGGGCTTCGGCGTCCCAGGACTCACCGCTGTTCGGGTACGCGACGACCGGTCTGCCGGTGACGCGGGCCGCGGTCGCCACCGCACCCTCGACGTCCCGCGGCGCACAGCAGTTCACGCCCACGGCGATCACCTCGTCGGCGTCGGCCGCGAGGGCGAACGCCTCCTCCAGCGGCTGTCCGGCACGCGTACGGCCCCCGGCGACGGAGTAGGACAGCCACACCGGTACGCCGAGCCCGCGCACCGCCCGCAGCAGCGCCTCGGCCTCGTCGGAGTCCGGAACCGTCTCCAGGGCCAGCGCGTCGGGCCCGGCCGCGGCCAGCACCTCCAGCCTGGGCCGGTGGAAGCGCTCCAGCTCGGCGACGCTCAGGCCGTAGCGGCCCCGGTACTCGGACCCGTCGGCCAGCATGGCCCCGTACGGCCCGGCCGAGGCCGCCACCCACAGCGCTCGCGCGATCCCGCCCGTCCGGGCCCGCCGTGCTGCCTCGCGCGCCGACTCCACGGAGAGCGCCAGCAGTTCGGCCGCCCGCTCCCGCCCGATGCCGCGCCGGGCGAAGCCCTCGAACGTGGCCTGGTACGACGCCGTGATCGCCACGTCCGCGCCCGCCTCGAAGTACGCGAGGTGCGCCCGCGTGATCGCCTCGGGGGACTCCGCGAGCAGCCGGGCCGACCACAGCGCGTCGCTCAGGTCGTGTCCCGCCGCCTCCAACTGGTTGGACATGCCTCCGTCGAGGACGACCGTCCCGGTGGCGAGGGCCTCGGCGAGGGAGGAAGCACTGGTCATGCGGTCGACGGTAGTCCAGGGCGGGCGGGTTCGCGGGAGTCGCGGACCCGCCCCGGCGAGGAGAGGACGACGAAAACACCGCCCGGCCTCTGGTGCCCAGGGCCCGGTACCGGTGGGATGAACCCCCTGGGGCGTCCCGACCGGAACCGGGGCGCCCCAGGCCCTGCCGGCAGGAGCCGGTGAGAGAGCCGCGAGGCGGTCATCGTCGCCCGCCGACGGCCGCGGGAGGCGCCGGCCGTCCGCCGCCGGGGCACGAACCGCTCGTCGTGCCCGGCCCCCGGTTACGACATGGCGTCCCGAAGCCACTGCATGTCCAGAACTTCGGCCTTGGTGTCACCGTCCATGAAGTCCTCGATGTCCATGTTGGCGATCGCCAGGTTGGCCGCCATGCTTCCGGCGGACTCGGGGTCGATCCGGAAGGTGAACCCGATGGGGCCGTTCAGCGGCACGACCAGGAGGCCGCACTCGGGATCGCGCACGGCGCTCCCGTCCGCGATCATCACGACGTTCGCGGTCATCTGGTCGGGGCTGCTCTCGCTCTCGCAGACCATCGCCATGACCTGCTCGGGGCTGGAGCCGTCGAACGCCGGGTCGTCCACCGCGTCGACGGAGTCGCTGTAGTCGTCGACGGGGTCGTCGTAGCCACGCCCGGGGCGGTGCACGGCATCCAGGAGCGATGCCCATGCGGCGTCGTCGGTGAAGTCGGTGCGCACGAGCAGACCGAAGGTCTCCTGGGTGAGCAGGGGCAGAGTCCGCGCCGGGGGCTCGTAGCGCGGAGGCGGGCTGAGTGACTCCACGTAGGTCCCCACGGGGTCGGGGAGGGCGTCCTCCCAGTCCTCCAACGTCTCGTCCTCCTCAAGCTCGTAGTCGAGTTCGGCGGGCGCCTTCTCCTCGTAGCTGTCCAGGGTCATGTCCTGGAACGGGCGGTGCAGCACCAGGTAGGTCAGGGCCGCTTGGCGGGGCGTGATCCGAAACGCGTCCCCGTCGGCGCCGCGGAACGCCAGCAGCGGACGCAGCCGGGGGTCGGCCGCGGTCCTGTCGGTGCTGAGCAGGACCAGGTCGGGAAGCCACGTCCCGTCCGCGCCCAGCGCCTCGCGCACCTCCTCAAGGGTGGCGCCCCGCCAGGCGAGGTCGTCCACCACGACCAGCCGCCGGGGGATGGGCCCCGGCGGCACCGACCGGGCCTCGTGCCCCGGGCGCGGCGCGACCTGACCGGGCAGTTCCCCCAAGCGGGAGAGCACGTCACGCCAGGCGTCGTCGCCGTCGTCGGTGCGGATCAGCAGCATTCCGGGCACCCGCGGACCGTCGTCGGCCGCGGGCAGGGGCAGGGCAGGGCGTGTCAAGGGGCACCTCACGAGGATCGCCGTGGACTGTCAGTCACCTGTTCTACCTCCCTGCACTGACAGGCCCGTTCACCTGTGCCGTCCCACCCCCGTACGTGCGCCGAACCGCGCGGTACGGGGGGCGGCGACGCACCGCGGGCGGTCCTGCGCCGCTGTTAGCCTTGAGTGCTTACCGGGTACCAGACCCTTTGGACTCATCACCGGCGAGGGACCGAGGAACCATGACCGTGGACATCCCCGGCTACAGGCGACTGGCGGCAGCCGTCGTGATGGACCGCCTGCAGCGCGTGCTGCTGGTCCGCCGCAGTGTCAAGGAGCGGTTCCTGCCCCGGGTGTGGGGCGTGCCGTGCGGAAAGCTGGAACCCGGCGAGACACCCGAGGACGGTGCCCTGCGCGAACTGAAGGAGGAGACCGGCCTCCTCGGCGACATCGTGCGCAAGGTCGGTGAGTCGTCCTTCGTCAGCGACTACCGCGGGCACGAGATCAAGAACCGGCAGGACAACTTCCTCGTGCGGCCGGTGACCACGCAAGTCACGCTCCCCGAGCCCGACCAGAAGTCGCTGTGGCTCAGTCCGCACGAGCTGACGACCGTCGACATCGACGCCTACAACCTCGACATCGTCCGGCAGGCGCTCACCAGGCTCTGAGCCGCTCCGCCAGCCCGCGCAGCGCCCCCAGGTACTCCGGCACCGCCAGCGGCACCTTCGCGACCGCGCCGGGATGCGGGCCCGCCGCCGTGAACACGTCGGTGTGGCGCCGCCGTCGGGCCCCGGTCTCCAGGAAGAGCGTCACCGCGGGCTCGTCCGTATCGCACCAGGCCCGGTGCAGGGTGTGCGCGGGCAGCGCGTACGAACTGCCCGCCGCGTACCGGCCCGCATGGGTCAGCCGCAGCCGGGCCGGGCCCGCCGGCCGCAGCGTCCAGCTCGCCGTCCGCTCGGCCAGTGCCTCCTCGTAGCGGGCCGCCGCGAGACCGCCGGGGCCGTCGGCGGCCACCTCGTACAACTCCATGGCCAGCCGCCCCCGTACGACGTACGAGGCCAGCGGCGAGCGGTGGTTGTGGATGTCCTCCCGGCCGATCGCGCCCGCCCCGGGACGCCACACGTGGACGCGCAGCATGTGGCGCGGCCCGCCGTCGATCAGCAGCAGCTTGTCGAACCCGAGCACGTGCCGGTACGACAGCCGTGCGCACCCGTGCGGATCGCCCTCACCGGCGGCGAGTTCGTCCAGCAGTTCCACCAGCCGCCCGGGGACGCCCAGTTCGGTGACGACGCGGCGGGCCGCCTCGGTCAGCTCGTGCTCGGCCAGCTCACCGTCCAGAGACCCGGTCAGCAGTCCCCGCGCCGCCAGAACCTGCCGTCCGCCCCTGCACTCATCCTCCAACGCGCCCTCCACACAGCCGAGTTCCCTCAGACGGTGCGGGGCCGTCCGCCGTGCCGTCAACCACGCGCCGCAGTCTCGGCCGGAGCACCACACAGAACCGGCCCCGCCCCCTACCCTGACAGTGCGACCCGTACAGAGAGGGAGAGACCATGCCCGCCGATGCTGCCCCGGACGCCGGGAACCCCGTGGACTCCTTCGGCGCACGCGTCCAGCGTGCGCGCCTGCGGGCCGGGAAGACCCGTACCTATGTCGCCGACGTGATGGGGCACTCCGCGGAGTGGGTCAAGGCCGTCGAGAAGGACCGGATCGCCATGCCCGGTCTTCCCAAGCTGCTGCGCCTCGCGCACGTCCTCGGCGTCGAGGACCTCACCGATCTGACGGGCGACCACCGGATCACCGCCGCCACCTACACCAAGGCCGAGCACGCCGCGCTGCCCGTTCTGAAGCAGGCACTGACGCGTTACCGGCTGGCCCGGCCCGAGCAGGCACCCGAGTCCGCCGAGGTCCTGGAGGCCCGCCTGCGGCAGGCGTGGAGGGCGTGGCATGCCCCGGGCGGCCACCGGACCGCAGTCGCCGCCCTGCTGCCGGACCTGCTCGACGACTCCCAGCGCTCTGCGCGCCTCCTCGAAGGGGCGGAGCGGCGGCGCGCGTTGGTGGTCCTGGCCCAGACCTATCACCTGGCGCAGCTGTTCCTGTCGTTCCAGCCGGTGCCGGACCTGGTGATGCTCACGGGTGACCGCGCGATGACGGTGGCGCAGGAAGCGGACAGTCCGCGCGCGATCGCCGCGGCGGCCTGGTACGTCAACCATGTGCACCGCGACGCCGGTGAGGCGGCCGAAGCCCGGGTGGACCTCGCCGAGGAGGCGTGCGTCCTGCTCGCGGACCCGGAGGACACCGAGCACATCGCGCGCCGTGGACTGCTGCACCTGGCCGTTGCCCTGTCGTACGCCAAGACCGGCCAGGCCGGGGACGCTTGGCGCTACTGGGACAAGGCGGACGCCGCCGCGCGGCAGCTCGGTGACGACTACGCGCACCCGTGGCTGATCTTCGGCCGGGGAGTGGTCGACGGCTACGCCATCACGATGCACAACGACCTCGTGCAGCCGCGGAAGGCGCTGGAGGTCGCCGACTCCCTGAACCTGGCGGCCATCCCGTCGGCGACCCGCCGCTCGTTCCACCTCATCGAGACGGCTCGCGCGCACGGCCTGCTGGACGAGGGCGCCGCCTCGGTCGGCTATCTGGCCAAGGCGTTCGAGGAGTCGCCCGAGACGATGCGGTACAACGTCCACGCCCGCAGCGTGCTGCCCGCACTGGCCAGGTCCGGGCCGCGCACGATGCGCGAGGACGCGGCTGTTCTGGCACGCGAACTCGGCGTACCCGCATGATCGTTGAGGGGTAGGAACCGTACCCCCGCGCAAGGGGGTAGACGTCCTAACCCCTGCCCCACCCTCCCGCTCCTACCGTCGATGACGTACCGATCATCGACCCCGGGAGTCATGGTGAAGGATCTGGAAGACGGCGGAGTCGTGTCCGCGCCGCGCTCGGCGGAGCCGTCCGCGGTCGTGGCCGGCAGTGCGCGGCGGTTAGCCGTCGAGTGCTGGCTGCTGGCCGCGCTTCCCGCGCACGGGCGGGACAGGGCGCGCACGGAGTGGCGGGAACAGCAGGTCGCCATGGTGCCGTTGGGCACGCACTTCTCCGCGGTGCGACTGCCGGGGAGGCTGGTCCGCGGTCTGGCGCGGAGCAGCGCGTGGGGTGAGGTGGACGCGTTCCTGCGTGAGGACGTCGCCGGGCCGGTCATCTGCGACCCGCGCAACGGCGGCCGGTACTACGCCCTTGTGCCCGCGAGGCTGCCCGTCACCTGGAAGGCCGCTGCCGAGGACTGGCGTCACCACGGCGTCGACGTGCTCGGCTCGGCCACGCTGCTCGGCGTTCCCCGCGTCGGCGCCGTGGAGTTCACCGCGTGGGGCTGCGCCTCCTACTGGTCCTCGCCGATGGCCGCGCCGGGGGAGTTGTGCGAGCCCCTGACGCTGGCCCGGTTCATCGCGGCGGGCGCGGCACTGCTGAACCACGGAACCTGACACGCGCGTTGGACGAACGCGTTGGACGCGCCCGTTGGACGAACGCGGGGACCCGCCCGCCGCCCGCCCGTCAACCGCCGGCGGGCTGGTACGTCCACACGGCATGGGCGCGCAGCGCCGAAAGCCCCTGGTACGTCATCCACATGGGCCGCCGCAGCCCGGTGCTGTCGCCGCCGCCCCGCCCCCACAGCCAGACGCCGTCCCGCTGCCCGGCCCACACGGCGGCGACGGCTCCGTCCAGCCGCACCCGCCACTCGTCCTCCAGTCCCTCCGCGCGCGCGATCTCCAGCGCGCCGGGTGTGAGCAGGGCGCGGACCAGCCACGAGGCGGTGAAGTGCCGCACGCTCAGCACCTCGTGGCGCGAGGGGTCGTCCGTCCGCGGCCGGCGCACCTCCTCGTGCAGTTCCTCCAGGTCCGGGCAGGTGTCGTGCGGGGCGTCCGGGCACGACAGCAGCCAGCGGATGCCCTCCTCGCGCGCGGTGCGGGCGCGTGAGGCCCGCGCGTCGCCGTCCTCGCCCAGCACCCGCGCGGCACGGTCCAGGGCGACCACGGCCTGCGCGGTGTGCAGCGGCGACGGCCTGCCGTACGGGGGCTGGAGACGGTATCCCCAGCAGCGCAGATGGTCGCGGCGCCGGTCGCTGATCGCCCCGTCCGCGAGCGCCTCGCGCAGCAGGGGCAGCGTCGCAGAGCGGGGCGCGGCACGCAGCAGCCCGCGCAGCACGGTCGTCACCACATGGGTGGACTCCCGGCCGGGGCGGTCGAGTTGGCGGGTGAACCCGTTCACGCAGTGGTCGACCTCCGCCGCCAGCCGCTCGGGCGAGGCGCCCGCGCGGGCGAGCGCGCCCAGTACCAGCGCGGTCACCTCGGGACGGGCCTGCGAGCCCTGCGAGCGCGCCGACCAGCCGCCGTCCGGCAGCCGCAGCCGCCACAGGGTGTCCACCAGGTCGCCGGTGCTCAGCCTGCCGTCGGGCACGCCGAGGTCGAGCATGATGTGCAGGCCGTAGGCGGTGCCGACGGGGGTGGGCCGCGACGGGGAGTTCTCCCCGAGGGAGTGCGGCCAGCCGGTCAGCCGGCCGCGCTGCGGGTCGGCCACCTCGGACACCTGGTCGACCAGGGCGGCGTAGGCGGACGCGAAGACCTGGGGCAGGGGTCCGGGCGCCGCGGGACCGGCGGCGACGGTCCGGCTCCGGCCGCCCGCCGCCGTGCGGGCCCGCAGCAGCGCGGCCGCCAGCCAGGCCGCGACGAACGTGGCCAGTCCGCTGATCCCGGAGATCAGATACCGGGCTGCCGGACCGTCCATGGAGGGCGGCAGCACGCTGAAGAGGAACTGGAACACGCCGTAGCCGGCCGCCGCGGCACCGAGGCCGCCGAGCCAGCCGACGAAGCGGGACTGCTGCGTGTCGTCCGGGGGTTCCTCGTCGGGAGCGGGGGAGGCGGGTCCGGGCCGACGGGACCTCAAGGGGCCGCGCCCGAGCTGCTGTTGGGACATGACACGCTCCCTCCCCCGTGGCGGGCGACCTCAACTCCGCCAAGATTCCAGTCTAAGTGGTCAGCGTGGCGCCTGGGGCGGACGCCGGTCGCCATGGGCGCGCGGCCAGTTCACGAACGCCACGTGCAGGGCGTCCACGGCGCGCTCCCAGGACTCCCGTACCTCCCGGGGCGCGCCGAACGCGCCGGTGGACTCCAGCGCGCAGTACCCGTGGACCGTACTGCGCAGCAGCCGGACGGCGTCGGTGAGGTCGGGCTCCTCCAGGCCGTAGGCGCGCATCACGCCGTAGGTGATCTCGGCGGTGCGGCGCAGCGCGGGGGAGCCGGCGACCACGGACGGGTCGAGGCGGATCTGCGTCGCCGTGTACCGGCCGGGGTGCTCCAGGGCGTACGCCCGGTACGCGTCCGCGAAGGCGACGAGGGCGTCCTTGCCTGCCCGGCCCGCCACGGCGGCGGCGATCCGGTCGATCATCTCGCCGCCGGCCAGCAGGGCGATCCGGGTGCGCAGGTCGCTCAGGCCCCTGACGTGCGAGTACAGGCTCGCGTCCTTCACACCGAAGCGGCGCGCGAGCGCGGACAGACTGACCTGGTCGAACCCCACCTCGTCGGCGAGATCGGCCGCGGCCGCGGCGAGGCGGTCGGCCGTCAGTCCTGCGCGCGCCATGGGCGGACGTCCTCCTGCGGAACCTGGGATCTTCACGCAGGATGCTAGCCGCCCGCGCGAGCCGGGACCGGAACGGCAGCCCACCGGGCCCGCGGCCGGGCGGCGGCGCAGGGCTTCCGGGCAGGGGGCCGCCCGGCTCCAGCTCGCTCGTCCGCGCGGCGGCGTCCAGTCGGCCCCGGCGCCCCCTCCGTCCCCCACCCCCGCCCCCGCCCCCGGGCCTGTCAGTCCTCCAGTACGTCGCGTACGAACGCGTTCGTGAACGTGCCGTGCGGGTCCAGGTCGCGGGCCAGTGCGCGGAAGTCCGCCAGCCGGGGGTAGCGGTCCCGCAGGGCCGGGGCGGGCATCGTGAACACCTTGCCCCAGTGCGGCCTGGCCGCGAAGCCGTCCAGCGCCGACTCCAGCCGCCGTACGACCGGCAGCACGGCCGCCGTGTCGTCGATCCAGGTGAAGTGGAACGCCACGGTGTCCCGCCCGTACGACGGACTCAGCCACTGCTCGTCGGCGGCCACCGTGCGCACCTCGCAGGTCTGCAGGACCGGGGCGACCGCCTCCCGGATCGCGCCGATCGCGTGCAGCGCGTCCACGGCACGCCCGCGCGGCAGCAGATACTCCGACTGGAGTTCCGCGCCGCTGCTCGGGGTGAACTCCGCCCGGAAATGCGGCAGTCGCTCGTGCCACGGCCCCGGCACCCCGAACTGCTCCGTGCAGTTGACCGCGGGCATCCCCGGCACCGGGTGCAGCTTCTCGGTGGCGGGGGCGGCCCACGGGAAGTCGGGCAGCGGCTGGTCGGTGCGCCGCTTGAGCCACACCTGGCGAAAGCCCGGCGCGCGCCAGTCGGTGAACAGGCTCACGCTGTACGCGCACGCCGTCACCGCGTCGAACAGCGCCTGGTCCATCGCCGCCGGCGCCAGCTCGGTGTACAGATGCTGCTCGACGTCGAAGGACGGCTCCAGGCCGAGGGTGAGGGCGGTGACCACCCCGAGCGCGCCCAGCGAGGTGACGGCACCGCCGAACCGCGGGTCGTCGCGGCCGATCGTGAGCGACGAGCCGTCCGCCGTGACCAGTTCCACCTCGCGCACGGCCGCGGCCAGCGCGCCGTTGCCGACGCCCGAGCCGTGCGTGCCCGTGGCCACCGACCCGGCCACCGAGATGTGCGGCAGCGAGGCCATGTTGGCCAGCGCCAGCCCGTGCGCGTGGACGGTGCGCGCGAGTTCGGCGTACCGCACCCCGCCCCCGACCCGGACCGTACGGGCGGCGCCGTCCACGTCGATCACCGGCGGCAGGCCCGCGACGGACAGCAGGACACCGCCCGGTCCGGGCTCGGCGATCCCGTTGAAGGAGTGCCCGCTGCCCAGCACCCGCACCCGCGCGCTCCCCGCCACCAGCGCGCCGATCGCGGCCGGCGACCGCGGCCGCGCGAGCTCCCCGGCGGTGTAGGTGATGTTGCCCGCCCAGTTGGTGATCGTCTGCGTCATCCGTGCCGTCCTTCGCGGTGGGTGCGTCGCCGTTGACCCTCTCATCCGCGGCTGCCTACCGTGGAGAGCGTTTTCCCCGACCGGCGCCGACGGCCCGCGCACCCGCGCAGGCGCCCGCCCCGCCGCACCCGAGCCGGAGGCCACGTCCTTGACCCAGCGGCCCCACGCCGTCCTCGCCATGTCCGCCGCGAACGTGCCGCTGGTCTTCCCGCCCCGGGTGCTGGCGCGGCTGCGCGAGGCGCTGGACCTCGACCCCGCCGCGGTCGCCGAGGACTTCACCGACCCCCGGCTGCGGGACGCCCTCGCCCGCGCGGAGGTCCTCGTCACCGGCTGGGGCTGCCCCCGGCTGGACACCGCCGCGCTCGACGCCGTCCCGCGGCTGCGCGCGGTGCTGCACTCGGCCGGCTCGGTCAAGGGCCTCGTCACGCCCGAGCTGTGGCGGCGGCGGATCACGGTCACCTCGGCCGCGGCGGCCAACGCGGTACCCGTCGCCGAGTACACGCTCGCCATGATCCTGCTCACCGGCAAGGACCTCCTCGCCGCCCGCGACCGGCTGCGCGCCGAGCGCTCCGCCCTCCCGGGATGGCGCCTCCTGCCCGGTACCGGCAACCACGGCCGCCGCGTCGGAGTGATCGGCGCCTCCCGCACCGGCCGCCGGGTGATCGAGCTGCTGCGCCCCTTCGACCTGGTCACCGCGCTCACCGACCCCTACGCGGACACCGCCGACGCCGCCGCGCTCGGCGTGCCCCTGCTGCCGCTGGACGACCTGCTGCGCACCTCCGACGTCGTCACGGTGCACGCCCCGCAGACCCCCGCGACCCACCACCTCCTCGGCGCCCGCGAGCTGGCCCTGATGCCCGACGGGGCGGTCCTCATCAACACCGCGCGCGGCCCGCTCGTCGACCACGACGCCCTGACCGCCGAGCTGCGCACCGGCCGCCTCTCCGCGGTCCTGGACGTCACCGAGCCCGAGCCGCTGCCCGACGACTCCCCCCTGTACGGGCTGCCGAACGCCTTCCTCACCCCGCACCTCGCCGGGTCCCAGGGCAACGAGGCGGCCCGCCTCGGCCTCGCGGTCGCCGAGGAGGCCGCCCGGCTGCGGGCGGGCGCGGCACCGGCCCACCCGGTCGATCCGGCCGTCCTGGAACGCGAGGCGTAGGCCCGCAGCGCGAGGCGTAGGCCCGGCGCGCGGCGCCCCGCGACCGCCGCGACCTGCCCGGAGGGGACCCGGCGCCACGGACGCCCGCGCGGGGGCATACCGTGAGGAGTCGTACGCCTGAGCCGGGAGGAGATTACGGATGGGCAGCCGCACCGCACTGGTCGAGGATCTGATGGAGCGATTCCCGCACGTTCCGCGGGAAGCCGTCTTCAAGGAGGATCTGCTCCGGGGCGGGGTCGCCTTCGACCCGTCGGCCCTCAGCGACAACGAGAGCGGCGAGGTGAAGCCGAAGTCGTACTTCATCTTCTCCTTCGACCACGGCACCCTGCCCGAACTCGGCGAGGCCGCGCTGCGCCGCCCGCCCGAGGAGATCATCCTCACCGGCGGGCCCTACGGCCTGCGCCGCACCGTCGTCTCGGTACGGGTGAACCCGTCGTCGCCCTACCGCGTGGCCGCCGGTGACGACGGCGTGCTCGGCCTCTACCTCGACGGCGCCCGGATCGCCGACGTCGGGGTGCCCCCGATGCCGGAGTACTACAAGCACAAGCTGGCCAGCGGGAAGTCGGTCATGGAGGTCGCCCCCACCATCCAGTGGGGCTATCTGATCTACCTGACCGTCTTCCGGGTCTGCCAGTACTTCGGCGCCAAGGAGGAGTGCCAGTACTGCGACATCAACCACAACTGGCGCCAGCACAAGGCTGCCGGACGGCCGTACACGGGCGTGAAGGACGTCGACGAGGTCCTGGAGGCGCTGGAGATCATCGACCGGTACGACACCGCCAAGGCGTCCACCGCGTACACGCTCACCGGCGGCGCCATCACCTCCAGGCTCCAGGGCCGCGACGAGGCCGACTTCTACGGCATGTACGCCAAGGCCATCGAGGAGCACTTCCCGGGGCGCTGGATCGGCAAGGTCGTCGCCCAGGCGCTGCCGAAGGACGACGTCCAGCGGTTCAAGGACTACGGCGTGCAGATCTACCACCCCAACTACGAGGTGTGGGACGAGTACCTGTTCAAGATGTACTGCCCCGGCAAGGAGCGCTACGTCGGCCGCGACGAGTGGCACCGGCGCATCCTCGACTCGGCGGAGGTCTTCGGCGCCCGCAACGTCATCCCCAACTTCGTTGCGGGCGTGGAGATGGCGGAGCCCTTCGGCTTCACGACCGTCGACGAGGCCATCGCCTCCACCACCGAGGGGCTGCGCTTCTTCATGTCGCAGGGCATCACGCCGCGCTTCACCACCTGGTGCCCCGAGCCCACGACCCCGCTCGGCAAGGCCAACCCGCAGGGCGCGCCGCTGGAGTACCACATCAGGCTGCTGGAGTCCTACCGCGCCACCATGGAGGAGTTCGGGCTGTCCTCGCCGCCCGGCTACGGCGAACCCGGCCCCGGCCGCGCGGTGTTCTCGGTGAGTTCCTTCATGGACAGCCTTCCCGCGGAGGACTCCCCCACGGTGTAGAAGCCCCCGTCGGTGGCGCCCTCGCCGCTGACGCTCCCCTCGGCGGCGACCCCGCCGGCGGCGCATCAGCGGCGGCGCCCTCACCGGTGAGGGCGCCGCCGTGACGAGGCGGAGGCGGCAGTGGTGGGGCTGAGACGCGCGGCCCCCGCATCCGTACGGGAGGCGGGTGTCGCGGGGCCGCAACGGTCCGTCACGGCATCCGAACACAGCGCTTGTCAGTTGTGTCGGAATCGTGAAAGGCTCGCCCCCTTCCGCGAGGTGCCCCCCAACTCCATTGCCACTATGGCGAGTTGACCTCGCATGTGGATGCAGGAGACCCATGCCCGACCTGCCGACCCCCCAGGACGCCACCGAGGCCGCGCTGTTCTCCGAGTGCTGGGACGCCGTGTTCTCGTACGCCGACCTGTGCGCCGCGGGCCCGGAGGCGGCCGCCGCGCTCGCCGCCGAGGCGTTCGCGGCCGGCCTGCGCGAAGCACGCGACACCGGGACCCCCACCGGACGCGACACCGGCCGCCGCCCGGCCCGCCTGCCGCGAACCGCGCTGCTGCTGACGGCCGTACGCACCACCGCGGTCGCCTGGGAGGACGGCGGACAGGGGCACCGGCTCACCCCCGACCTGCGCCTGTGGCTGCACGACGAGCAGGCCGCCCGCTTCGCCGGGCCCCCACTCCTGCGCCCCCTGGCGCTGCGCGCGCTGCGCGACATGCAGGAGGCCGACGCGACCCTGCTGTGGCTGGCCGAGGTCGAGGCCCTGCCCCTGCACGTCGCGGCCCGCCGGCTCGGCCTCGACCCCGCCACTGTCTCCGAGGAACTCGCCCAGGTCCGCGCCCTGTTCAGGGACCGCTGCCGACGCAACCACCTCGACACGCCGATGGACGCGCACTGCCGCAGCTACGCCCGCCTCCTGGACGCCGTGAGCCGCTCGGCCACCGCCGACACCCCGGCCGACCTCTCCCGCCACCTCGCCCTCTGCGTGCGGTGCGCCGACGCCGCCGCCTGCCTGCGGCCCGACGGCGGCGGACTGCCCGGCGCCCTCGCCGGCGGCGTGCTCGGCTGGGGCGGCCTCGCCTACCTGGAGCGCCGCCGCCGGGCCGCCGACG
>NZ_AGBF01000191.1 GCF_000225525.1 Streptomyces zinciresistens K42 | reverse complement strand
TGGGGCGACGGGCTGATCGCCCGGCGCGTGAACGAGACCGCCGCCGCCGAGCAGCCCGCCGTGGTGGAGCCCCGGACGTCCGGGCCGCAGGCGGTGACACCGCTCGCCTACGACGGATCGCTGCGCTCCCGGCTCGACGCGCTGCGCGAACTCGTGGGGTTCTCGCGCACCCGGCTCGACAACAGGACGCTCGCCGAGGCGGGCCGGGTGCTCGACGAGGCGGCGTCGCGGCGCAGGCTCTCCGGTCGGCACACCGTCGTCGCCCTCGCGGGCGCGACCGGCAGCGGCAAGTCGCAGCTGTTCAACGCGCTCGCCGGGGTGACGATCTCCGAGACCGGCGTACGGCGGCCGACGACCTCCTCACCGCTCGCGTGCAGCTGGAGCGACGGCGCCGCCGGACTCATCGACCGGCTCGGCATCCCGCCCCGGCTGCGGCGGCGCCCGGCGCAGAACGCGTCCGCCGACGGCCAGTTGAACGGACTCGTGCTGGTGGACCTGCCGGACCACGACTCGGCGGCCGTGCAGCACCGCGAGCAGGTCGACCGGGTGCTGGGGCTCGTCGACGCCGTCATCTGGGTCGTCGACCCCGAGAAGTACGCCGACGCCGTGCTGCACGAGCGCTATCTGCGGCCCATGGCGGGCCACGCCGAGATCATGTTCGTCGTCCTCAACCAGACCGACCGGCTCCCCGGGGAGGCCACCGACCAGGTCCTCGACGATCTGCGCCGACTGCTCGACGAGGACGGCATCGCACTCGGCGAGCACGGTGAGCCCGGTGCCGTGGTGCTGGCGCTGTCCGCGCTCACCGGGGACGGCGTCGGCGAACTGCGCGAGGCGCTGGGGCAGTTCGTCACGGAGCGCGGGGCTGCGGCGCGGCGGATCTCCGCCGACGTCGACGCGGCCGGATGGCGGCTGCGGCCGCTGTACGCGGCGAGCAGGCGGACCGGGCTGAGCGAGGAGGCGCGCGACGAGTTCTCCGCCCGGCTCGCCGACGCGATCGGCGCGACCGCGGCGGGCGAGGCCGCCGAGCGGGCCTGGCTGCGCAACGCCAACCGCGCGTGCGGCACGCCCTGGCTGCGGCTGTGGCGCTGGTACCAGGACCGCGGCGAGCCGCCGACCGGACGGCTGTCCCCGCGGAGCCAGACGGACGAGGAGGCCACCGCGCGCCAGCGCGTGGAGCAGGCCGTGCGGACGGTCTCCGACCAGGCGTCGGCCGGGCTGCCCGCGCCCTGGGCGCAGGCGGTGCGCGAGGCGGCCGTACGGGGTGCCCAGGGCCTGCCGGAGGCGCTGGACGACCTCGCGGCACGCGCCGGACTGCCGCCCGGACGGCCCCCGCGGCCGGGCTGGTGGCCCGCCGCCGTCCTGGTGCAGGCGTCCATGACGATCCTCCAGGTGATCGGCGGACTCTGGCTGGCGGGGCAGATCATCGGCACCATGTCCCCCAACCTCGGCGTGCCCGTGCTGCTGATGGTCGCCGGGATCATCGGCGGCCCGCTGGTCGAGTGGGGCTGCCGGATGGCGGCACGGGGGCCCGCGCGGCGGTACGGGCAGGAGGCGGAACGGCGGCTCAGGGAAGCGGCGGCCGGGTGCGGTCGGGCCCGGGTGCTGGATCCCGTGGCGGCGGAACTGCTGCGCTACCGCGAGGTCCGGGAGCAGTACGGGCGGGTGATGGGGGTGGGGACCCCGGCGCGCTGAGACGCGCCGGGGGCGGTGCTCTTCGCCCCGGTGGTGTGTGCCGGCCGGGACGGACCGGTCGCTGTGAACGGGCAGAGTGCTCGGCACGGGGCCGGTCGCTCGGGGCGGGGCCGGTCGCTGGGAGCGGGGGGCGGTCGCTCGGGGCGGGGTCGGTCGCTGAGGGCGGGGTCGGTCGCTCGTGCCGGGGGTGGCTCGCTCGTTCGGGTGACGGAGATATCCACAGGCGGCCGGTGGTCCACAGGGCTCAGCGGGCCCGGCCCGACGGAGGCAGTCTGGCGGTGCGGCGATCGCGACGGACGCGGTCGGCCCGCGGGGCGGCGGTGCACCCGGGACACCGGGCTGTACGGCCGCCAGGTCGGACGCAGCCGTACGGGACGGGCCCGTGGGCGTATCCGCCCGGCGTGAACGGCCGGGTACGGGAGGGGATTTCGATGAACGAGACGATCATCTGCGCGGTGGGCAACGTGGCGACGCAGCCGGTGTACCGGGAGCTGCCCGCCGGGCCGTCGGCGCGGTTCCGGCTGGCGGTGACCTCGCGCTACCTGGACCGGGGAAAGAACGAGTGGACCGACGGCCACACCAACTTCTTCACGGTGTGGGCCAACCGCCAGCTCGCCACCAACGCCGCCGCCTCGCTCAACGTGGGCGACCCCGTCGTGGTGCAGGGCAGGCTGAAGGTGCGCGCGGAGGTACGGGAAGGGCAGAGCCGCACCTTCGCGGACATCGACGCCTCCGCGATCGGCCACGACCTCGCGCGCGGCACCTCGGCGTTCCGGCGGGCGGCACGACCGGAGACGGCCGCCGCCGGCGCTCCCGCGCGGCCCGAGCCCGACTGGGAGACACCGCTCGCGGGAGCCGAGCCCCAACAGGCAGTGGAAACACTGCCCGTGACGTGACGTCAGTCACGCGGGCCGGTTGGCCGAAGTGCGGCTTATCGGTGAATGCGCACCGAACCACCCCGGTGGATTTGTCGATAAGCCCTGCGGGCTGCGGATCTTGGCGATAACGATTCCGAGTCGGATCCGGCCCCGTACGGGATCACCGGCAAGCGTGCCGCGCGCGCTCCTTAGGATGCCGGGCATGGCTCTCGGGGCTTCTGATTCTGCTGGTGGGACCCGTCCCCCCACGTCAACGAGTCCTGCTCGAAGGGGAATTTAGTGTTTGCTGCGTTCTCCGCGCTGTCGGTGCGCGGGCGAGGGGCGACCCGCTTCGCCACCGCGACCCTGGTGTCCGGGCTGGCGGCCGCGTCCGTGGCGTTCGGCGCCGGTACGGCCGCTGCCGACGGCGAGGCGTGGAACCAGGGCGGGGCGAGCGCCACGCTGGGCGGCCTGAAGACCTACGGTGCCGCGGTCGTCCGCGCCGACTCCGGTGACCAGCAGATCTCGGCCGGCCTGTTCGAGATGTCCGTCGACGGCGGCGGCACCCTTCAGACGTACTGCGTCGACGTCCACAACCCCACGCAGCGTGACGCCCGCTACCGCGAGACCCCCTGGAGCGCCACCTCGCTGGGCGCCAACAAGGACGCCGGCAAGATCCGCTGGATCCTCCAGAACTCCTACCCGCAGGTGAACGACCTCGCCGCGCTCGCTCGGCGGGCAGGCGTCAAGGGCGGCCTGACCGAGCAGGACGCGGCGGCCGGCACCCAGGTGGCCATCTGGCGCTACTCGGACGAGGTGACCGTCGACGCCGTCGACCCGCAGGCCGAGCAGCTCGCGGACTACCTGGCGAAGAGCGCGCGGAACCTGCCCGAGCCGCAGCCCTCGCTGCGGCTCGACCCGCCCGCGGTCTCCGGCACCCCCGGCGGACGGCTGGGGCCGGTGACCGTGCGCACGAACGCCGCCGGCGCCACGGTGACCCCACCCGCGGACGCGGTCACCAGCGGGGTGCGGATCGTGGACAGGGACGGCAAGGCCGTCACGTCCGCGGTGAACGGCAGCCGCGTGTACTTCGAGGTGCCCGAGGGCGCGGCGGCGGGCCAGGCCGCGCTGACCGTGCAGGCGTCCACGACGGTGCCGGTGGGCCGTGCCTTCGCCTCCGAGAGCCGGAGCCAGACGCAGATCCTGGCCGGTTCCAGCGAGTCGACGGTGTCCGCGAAGGCGAGCGCGACCTGGGCGAAGACCGGTGCGATACCGGCGCTGTCGGCGACGGAGAACTGCGACAAGGGCGGCGTCGACATCACGGCCGCCAACGCGGGCACCGCGCCCTTCGGCTTCGGGCTGCTCGGCATCCGCTACAGCATCGCGGCGGGGGAGTCCCGCACGGTGACGGTCCCCTTGCAGGAGGACCAGGCGTACGACTTCACGATCCAGGGGCCGGGCGGCTTCGAGAAGCGCTTCACGGGCGTCCTGGACTGCATGACGAGGTCGGGTGAGGCCGAGGCGGTCGGCAGCGCCACCCAGACCCTCGGCGAGCCGAGCCCCGCGACGGTCGGGCCGGCGGCCGACGACACGAACCTCGCCGCGACCGGCGGATCGAGCGTGACCCCCCTGATCGCGGGCACGGCCATCGGCCTGGTGGCGATCGGCGGCACGGTTCTGATCATCACGCGCAGGAAGGAAGCGGCACTCCGCGACTGACGCCGCCGCCACCGCCCCCATCAGCCCCTCGCCACCGCCCGCGAGTGACGGAAAGTGACTGAAGTGTCGCGTGCGGTCACCCTGGAAGCCGTAGCCGCGGGAGCCGGACCTTACGCGTTTTCGCGCAAGGGTGGCGGTACGGCAAGATGGGGTGTATCTGCCCACTGCCAGATTTCAAGCTGCCGGACGGTTTCTCTTGGCTGAGTTCATTTACACCATGCGCAAGGCGCGCAAGGCGCACGGCGACAAGGTGATCCTCGACGACGTCACCCTGAACTTCCTTCCGGGTGCCAAGATCGGCGTCGTCGGCCCGAACGGCGCCGGCAAGTCGACCATTCTGAAGATCATGGCGGGGCTTGAGCAGCCGTCGAACGGCGACGCGTACCTGTCGCCCGGGTACACCGTCGGCATCCTCATGCAGGAGCCGAAGCTCAACGAGGAGAAGACCGTCCTGGAGAACGTCCAGGAGGGGGTCGCCGAGGTCAAGGGCAAGCTCGACCGGTTCAACGAGATCGCCGAGCTGATGGCGACCGACTACTCCGACGCGCTGCTCGACGAGATGGGCAAGCTCCAGGAGGACCTCGACCACGCCAACGCCTGGGACCTCGACGCCCAGCTGGAGCAGGCCATGGACGCCCTGGGCTGCCCGCCCGGCGACTGGTCCGTCAACAACCTCTCCGGTGGCGAGAAGCGCCGCGTCGCGCTCTGCAAGCTGCTCCTGGAGGCGCCCGACCTGCTCCTCCTCGACGAGCCCACCAACCACCTCGACGCCGAGTCGGTGAACTGGCTGGAGCAGCACCTCGCCAAGTACGAGGGCACCATCGTGGCCGTCACCCACGACCGGTACTTCCTGGACAACGTGGCCGGCTGGATCTGCGAGGTGGACCGCGGCCGGCTGCACGGCTACGAGGGCAACTACTCCAAGTACCTGGAGACCAAGGCGTCCCGCCTCAAGGTCGAGGGACAGAAGGACGCCAAGCGGGAGAAGCGGCTCAGGGAAGAGCTGGAGTGGGTGCGGTCGAACGCCAAGGGGCGCCAGGCCAAGTCCAAGGCGCGCCTCGCCCGGTACGAGGAGATGGCCGCCGAGGCGGAGAAGATGCGCAAGCTGGACTTCGAGGAGATCCAGATCCCGCCGGGCCCGCGGCTCGGCAGCATCGTCGTCGAGGTCAACAACCTCAGCAAGGGCTTCGGCGAGAAGCTGCTCATCGACGACCTGAGCTTCACGCTGCCGCGCAACGGCATCGTCGGCGTCATCGGCCCGAACGGCGCCGGCAAGACCACGCTGTTCAAGATGATCCAGGGCCTGGAGACCCCCGACTCCGGGAACATCAAGGTCGGCGAGACCGTCAAGATCTCCTACGTCGACCAGAGCCGCGAGAACATCGACCCGAAGAAGACCCTGTGGGCCGTGGTCTCCGACGAGCTCGACTACATCAACGTCGGCCAGGTCGAGATGCCCTCGCGGGCGTACGTCTCGGCCTTCGGTTTCAAGGGCCCCGACCAGCAGAAGCCGGCCGGGGTGCTCTCCGGCGGTGAGCGCAACCGCCTCAACCTCGCGCTGACCCTCAAGCAGGGCGGCAACCTGCTCCTCCTCGACGAGCCGACCAACGACCTCGACGTCGAGACGCTCTCCAGCCTGGAGAACGCGCTGCTGGAGTTCCCCGGCTGCGCCGTGGTCGTCTCCCACGACCGGTGGTTCCTCGACCGGGTCGCCACGCACATCCTCGCCTACGAGGGCGACTCCAAGTGGTTCTGGTTCGAGGGCAACTTCGAGTCGTACGAGAAGAACAAGATCGACCGGCTCGGTGCGGACGCCGCCCGTCCGCACCGCGCCACCTACAAGAAGCTGACCCGGGGCTGATCGACCTTGCGGCACATCTACCGCTGCCCGCTGCGCTGGGCGGACATGGACGCGTACGGGCACGTCAACAACGTGGTCTTCCTGCGGTACCTGGAGGAAGCCCGTATCGACTTCCTGTTCCGTCCGGAGAAGGACTTCCAGCAGGGATCCGTGGTGGCGCGCCACGAGATCGACTACAAGCGCCAGCTCGTCCACCGGCACCACCCGGTGGAGATCGAGCTGTGGGTCAGTGAGATCAGGGCCGCCTCCTTCACCCTCGCCTACGAGGTGAAGGACGACGACCTGGTCTACGTCCGGGCGTCCACGGTGGTCGTGCCGTTCGACTTCGAGGCGGAGCGGCCGCGCCGGATCACCGCGGAGGAGAAGGAGTTCCTGCGCTCCTACATGGACGACCGGCCCGGGACCGAAGAGGAGGAGGCCGTCGCCGCATGACGGTGCTCCACCTCGCCGACGAGCGGGAGGCGGCGGATCTCGCGGCCTTCCTCTCCCGGCTGCTGCACTACGACCGCGGGGCCGCGGTCCGGCTCCAGGCGGCCGGCACCGCGCTCGCCGTCTTCGGCCGCCCGCCCTCCTTCGAGGTGCTGGCGATCCGCGCGGTGCGCCTCGCCAAGCCGTACGAGAACGGCCTCGACGTCCTGCTGGACGTGACCGTCTCGGCCGGTGAACTCCTGGAGACCGTCGAGGAGAAGGCGGCCACCGCCGCCGTCCCGGCCGCGGTCACCGGCCCGCCCTGGGCCGGTGTGCTCCCGCCGCGCGGCGGCTGGCGGCGCGAGACGGGACTGCCCGCCCCGGACGGCCTGCTGGCCGTGGTCGGCGCGGCGGTCGGTGAATTCCGCTCCCGCACCGAGGAGTTGGCGCCCGAGCACCGCACCCGGGCCGAACTCGACCGGATCGGGCGGGAGATCTGGTCCCGCACGGTCGGCGGGACCCGCCTTCCGGTGCGGGCCGTGCACGCGGCCCAGTCGCTGGGCTTCCTGCGGACGCGCGCGGGCGGGCCCGACGGGGCGGCGCCGCTCGGTCTCTTCTCGTCGGGCGCCTGGCTGCGGCTCGGCACCCCCTACGGGTCCGTCGCCGTGCGCAGGGCCGGCCTCGGGGCGCTGGACGTCAGCGTCCGCTGAGGCGCGCGGCCCCGGCACACGGCCGGGGCCCGGCCGTCCTCAGCCGGCCGTCCTCTCAGCCGACCGTCCTCAGCCGACCGCGCTCAGCCGGCCGTGTTCACCATGGACGCCGCGGCGTACGTCAGGTAGTTCCACAGGGTCCGCTCGTGCTCCTCGGAGAGGCCGAGCTCGTCGACGGCGTCCCGCATGTGCTTCAGCCAGGCGTCGTGGGCCGCGCGGTCGACGGCGAAGGGCGCGTGGCGCATCCGCAGCCGCGGATGGCCGCGGTTCTCGCCGTAGGTGGTCGGGCCGCCCCAGTACTGGATCAGGAAGAGGGTCAGCCGCTCCTCGGCCGGGCCGAGGTCCTCCTCGGGGTACATGGGCCGCAGCAGCGGGTCCTCGGCGACACCCTCGTAGAAGCGGTGGACGAGACGGCGGAAGGTCTCCTCCCCGCCGACCTGCTCGTAGAAGGTCTGCTCCTGCAGCGTGCCGCGCCGAATCTCATTCACACCGTCCATGGTCTCAGACGCGGGGACGGAGGACTCAAGGCTTAGGACCAGCCGTTCCGCCCGCGCGGGCGGGGCGCCGCGGACCGTCCGCGCGGGGGCGACCGGTCCGCCGGGCGCTCGCCTCCGGCCGCCGTACGCAGCACAGTGGACCCATGGGCGCGCACGCCCTCGGCGAGGGCAGGGACAGAGACCGGCACCGGGACCGGGACCGGGACCGGGACACGGACGATGCGCTGGAGGCCGTCGCCGCCGCCGCGCGGGCCGAGCTGGTCGGTGAGATCGAACGCGGCGGGGCCTGGGCCGCCGACCCCGTCTGGCGCACCGCCTTCGCCGAGGTTCCCCGGCACCTGTTCGTGCCGTACTACTACGTCGGCGCCACCGGAGGATACGAGCGGCGCTGGTGCGGCAGCCCCGAGCGGGCCGCCCGCGAGCGCTGGGCGCGCGGGGCGTACGCCGATGTCCCGCTGGCCACCCGGCTGCGCGACGGCGCGCTGCTCTCCTCCAGCAGCCAGCCCTCCCTGATGGCGATGATGCTGGTCGCGCTGGAGGTGGCGGACGGCGACCGGGTGCTGGAGATCGGCGCGGGCACCGGCTACAACGCCGCCCTCCTCGCGCACCGGCTCGGCGACGACGCACTCGTCACCACCGTCGATCTGGAACCGGAGATCACCGAGGCGGCCCGCCGGCACCTGGCGGCGGCCGGACACCGCCCCGGCGTCGTCACCGGGGACGGGGCTCGCGGAGTCCCCGAGCGCGCCCCCTACGACCGGATCATCGCGACCTGCGCCCTGCCCAGCGTGCCGCGCGCCTGGCTCGCCCAGTGCCGCCCCGGCGGGCGCGTCCTCGCCCCGCTGGCCAACGGACTGCTCGCCCTGACCGTGCGGGACGCCGAGCACGCCGAGGGGCGCTTCCTGCCCACCCCCGCGTACTTCGTACCGCTGCGCGGCGCGTCGGGCGCCGCCGCGCGCAGCGAGCCCGTCGCCGACGTGCCGCGGTCGGTCGCCGGGCACGACCTGTTCCGCTTCCTGCTGGACCTGACCGGGGACGGCCTCGATCCGCGGGAGGCGTACACGCTGTGGGAGCGGGAGGAGCGCCCGCGGCGGGAGCGGTACGGGATCACCGTGCGCGGCCCGCGCGCGTGGGCCTGGCTGGACGATCCCGAGGGCCCGTACACGTGGCCGCTGCCCGGCGGACAGTGCCGGGCAGCGGGCACCAGCGGCCCGTCGCAGCCCTAGGAGACCGCCGAAGATCCTGCTCCGGCCGCCCGACTCGCCCCGGACAGCCGATACATGTCGATCGCCGTCAACCAGGGCGAGCCGGGCGCCGTTTCAGGATCTTCAGGACGTTTCCAGTGCTGAGGCCGGGAGGGTTTGCCGGAGGCCGCGAGCCGGTGAACCCTCTCGGTCACCGCACTAGCCGCGTCGGATCGTGATCGTCGTCCACGCGCCGACGTGCACGCGGTCGCCGTCCTGGAGCGGTACCGGCACGAACGGCTGGATCGGGTCCTCGGCGCCGTTGACCGTCGTGCCGTTGGTCGAGTTCTGGTCGACGACGGCCCAGGTGCCGTCCGGCTGCTGGACCAGGACCGCGTGCTGGTGCGAGACGCCCGGGTCCTCCGGCGGCACCGACAGGTCGATGTCGGGGGTGTCGCCGGTGGAGTGGCGGCGGCGGCCGATGGTGAGCTGGTTGCCGGTGAGCGTGCGCTGCTGCTCGGGCGAGTACGCGGGCAGGTTCAGCCCGGCGGCCTCGGGGCCGGAGCGGTGCATCATCGCCATGAAGTACTCGCGGTCCGGGCCGATCGTCGCCGTCCACGTCGCCGGGCGCTGGGGGTAGCCGGAGCCGGGCTGCGGCGGGACCTGGGTGGCACCGGTCTGCGGATAGCCGTAGCCGCCGTGGCCGGGGCCACCGGGGCCGCCCTGCGCGCCGGACGGCGGCGGGGGGATCACCCAGTCGTCGTCACCGCCGCCGAAGGCCGGGCCGCCCTGCGCGGGGCGGTGCGGGTCCTGCGGGAAGCCGGGCCGGACCGGCGGGGCCGCGGGGCCCGGTCCGGCCGGCTGGAAGGCCGACGGGGCGCCGCCCTGCGTGGGACCGGGCGGCGGGGCCTGCCGGGACGGGGCGCTCCCGAAGGCGGAGGGCGCGCCGGGGCCCGGACCGAAACCGCCGGAACCGGGGCCGCCGGGTCCGCCGGAGCCGCCCGGACCGTGCGGCTCGGAGCCGAACGGCGGGATCGGTTCCGCCGGGCGGTTCACCTGGGAGGGACGCGAGCCCTGGTAGTCGTAGGCGTCACCGCCGCCACCCCCGAACGACGGCGGGGGCCCCGACTGCTGCTGGAAGTGCGAGGGCAGGCCGGGGCCGCCGGGCGCGGGCGGGCGCGGGGCGGCGGGGGTGTACGAGGTCGCCGTGTTGGTCAGGAAGTTCCACCGGCACTCCTCGCAGAAGGGCGCGCCGCCCTCGCGGGGCGTGCGGCACTGCGGGCAGAGCTCCGGCTCGGGCCCGCCGCCCATGGGCGGGCGGCCGCCCTGCGGGGCCGGGTTCCGGCCACCGGGCGGCGGGAAGCCGTAGCCGCCGGGCGGGGGTGGGGGAGGGGGCGGAGGTACGGCACCGGCCATGCGGTGACCGCAGACCTCGCACCAGTCGTCGGAACCCGACTGGTGTCCGTTCGGGCAGGTCGGCATGTCGGCGCTTCCCCCTCTCTTTTCCGGTCGCGGGCGACCGGATTCCTCCCACCCCGAGGGGCCGGGCTCGTTCTTTTCCGGGTCCTGCTGAGTCACTTCTTCACGCGAACGGTCTTTGTCGACCGGGTTTCGAGAGTCATCTCGTCGGCCTCCGCAACCTTCGCCTTCAGTCGCACAGTACCCGCCGCGGCGTCGACCACGTCCACCACCTTCGCAAGGAGTTTCGCCGTATCGGCGTTTCCGGAGGCTCCGGCGAGCTGAACGGCGCGGCCCAGTTTGGCCGTTGCTCCATCCATATCGCCCGCTTTGCGAAGGTCGAGACCCTGTTGGATGACCTGTGCCAGTTCGGCCTGGCCGGTGTAGTGGGCGACCTGCGGGTTGATCGACGTCGAGGCCGCCATGTCGTCGGTCCACACGGCCCTCACGAGACCCTGCGCGCCCAAGGGGTGCGCGGTGCCGTCGGGTTGGGGGACGACCAGGGAGACCCGCGCGGCCAGCATCTCCTGGCCGATCCCGGCGACCGGGACCCGCACGCAGACGTGGTAGTCGCGGGACTCGTCGCCCCAGGAGCCGGTGGGGTAGTCCCCGGCGCGCGGGCCGGCCTCGCTGCGCCGCTCGGTCAACTCCTCGACGGCCGGAGCGACTTGCTTGACGAAGGCGATGGCGGTGCCCACCGGCGTCCACACCCGCAGGGCCACGTCCGCGACCTCCTTGCCCATCGCGTCCGCCATCATCCGCGTGAAGTCGGCTGCCAGGGCGGAGGGGTCGGCGACGATGTCGGCGCTGCCGAGCAGGGCGGAGGCGATCCCTGTGACTTCTTTCACCTCCCAGTCGGTGCCCACGCCGCGGGCGTCACAGGTGAACCGGCCGGCGCAGGCGCCGAGCGTGGCCGCGAGGTCGTGCGCCGGCTCGTGTTCGTTGCGGCCGTCGGTGAGCAGGATGCCGTGCCGGATGGCGACGTCGGCCGGTGCCAGCAGCCGGTCGGCCAGGCGCAGCCAGGTGCCGATCGCGGTGCCGCCGCCCGCGGTGAGCCGCCGCAGGGCGTGCTTGGCCTGCTCGCGGGTGGTCGCGTCGGCCACGGCCAGCCGGCCGCCGCCGGGATAGACCTCCTTGGCCACGTGCGTGCCGCCGACCACCGCGAAGTGCACGCCGTCGCGCAGGGTGTCGATCGCGGCGGCCGTGGCGTCCCGGGCGTTGCGCATCTTGGTCGGCGGGTAGTCCATCGAACCCGAGCAGTCGACCATGAGGACCACGGCCGCGGACGGCCCGGCCGACGGCGAGTAGAGGTGGGGGGCGCCGACCGCGCCCCCGACCGTCCCGCCGCCGGTCGCGGTCACCGTGACGATCGCGTTGACCTCGCCGCCGCCCTCGGGCAGGTACTCGTTCTGGTAGACGTCCACCGAGAACCGCGGCACGTTCGATTTCGAGAAGTCGGCCATACGTACTCAAATCCCCCTAGTGACCCCGTGAGGGGGTCATGGCTGCGGACGGACCGGTCCCCTCCGGTCCGCTGAGGCCGTCCCCGCCGCAGGGCCTCAGGCCGATCCTGCCCCCGCAGGCGGCGCGGGGAACGGCAGGACGGCCACTGTTACGTTGTCGTGGCCCCCGCCGTCCAGCGCGTGGCCGAGGAGCACCCGGGCCGCGTGCAGGGGACGCGCCCCGGCGTCCAGGGGCAGCACCTCGGCCATGTGCCCGGCCGCCTCCGCGTAGTTCCACAGCCCGTCGGTGCACACGATCACCACACCCGGGCGGTCGGGCTTGAAGGAGGCGGTGTGCGGCTCCAGTTCGTAGGCGTCCGCGCCGAGCCAGCCCGTGATGGCGTGGGCGCGCTCGTCGGCGTACGCCTCGGCCTCGTTCATCAGGCCGGCGGCGACCATCTGCGCCGCCCAGGAGTCGTCCTCGGTGAGGCGGGCCGCGGGTGTGCCGCGGTCGGCCGGCACCCAGTAGACCCGGCTGTCGCCGACCCAGCCCACGACCAGCAGCTCCGCTGTCACCACGGAGCCGACGAACGTGCAGGCGGGGGCGTTCTGATGGGGGCCCTGCCCGCGGGCCGTGGCCGGCTCGGCGGCGAGCGCGTTGACCGCCTCGGAGGCGGCGACGATCGCCTCGTGCATCGCCTGCTGCGGATGCGTGCCGCGCGGCAGCGCCGCCAGCAGCGCCTGGCTCGCGGCCCGGGACGCGGCCGCCGAGGCGTCGTCGGGGCGGGTCGCCGAGGAGACGCCGTCGCAGACGACGGCCGTGACGGCGGGCCTGCCGTCGGGGAGCGTCGCACAGGCGACCGCGAACGCGTCCTCGTTGCGGTGGTGGCGCAGCCCGCGGTCGCTGACCGCCGCGGCCGGGCCGGCCTCCTGCTCCATGTGGTCGCGCTCGCGGGGCTGTGCGTGGCCGCAGTTCTCGCAGTAGCCGTCGTGATCGACGCGGCCCGCGCGGCACGCCACGCACATCCTCGCGGCCTCGGGCATCCGCGTGCCCTCGGGCGGGGTCGGCGGCTCGGAGGCGACACGCGGGTCCGGCGCCTGCAACGGGTACTCCTCGGGCTGCGGCGAGCGGTCGAAGCGGACCCCGGTCGCGGGGGAGGCCGGGGGGTCCGCCGGGGCGTCGTGCGCGCTCCACGGGCCGCCCGG
>NZ_AGBF01000192.1 GCF_000225525.1 Streptomyces zinciresistens K42 | reverse complement strand
GCGCCGCGGCGCCCGCCGGCCGCCGCCCGGCGGGAGCGGCGCTCCGCGGACCTGGAGCGTCTGCGGCGCACCAGTCCGATGACCGACGCGGTCCTCGACGAGGTGCGGGGCCGGCACATCCGCTGCCGGGACCACTGGCTGATCGACTACGCCTCCTGCAACTACCTCGGCTTCGACTGGGACCCGGAGATCGCCGCCCGGATCGAACCCGCGGTCCGGGCCTGGGGCACCCATCCGAGCTGGTCGCGCCTGCTGGGCAGCCCCCGCCTGTACCCGGCGATCGAGGAGCGGCTCGCGGCGCTGCTGGGCGCGCCCGACACGCTGCTGCTGCCGACGCTCACGCTCATCCACACCGCGGTGATCCCGGTCCTGGCCGGGGAGGGGCACGTCTTCGTGGAGGCGACCGCGCACCGGACGGTGTACGACGGCTGCACGGTGGCCCGTGGTCAGGGCGCGACGCTGCGCCGGTTCCGCGGGGACCGGCCCGGCGAGCTGGACGCGCTGCTCGCCGCGGCGCCCGCCGGCGGCACCCGGCTGGTGTGTGTCGACGGCGTCAACAGCATGACGGGCAACATCCCCGACCTGCCCGCGCTGGCCGCGGTGTGCCGGGAGCGGGACGCGACGCTGTACGTGGACGACGCGCACGGCTTCGGCGTCATCGGCGAACGCGGCCCGCACGAGCCGTCGCCGTACGGTCTGCGCGGCAACGGACTGGTCCGGCACGCCGGGGAGTCCTACGACGGCATCGTCTTCTGCGCCGGGTTCTCCAAGGCGTACTCGTCCCTGCTGGCCTTCCTCGCCCTGCCCACCGCGCTGAAGAACCGGCTGAAGACGGCGGCGGCGCCCTACCTGTACTCGGGGCCCTCGCCCACCGCGTCGCTGGCCACCGCGCTGGCCGGGCTGGAGGTCAACGACCTGCGCGGGGACGGGCTGCGCGCGGACCTGTACCGCAGGACGGTCCGGGTCCTGGACCACCTGGAGTCGCTGGGCATCGGCACGCTGAACACCGACCGGCTGCCCATCATCGAGATCCCGCTCGCCGACCCGGCCGACCTGGACCCGGTCGCGGCGTTCCTGTGGGAGGAGGGCGTCTACGTGACGCTGGCCGCCTATCCGCTCGTCCCGCGTGACCGCGTCGGTTTCCGCGTCCAGGTGACCGCGCTGCACTCGGAGGAGGACATCGGCAGGCTGAACGACGTGCTGACGGGGCTGTCCGCCCGTTTCCCGATGCGACCGAAGAGCTGAGCCGACGATGACCACGCACAACGACGACGTGGACTGGGACCGCTGGCCGGTGGCGGACTACCTCGCGGAGAACTACCGCGACGTCCACCCCGGCGACGCGGCGGTCATCGCCCATCACTCCGCCTTCTACCGCCGGATCGCGCCCCGCTCCCTCGGCCGCTCGGTGGAGTTCGGGGCCGGGCCGAACGTGTATCCGCTGATCCTGGCCGCCGCCGCGAGCCGCAGGGTGGACGCCGTGGAGGCGGGCGCCGGCAACGTGGCCTATCTCGAACGGCAGATCACCAGGGGGCCGGACGCGAGCTGGCAGCCGTTCCACGCGCTGTGCCGCCGGCTGAACCCCGCCCTGCCCGCCACGCTGGCCGGTTCGCTGGCGCGGGTGCACGTCGTCCACGGCGACGTCCGCGATCTCGCCCCCGGCGGCTACGACCTGGCGTCCATGCACTTCGTCGCCGAGGGCGCCACCGAGGACCGTGCCGAGTTCGCCGGGTTCTGCCGGGTGTTCGTGCGGTGTGTGGCGCCGGGCGGGTTCCTGGTGGCCGCGTTCATGGAGGAGATGCCGACCTACCGCATCGGCCCCGCCTCGCGCTGGCCGGGCTGCCCGGTCGGCCCGGACCTCGTCAGGGAGGTGTTCGCCCCGCTCACCCGGGAGCTGGCGGTGGACCACATCGACTCCGACCCGACGCTGCCGGACTACGGCGACTCCGGGATGGTCCTGCTGACGGGGCGGGTCCGTTAGGGCGTGTTTCGAAAGTAGCGTCGTCCGCCCGCAGGGCGGGCGGGACTTTCGAAACACGCTGTCGCGGCGGGCGGGGTCCGCGGCGGCGTCAGCCGAGTTCGAGTGTGGTGACGCCGAAGACCCGCTCGTGGGCGTACGGCCGGACCGGGCCCGTGTACATGCGGGCCGTCTCGAAGGAGGGGGTGAGCCCGGCCGCCTCGGCCAGGGCGACACCCGCGGGGTTGGTCTCGGGCACGTCGACGGCGACCGGGCGGCCGGCGCACTCGGCGGCGAGGGCGGCGAACAGGGCGCGGGCGTCCCCGGCGGTGTCGGCGAAGAGCGGGCCGACGCGCGGGCAGTCCCGGCCGGGGCGGACGACGCCGTACCCGGTGACCCGGCCGCCGCCGCTGCGGCGGACGACGGCGTGGTGGCCGGGGGCGGTGAGCCAGTGCGCGAGGAAGCGGGGGCGGTCGGCGGGGGTGCAGGCGGCGTCGTAGGCGGTGATGTCCGCCATGTCGGCGGGCCCCGCGACCCGTACGTCCGCGGGCGCCTCGGCGGCGGGCGGGGTGCCGGTGTAGCGGGCGGTGCGGTAGGCGTGCTCGAAGCCGGAGCGCCGGTAGTTGTCCTGCTGGGCGACGACTCCGTCGAGGCCGACCGTGCGGCTGCCGGCGTGGGCCAGGCCGGTCTTCCAGGTGGCCAGGCCGTGCCCGCGGCCGCGCAGGTCGGGGCGGACCAGATAGCAGCCGAGGAAGGCGTAGTCGCTGCCGTAGGTGACGACGGAGACCGCCGACACGGGCTCGCCGCCGATGCGGCCGAGGAAGAAGCCCCCCGGATCCTGGGCGAAGAACGCCGGCCCGTCGCCGGGGCCGGGGTTCCAGCCCTCGTCGGCGGCCCATCCGCTGATCAGCGGCCAGTCGGCGAGGCCGGCCCGGGTGACGACGAGGTCTTCGGGGGCCGGAGAGGCCATGGGGTGGCTCCGTTCGTGGGGGTGTGTACGGGCGGTGATCGTCCGCGTACGCGTCATCCTCGCCGACACCCCGGTGGGCGTCACGGCGCGATCAAGCCGTTGCCGCACTCCGAGGGGGAACGCCCGGACGGGTGTTCCCCCTCGCCGGGCAGGGCGAAGGCCCCGCCGTTCCGGGGAGCGGCGGGGCCTTCACGCTGTGCGTGACCCTGGGTCAGCGCGTTCCGGTCGGGCGGAAGCGCCGGTAGAGCAGGGCGCCGCCGGCCACGAGGGCCGCCGCACCCACCGCGGTCGGGACCGCGGGGTCCGCGCCGGTCTGCGCGAGGGTGGCCTCGGGAGCGTAGGCGACGGGCGCCGGCTCGGCCGGGGCCGGACGCGGCTTGTGCGCCCTCGGCGTCACGGACGGCTTCGGCTTCTCCTCGGGGGTGGCCTTGGCCGGGGTGTCGGCCGGGCCGTTCACCGACTCGTTGTCGATCGCCGCGTTGCCGACGCCGATCACGTTGACGGAGTTGCCGGTGACGTTGACCGGGACGTGCACCGGCAGCTGCACGGCGTTGCCGGAGCCGATGCCGGGCGAGTCCTTGGCCACTCCCTCGGCCTTCGCACCGTCGGACGCGGCGGCCTTCTTGCCGCCGCCGTCCACGTTGGCGCACTTGTTGCCGACGGCGGGGTTCAGCAGCCCCACCACATTCACGGTGTTCCCGCACACGTTCACCGGGACGTGCACCGGGACCTGGAGGGTGTTGCCGGACAGCACCCCCGGGGAGTCGGTCGCGGCACCGTCGGCCGCGGAGTCGGCGTACGCCGGCATCGCCACAGCCATCGCACCGGACGCTGCGGCGATGGCGATCACACCGTTACGGGTAACCCGTCTCATAGGTTCCCTGCCTTCCAGACATGGTCGCGGGCACTCCACCCGCACCGGATAAAACGCTCAGGAACCGTCCGAGTTATGGCTAAACGGCCATTCACCCCATCGAGCGCATGCCTGTCGAACTAGTTGTAAAGAGTACGATCTTCACGCAACGGGTCCCGCGAGCACGGCCCGCACGCCCCCCGCGGCCCGGGAGGCGTGCCCGCGGACAGCCGCCTATCGTGATCCAGGACGCCGCTTCCCGGTCCGCGACGGGCGTCCCTGGAGGCATCGATGCTGGCCAAGCTGTCCACGCGGCCCCTGCTGCGGCGCTGCGCCGTCACCGGTACGGCAGGGCTGGCCCTGCTCGGCACGAGTCTGCCGCCGGCGAAGGAGGCCGGGCCCGACCTGTCCCGCTTCTACCGGCAGAAGGTCACCTGGGCGGCCTGCCCGGGGGAGGGCGCGCCGAAGGACATGCAGTGCGGCCGGATCACGGTGCCGCTCGACTACTCCCGCCCCCGGGCCGGCACCCTGGAGCTGGCGCTCGCCCGCTACCGCGCCACGGGTGACAGACGGGGCTCGGTGGTGCTGAACTTCGGCGGGCCGGGCGGCGCCGGGGTCCCGCAGTTCGCGGGCGGCGGCAAGGACTTCATGGATCTCACGGACAACTACGACATCGTGACCTTCGATCCGCGCGGCGTGGGCCGCTCCTCGCCGGTCAGCTGCGGTGACGGCGAGGAGGAGATCGACCTCCCGGACGACGGCACCGAGGTGGCCCGCGCACCGCGGGCCGTGCTCGACGGGCTGCGCCGTGCGGCCGACGCGTGCGCCCGGCACTCCGGCCCCGTACTGCCCCACATCGGCACGGTCAACGCCTCGCGCGACATGGATGTCATGCGCCAGGCCCTCGGCGACAAGAAGCTCAACTACCTCGGGTTCTCCTACGGGACGCGGCTCGGCGCCGTCTACGCCGCCCAGTTCCCCGACAAGGTGGGCCGGCTGGTGCTCGACGGCGTGGACACCCTGACCGAGCCGCTGACCGAGCAGGGCAAGGCCGGCGCCCGGGGCCAGCAGAAGGCGCTGGAGGAGTTCATCACCTGGTGCGCGAAGGACATCGCCTGCCCGCTCGGGACGGATGCCCGCGAGGGCCGCGAGCGGATCGTCCGGCTCGTCGGCTCGCTGGACGCGAAGCCGGCCCCCTCGGCCTTCGGCGACGCGTTCACCGGGCAGGACCTGGTCGGCGCCATGGCAAGTGCCCTGTACAGCGAGGAGTTGTGGCCCGCCCTGGAGCGGGCGCTGTCCTCGCTGGTGGAGACCGGCGACACCCAGGCCATCGAGTCGTTCACCGCGGGCGCCCTGCGGCCGGGGCGGCGCGATCAGGGCGAAGTCCCGCGCGGCGGGGGCCTGGTGGACGAGGAGGACGTCCCCCTCGACAACCTCCCCTCCGCCCTCATGGCGATCAACTGCGCGGACGATCCCGACCGTCCGGGCGGACGGCAGATCCTCGCCGGCCTCGGCCGGCTGCGCGCCGAGTACGAGCGGGCGTCCCCGGTCTTCGGCCCGTACCGCCTCACCGAGGTGCTGATGTGCTACGGCCGCCCCAGGGGCACGGACTTCATCCGCGACGAGGTGAAGGACGTGGACACCCCGAAGATGCTGCTCGTGGGGACCCGCGGCGACCCGGCGACACCGTACGGCTGGACCGTGGAGACGGCCCGCCGGCTCGGCTCGCCGGCCGTGGTGCTCGACAACAGGGGCGGCGGGCACACCGGTTACACCTCCTCCAAGTGCGTGCACGGCAAGGTCGACGCCTTCCTGCTCTACGGCACGCTGCCCGCCGACGGCAGTTCCTGCGGGGCGGAGGAGGAGCGCGCGTGAGGCCGCGCGCGGGGTGCGGCCATTGCCCCAAATGCCGCATCGGACAATCGGCCCTATCGTGCTCTTATGGAGCACGCACTCAGTCCCACCGCCCTCTCCGAGCTGCGGCGCCCGCGCCCCTATCCGGCCGTGTCCGTCCTGACGCCGACACACCGCCGGGAGCCCTACCGGGCCCAGGACCAGGTCCGGCTGCGCAATGTCGTGGCCGAGGCCAAGAAGCAACTGGGGTCGGACCCGTCGATCACCCGTGAGCGGCGGACGGACGTCGAGCGACAGCTCGACCAGGCACTCGCCGAGGTCGATCTCACCTACGCCGAGGACGGCCTGGTGATCTTCGCCGCTCCGGGCGAGCACCAGGTGTGGTCGCTCGCGCGGCCGGTGCCCGAGCGCGTGGTGCTCTCGGACACCTTCCTCACCCGCAACCTCGTCTCCGCGCACGCCGCGGAACGCCCGTACTGGGTCCTGTCGGTCTCCTCGGACCGCGTCACGCTCTGGCACGGCCGCCTGGACCGCATCACCGAGGCCCCCCTCGGCGGCTTCCCGCTGACCCGGGCCGCGCAGAACTTCGACGCCGAGCGGCGCGAGCGGATCGGCGACACCCCGAGCACCTTCCGCGACGAGGACACGCGCCACTTCCTCAAGGAGGCGGACGCGGCGCTCGGCGCGATCCTGCGGGGCAGCCCGCGCCCGCTGTACGTCACCGGCGAGCAGGCGGCGCTGTCCCTGCTCGACGAGATCGGCGGCACCGCGCGGCACGCCGTGCACATCCCGCACGGCGGTCTCGCGCACGGCACCCGCGAGGCGGTGTGGCAGGCGATCCGGCCCCGGATCACCGCCGAGATCCACAAGAGCAACGACGAGGTCACCGGCGCGCTCGTCGCGGCCCGGGGCCGCAGGGCGTTCGCGGCCGGCGTCGACGAGGTGTGGCGCAGCGCCCGCGAGGGCCGGATACGGCTGCTGGCGGTCGAGGAGAACTACCGGGCGACGGTGCGCGGGGAGGACGGCGACCATCTGGTCCCGGCCGAGGCGGGGGAACTCGACGCCCGCGAGGACATCGTGGACGAGATCGTCGAGCAGTGCCTGGAGACCGGCGCCGACGTCCGCTTCGTACCGGACGGGACCCTGAGCGACGCCGGGGGGATCGCGGGCGTCCTGCGGTACTGACCGGCCGGCGCGCGGGGAGGGGGCGCGGGAGGACCGGGCCCCCTCCCCGCGGCACGCCGCGTCAGACACCGTCGAAGAGCGCGCTCAGGCCGCGCTCGACGACCGCGTCGAGGTCCTCCTCCCCGGGGGCGACCACCGCGTAGGTCCGCACCAGGAAGCGCTGGAGGGCGGGGGTGTCGAACTGGAGCAGGGCCATGCCGTGCGGCGAGTGCAGTTCGACGACGGTGCGTGCGTCGCCGCAGGGCCAGATGTGCACGTCGCCGTCGCCGGCCGGGCCGCGCAGCCCCGCCTCCAGCAGACCGCGGGCGAACGTCCAGGTGGCGCCGTTGCCGTCGAGGGAGACCTCGCCCGGGAAGTCGAGATGCACCGCCAGCGGATCCGTCGAGAGGTAGCGCAGCCCGGCGGGAACGGACACCTCGCGTTCCTCGCCGGTGATCAGACGGGCGCGGGCGGGCTGCTCGAGGGCGATGTCCATGGGCGGTCTCCCCTGGGTCGGAAGGCGACGGTCTTGCCGCTGTGCTCTTACGACCCCGCAAATGCCGTTTGCATTACACCGGAACCCGCACCAATTTTGTGAGCTGCGTCACTCTTGGGACGGCGGTCGGCGGCCCGGGTCACCCGCACCGCTCCACCTGGGGAACACGCGCGCGTCGAACAGGCGAATGAGTCCCGCACAAAGGTGCCGAACGGCCGTCAAACCGCGTACCCGGCCTACGCCGTGCCTCCGGGGCCGGCGTACGCCGTTCGCACGGTCCGACCTCTCCTTGAAGACTCTGGCATATGCCAGACGCACCACTGAATCGGGTGTTGCCAAAGCACTTACGGGGCGTCGCCGGCTGTGCAAGAGTCGTAACGGTCCCTCCGTCAGTCCTGGTCGTACCGTTTCCTCATCGGAGTGCGTCATGCCGCCCCACCTCTTCGCGGACCACCCCGCCGCCCAGCCGCCCGGACGCGGCTCGGTGGACGCCCTCATATCGCAGACGCGAAGGCTCAAGGGCGAGGTGGACGCCGTGCGGCGGGACGCCCCGGGAGACGGCGCGGACCCGCGGGAGCGCTGGCAGCGCGCCCTGTACGAGCTCGCCCTGCACCAGCTCGACGACCTGGATGCGCACCTGGCCCAGCTGCGGGACGGCCCCTCCCCGCCCCCCGCCGCGACTCCCCGCTCAGCCCGGTCGGCAGCGCGGAGTGGAACCTGCTGACGGACGAGGCCAGTTGGTCGGGCGAGCTGTACGAGATCCTCGGGCGGGACCCGGCCGCCGCACCCCTGACCCTCGACGAACTGCCCTCCCTGGTGCACGACGAGGACCGGCGGCGGCTGACGTCGATGGTCACCGACTGCCTGATCGACGCCAAGCCCATCGACGGCGAGTTCCGGGTCGTGCGCCCCGGCGGCGAGGTCCGCACGGTGCACATGAGGGGCGAGCCGGTGCTCGACCCCGACGGCGCCACCGCCTCGATGTGGGCCGTACTGCGCGACGTCAGCGCCGTACGCCGGCACCGGCGCGCCGTGAGCGAGACCCGTGACTCGCTCCGGCGCGACCGGCCCCGCGCGCACGGCGCACCGGAGCCCGGGGCCGGGGCGGGCGACGCGGTCCCGCCGCCGTGGCGCGGTTCGTTACGGCCTGCGCACGCGGGCCCCGGGGCACTGGACCTGGCGGCCTGCCGGCTGCGGGCGCCGGGCGGCGGCGCCCGCATGGGCGGTGACTGGTACGACACCCTCGAACTGGCCGACGGCACCACCCTGTTGAGCCTCGGTGCCCTCACCGGGCACGCGACGGCCGCCGCCTCGGGCTGTGCCACCCTGCTCGGCGCCGTGCGCGGCATGGCGATGGCCGGCACCCGCCCCGGTCAACTCCTCTCCCTCCTCGACCAGTTGCTCGACGCCACGGTCCGGCCCGCCCTCGGCAGCGCCCTGTGCTGCCACTACCGCCCGCAGAGCCGCACCCTCACCTGGGCACGGGCCGGGCACCCCGCCCCGCTGCTGTTCCGCCAGGGGACGGGACGCAGGCTGGACGGACCGCCCGGCGCACTGCTCGGCACCGCCCCGGGCGCCGTCCACCCGCAGACGGAGGAGACCCTCCAGGTCGGCGACCTGATCGTGCTGCACTCCGGCACCCTCGTGCCGGAGCACGGCGCGGCGGACGGCGCGGGCCCCCTGCTCGGCCTCGGCCCCCGCCTGGCCGGCGCGGCCCGCGCGCAGGACGCGATACGCCTGGTCGCCGAGGAGTTCGGTGCCGGGGGACGGGCGGACGACGCCTGTGTGCTCGTGGCGCGGGTGACGCACCAGGACCGGACCCGGCACTCGTGATGCCCCGGCCCTGCGATGCGCCGGCGGCGCGGGGGCAGTCCGAGAAGCGTCCTGAAGATCTTGAAACGGCGCCCGGCTTGCCCTGGTTGACGGCGATTGAGGTTTATCGGCAATCCAGGGCGAGGCGGGCGGCCGGAGCAAGATCTTCAACGGTCTCCTAGGCCCGTGCGCTGTTGCCCGGGTCCGGCTTGCGGGGCTTGGGCAGCGCCAGCCGGATCTCCTCCCGCAGTTCGCTGATCCTCGGACAGCCGGCGTACGCGGCGGTCAGCCGGTACATCTGCCGCAGCCGGTCCCAGGTGCGCCCGGAAGAGTTGGAGCCCATCGCCATCAGGGCCAATCGGGCGTACCGGTCGGCCTGTTCGGGGTCGTCCGCGATGAAGCAGGCGGACGCCATGGACAGATGGTCGAAGATCTTCGACCGCTCCCGTCCGTCGACGCGCAGGGACAGGGCCTTCTCCGCGTAGTGCCGGGCGTGCGCGGCCGCGCCCGGCTCGAACTCGGCCAGCGTGCGGTAGGCCAGGGCCTGCATGCCGTACAGATCCTCGTCCTTGAAGGTCTGCATCCAACTCGGCGACGGCACATCGCCCTTGCCGGAGACGAAGAGGTCCTCGGCCCGGCCCAGGGTGCGCCGCATGGCCTGCCCCTTGCCCATCGACGCCTGTGCCCAGGCCTCGATGGTGTGGAACATGGCCCGGGTGCGCGGCAGCACCTCGTCACCGGATCCGGACTGGGCGAGCTTCATCAGGTCGAGCGCGTCGTCGGGCCGGCCCAGATGCACCATCTGGCGCGCGGCCCGGGAGAGCGCCTCCCCGGCGCGGGGCCGGTCGCCGCCCTCCCGGGCCGCGTGGGCGGCGATGACGAAGTACTTCTGGGCCGTGGGTTCCAGGCCGACGTCGTGCGACATCCAGCCGGCGAGGACGGAGAGGTTGGCGGCGACGCCCCACAGGCGCCGCTGCAGGTGTTCGGGGTGGCGGTAGGCGAGCATGCCGCCCACCTCGTTGAGCTGTCCCACGACCGCCTTGCGCTGGAGTCCGCCTCCGCGGGCCGCGTCCCAGGCCCGGAACACCTCGACCGAGCGCTCCAGCTCGTCGATCTCCTGCGATCCGATGGGGGCGGCCTCGTAGCGGTCGAACCCGGCGGGCTCGGCCCGCAAGGGGTCGTCGAACTGTGGGGCGTCGGCCCGGAGGACCGGGTCGGTGTGCAGCCAGTCGTGCATGGCACCGCTGAGTGCGGATCCAGCGGCGAGCGCGGCGCCCGCGCCCACCAAGCCGCGTCGGTTGAGCATGAGGTCCATTCCCGTGAATTCGGTGAGGACCGCGGCGGTCCGTTCGGGCGCCCACGGCACACCGTCGGGATGTTCCGCATTCCCGGCGTCCTGCCGTTTCCCCGCACGCCCGTGCCGGACCAGACCGAGGTCCTCTATGGTCACGACACGGCCGAGACGCTCGGTGAACAGGGCTGCCAGCACCCGCGGCACCGGATCGCGCGGGATCTCTCCCCTGTCGATCCACCGCCGCACCCGCGAGGTGTCGGTCGACAGCTGGGGGTGGCCCATGGCCGCCGCCTGCCGGTTGACCAGCCTCGCGAGTTCGCCCTTGGACCAGCCGGTCAGGCCGAACAGGTCCGCCAGGCGGGTGTTGGGTTCGCCGCTCACATCAAGCCCCCAGGTTCTCGGCTGAGTTGACAGTAGCCCGGTGCGGGTTGCCCCGGGACTATTCGCCAGGGTTCGCCAGGGTGCGCCAGATGGTGTGCCACGGGACGCGGGGTGTCAGGTAGGAACGCGCCACCCCGACCCGGTCGCCCCTCGGTACGGCCGGTGCACTCCCCAGGGTGCACCCGGGCGACCGGATCGGGCGGCGCACTGACGTCGCAGGCACACGAAGGGATCTGTCTCTCCCATGTACGCAGCATCGTCCTCCGTGTCCGCCCCACCCCGGTCGCTACGAGCCCGCCCGGCGGGCGGCGGCCCCTACCTCGCCCCCGCGCGGCCGGCGGCCACCCCCGTGCCCGGCGCGGGCCGGCCGGTCCGGGCCGCGGGGCTCGGCACCCAACCGCTCAGCGGGAGACTCGACTTGTCCGGCCCCCAGGGCACCCAGCTGCGCACCGCCCTCGCGTCGGTGCACCGGATCTGCCCGGAGTTCACCCCGGTCCAGGTGCTGCGCCGCAGCGGGCGGTCCGTCCTCCTGGTCGGCACGACCGGGCGCAGTACGGCCGTCGCCAAGTGCTTACTGGACCACTCCCCCGCCTGGGCCGAGCGGACCCGGCACGAAATAGCGGCATACCGCGCGTTCGTCCGGCACCGCCCCCCGGTGCGGGTGCCGAGACTGATCGCGGCGGACCCGGACAACTGCACACTCGTCATCGAGCGGATGCCCGGCCGGGTGGCGGCACTTCAGCGCCATCCGCTGGAGACTCCGCCGCGGGCGGACATCAGGGCGGCCCTCGGCGCGATCTGCCGCCTGAACACCTGGCGGCCGCAGGCGGGCACGTTCGACGCGCCGCTGGACTACGCGGCGCGGATCTCCCGGTACCACGAGCTGGGTCTGCTGACCGACCGGGACATGGGTGACCTCCAGAAGCTGCTGCACGGCATCGCGGCCTCCGCGGGCCGGCAGGGCATGGGCCAGTTCTGCCACGGCGACGCCCTGCTCTCGAACATCCTGCTCTCACCGGCCGGTCCCGTGCTGGTGGACTGGGAGCACGCGGGCTGGTACCTGCCGGGCTACGACCTCGCGACGCTGTGGTCGGTGCTCGGGGACGCGCCGGTGGCCCGGCGGCAGATCAGCCAGCTGGCCCAGACGGCGGGCCCGGCGGCCCGGGACGCGTTCCTGGTGAACCTGATGCTGGTGCTGACGCGCGAGATCCGCACCTATGAGACGGCCGTGCAGCGTTCGCTGCACGACACGGCCCCGGCGGCACCGGCCGCGGCCCCCCCGGGTGCCGCGCCGTCCGGCGAGGAGCAGCGGCTGCTGCTGCGGCGGCTGCACGACGACTGCCAGCTGGCCCGGCGGGCCGTGCGCGCGGCGGTCGGCACCCGCTGACACACACGGACGGTGGCCCGCGGCACGCCCTGGAGACGGCGTACCGCGGGCCTGTGCGCGCGCCCTTGACGGCCGGGGGAAAACTGGCCGGATGTACGGCGGCAAAGACTTCCCGGGCCGGTTCCGCGGGTGCGGGGAAGTACGCCGCTGAAGCCTCGCGGGCCCTCGCGGTGCCGCTCGCGAAACTCCCGGGATTCGCGGGTGCCAAGGGTCGGCAGCGGTCGGTTGGCATGATTGACGGATCGTCGGACCGCCTGGCACCACGGACGCCCGGCCCCGCACGGCTCATCGCGCCCGACCGTCCCAGGAGGCTGCTTTGCGACGATCCGTCACCGATCCCCGTCGTCCGGCCGGGCACCGGCGCGCACGGACCGCCGCCGGGGCACTGGCCGCGGCGGCACTGGTGCTGCCGCTCGTCGGCGCCGCCCCGTCGGAGGCCCAGGACGCGCAGCGGCGCCTGCAGTCGGCCTTCGCGTCGGCCGCCGCGACCTACCGGGTACCGCAGAGCGTGCTGCTCGGCGTCTCCTACCTCCAGTCCCGCTGGGACGCCCACGACGGCCGCCCGAGCGTGACCGGCGGCTACGGCCCCATGCACCTGACCGACGCGCGCACCGCGCTCGCCGGGTCGGCGCCGGGCCGCGGCGGCCGGGCGGACCCGCACGGTGACGGC
>NZ_AGBF01000193.1 GCF_000225525.1 Streptomyces zinciresistens K42 | reverse complement strand
GGTTCGGTCCTGCTCAACGCTTCCGGCGCGCTGCTGCACGTCGTCGCCCTGAGGTACGGCGCGCTGACCGTGGTGCAGCCGCTCGGCGCGCTCACCCTGGTGGCGGCGGTGCCGCTGGGCGCGCGGCTGGCGGGGCGGCGGGCCGGCGCGGCCGAGTGGCGCGGCACCGCGCTGACCCTGGCCGGTCTGGCCGCGATCCTCGTGGCCGCCTCCGGCCCCGCCCCGGACGACGCGCTGAGCGCCCCCGAGGCGCTGGCCGTCGCGGCGGTCACGGTCGCCCTGATGGGCACGCTGGCGTGGCCGGGCGCCCGTCCGGGACTGCGGCACGCCACGGCGTCCGGCTTCGCCTCCGGTGTCGCCTCCGCCCTCACCCAGACGGTCACCGTGGCCGCCGCCGATCGGTCGGTGCCGGTCCTGAGTCTCCAGGTGGCGGGTGTGGCCCTGCTGGTCGCGGCCTTCGCGGCGGGCGGGCTGCTGCTGTCCCAGACCGCCTACCGGGGCGGCCTCGGAGCGCCGCTCGCCGTGGTCACGCTGGCCAATCCGCTGGCGGCGGCGGTGATCGGGCTGGCGCTGCTGGGCGAACGGCTGCGGGGCGGTCCCCTGGGCGTCGTCCTGGCGCTGGCCGGGGCGGGGCTGGCCTCCTGGGGCGTGGTCCAGCTGACCCGCGCCACGCCGCGTCCCGAGGCGGCGGCCCGCCCCGAGGCCGCCTCCGCGGGGGCCTCGCGCCACGCCGCCTCCGCGGGGGCCGCCGACGAGCATCCCGTGGCGGCCGTCCTGGCGCTGGAGCCCGGATCGGCCGCCGAGGAACCGGCGCTGGTGCCCCGGCGTCAGGAGCCGGGGCAGCTCACGGCGCGGTGAGCGGCGCGCGGGGCCCTCGCGGAAGGGCCCCGGGTCACTCGGTGATGTTCGCCGGGTCGCTCACGCCGGGCCGCCCGTTCTCGACGTGCCCGGCGAACCCGCGCCGGAACGCCGGGTCGCCGTCGGCGGTGACGGTCAGGTCGTACCAGCGCCGGCCCGCCGCCAGGCCGATCGTGCGGCGCACGGTGGCGCCGGGCCGCACGGTCACGGTCGTGGCGCGTCCGGCGTAGGCGTCGGCGATCCTCAGCAGGGTGCCCGCCGCCGACCGGTTCGTGAACGTCAGCTCGATGTCGTCGCCCCTGGGGCGGGCGGTGACCTCGGGACCGGCGGCCCCGTTGCCGCCCTCGAAGGAGCGCACGAAGCCGTTGGGCCCGTGCACCGTGAGGTCGTAGGAGCCGTCCGAGTACGCCGAGTTCCAGGTGTCCGACAGGGTCTTTCCCGCCTCGGTGGTGTACGTCCAGGGGCCGTCGGCGCGGTTGCCGGAGGTGATGTGGAAGGCGGCGCCCGCCTCGGCCCCGCCGGTCAGGGTGAGCGTGAACGTCCCGGCCGCCGCGTCCACCGAACCGTCCGCGCAGGGGGCGTACTTGAGCGGCCGCGAGGGGCGCAGGCCGCGCTCCTGACGGGGCATGGCCGGGTCGGCCGGGGGCACCGGCCGGTAGTCCGGGTGGCGTTCGCGGTCCGGCGGCTCGTACGCGTCCGTGTCCGGCGGCTCGTACGCGTCCGTGTCCGGCAGCGACACCGGGCGGCTGTCTCGGCGGGAGAAGTCGAACGCGGAGGTCAGGTCGCCGCAGACGGCGCGGCGCCAGGGCGAGACCTGGGGCTCGCGGACTCCGAAGCGGCGCTCCATGAACCGCAGGATCGAGGTGTGGTCCAGCGTCTCGGAGCAGACGTAACCGCCCTTGCTCCAGGGCGAGACGACCACCATCGGCACCAGCGGGCCGAGTCCGTACGGTCCCGCGGGGCGGTTGGCGTCGCCCGGGTAGAGGTCGAGGGCGACGTCGACGGTGGACCTGCCCCGGGAGGCGTCCTTCGGCGGCAGCGGCGGGACGACGTGGTCGAAGAAGCCGTCGATTTCATCACCAGGAGCGTCATCCAAAAAACCTGCTCTGACCTGCATGGGTACGCGGCACCCGGCTGCTCCCGGCCTCACGCGGACATGCCCCGCCAAGCCCCACTTCGGGCACGTATACGACCAGAATGCGACCAGCACTGTGCCTTCCCCACCGTGGCACCCCGTCCATGCCGGCCAGAGGGTATCGCCGGGTCCGGCTCCGAGGTGACTGCGGGAGCGGCGATGGATGCCTGGCGGTCGCGCCGGTACGGCGAGCTCAGCACGCTGCTCGGCCACTACGAGTTGTCCGGCGGCCAGGAAAGGCTGAACTTGTGGCTTCGAACACCCCGAGGACTTACGCCGGATGCGCAGCTCGGCAGGGTCTTCCCAGACTTCCAGGTCCGCCATGAGGTCCGATTCCCGCTCCGAACATGTGCGTGCCGGGAACACCGTCGCGGAAACGACGAACCGTTCATCCGCTGGCGTGCACACCTGCTCCCCCGATACGGCATCGGAGTCCTGTGAGAGCGGCCGCAAGTAGTGGAGCGAAGAAGCCGACGATGTCGGACAGTACTTCTGCCTGTGCCGCCATCGCGGCGGCACAGGCAGAAGTACACGGACACCCGGCAGTGCGATGACGCCTGCAGGCTCCCGGTGAGCAGGAGGCAGACCCCCGGCAGAGCATCTCGTCGACGGCGGCTACATGCCCGTGCCCCTGTCGGCGCTGACATGACCACCGTCACCGCCAAGCGGTGATGAGCTCCTCGGGCCCCACCGCCCGCACCCCGTCCACCGAGACCCCGCTCCGCGCCACCGCGAGGAGCGGGGTCTGCTCGTCGGCCCCGGGCAGTTGCGAGCGGTGAACCAGCAGGCGGGCCAGGTCGTGGGCGTCGAAGGGGCGGTTCTCCAGCCATTTCACGGAGCCGACCGCCGTGATGCGCTTGGCGATCGGGCCCCGGTCGGCCGCGACGATGTCGATCTCGGGGTCGTTGCTGCGGGTCCAGTAGCCGCCCACCGCGCCCGTCTCCTCGGGCAGACCGTCCGCGCGCATCCTGAACAGGGCGTCCCGCACCACCGGCTCGACGGCCCGCCCGCGCCAGGCCGTCCACGACCGGCGCATCCGCTCAAGAGTCAGGTCACCTCTGCCGCGCTCGATCTCGGACATGTACGGCCCCAGGAAGGCCAGCCAGAAGCGCAGATGCGGATCGGCTACGTAATAGCGGGTCTCCTTCGAAGGGCGTGTGGACAACGGCGTGACGGCCTCCACCACCCGCTTCGCACCCAGGAGCTGCAGGGAGCGCCGCAGGGTGGTGGCGGGCAGGCCGCCCGCCGCCCGGCCGATCAGCGTGTGCGTCCGCTCCCCGGAGCCGATCGCCCCGAGCACCAGGCGTGCCTGGGCGTCGGCCGGGAACTCCGCGGCCAGGGACCGCTCCGCGCTGACGATGAGGGCCGAGGTCGGATCGGTCACCACGTCGGCCAGGTAGTCGAAGACCCCCGCGCCGCGTGGCCACTCCTCCAGGACCAGAGGCAGCCCGCCACAGACGAGGAAGGCATCGAACGCGTCGGCCGGCGAGAGTCCAAGCATGTCCGCCACATCGGCCGGGCTGAGCGGTGGCACCACCATTTCCGTACCGCGCTGGTGGAAGGGCCGGTCGTAGTCGTTGAGCCGCTCCATCATCGCCAGGTCGGAACCGACACAGAGCAACAGCACCGGCCGCCTGGCCAGTTCCCGGTCGAAGAACTTCTGCAAGGTGCCCTCGAAGCCCGGATCGTTCTTGATCAGATAGGGCATCTCGTCGAATACGACGACACTCGGCCGGTCGTCCGGCAGCGCGGCGACAAGAAGGTGAAAGGCCGCGTCCCAGGTACCGGGCGACTGCCCGCCCACCGCTTCGGCGCCGGGCAGGTCAGACTCGGCCGCCGCCTCGACGAACAGCCGCAGATCCGCCCCCGCACCGGCCTGGGCCGAGGCCGTGAAGAACAGACTGGGCAGCCCCGAGCGCTCGATGAACTCCTCGACGAGCCGGGACTTCCCCACCCGCCGCCGCCCGCGGATCAGCATCGCCTTGCCCGGCCGCCCACCGCGGCCACCCGCCTCGACCCGCTTGAGCATCCGGTCCAGAGCCGCGAGCTCCCGCTCCCGCCCGATGAAATCGTCCACGTCCAGCCACCCGCCAATACAGCCAATTTTGGTGCGTCCAAGAATGAACATACCAAAGTTGGTGCTATCAAGTCCGGTCACCGGCGGTTCCACCATCGAGGCAGCAGCCGCCTGGCCCGCGACTTCGAACGCCGCACCACCGGCGCCGAGGCGATGATCTACTGGTCGATGACCCTGCTCATGACCCGCCGCCCGGCCCGCTCACCCCGCGGGCGGGCGTGAACCGGCCCGGCGCCGGTTCAGCCAGCCAGCCGCGCGCGACCAGGCGTTTCGCCTTCGACCGCAGCGCCTCCACCCGCGCCGGAACCACGTCCATGCCGAACGAAGCGGCCATCTCCCGGCAGGTCAGCGGCCCCTGCCCAAGCCGGGCCCGGTCCGCGAGCACGGTGAGAATGCGCTGGTAGTCCACCGACAACACCGACCACGCAAGCCCGTCACGCCACACCGGCACCTGCGACATCGTCTTCGTCTTCGCCGCTTCCGGCGTTGGCGATCGGCATCCCGTCGGACCAGGGCTGCCTCCCGGCCCGCGAGATACGCGTAGTAAGCCGAGCGGCCCACCTTCAGCGCCCGGCACAGCGGTCGTACTTGCCGCCGTTGTACGCCTGCTGGCCGTCGGTCCAGCCGTGCGGCAGCCCCTCCAGGAACTGCATGCCGAGGTCGTCGGCGTCCGGGCGGAACGGCAGGACCTCCCTGGCGCCGTCCGGCTGGTGCCAGACCGGCTTGCCGCTGTCGAGCGTCACGGGCCGGGGGTCGCCGAAGCCGCGCACTCCGCGCAGCGTGCCGAAGCAATGATCGAAGGAACGGTTCTCCTGCATGAGGACGACGATGTGCTCGACGTCCTCGATCGACCCGGTGCGGTGGTTCGCCGGGAGGGCGGCTGCCCGCTGGATGCTGCCGGACAGGGAGGTGAACGCCGTGGTCGCGCCCGCGAGTTCGAGGAATCGGCGGCGGTTGACGTCGGGCATGAGTGGGGGACCTCTTCCCATGGGGGTGGTGGGACCGGCCGGGTGACGACGGAGTGCGCGCGGAAGGAGCGTTCCAGGAGCACCGAACGTCAGGGAAGGGTGCGATGGCGGCGCGGGTGAAAGCCGCGGGTACGGGAGAGGGGCGCCCGCGCCGGGCGGGGAGCGGCGGCGTACGCCGGGGCCGGCGCCCCCGGACACGGAGGTCAGCCCGCTTGCGCCGGGCCCGCCCCGCACGCCCCGCACGCCTCGCGCGCCACCCCCGCGCACCCCCCGGAAGACCGGCCGTCACGCACCGCCACCCCTGCCCCACCACTCCTTTGCCTCACCCAAAACACCCCGAACCGTATAAATCTGATTATCTGACGTACAGCCAGATACGTCACCGGCGGGCTCTCCTGCCGCCGGCCAGCGGGTTGGGGTGCCCATGAACGCGTTCAGCCGGAGAAGTGCCGTCGGAGCAGGGCTGGGGCTGGTCGCCTCGGCCGCGGGGCTGTCCGGCTGCGGCAGCCCGCCGGAGACGGGCACGAAGGGCCCGAACGAGGCGGGGCAGCGCGCCAACGGCGCGCGCCGCATGGCGCCCCGGCTGATCGGCGACGGGTCGACCGCGTACACCGGCAGGCAGCCCAACCAGCCCGCCGCGCCGGTCCGCATGGAGCCCGGCGAGACCCCTCCGCAGTTCGTGGTGTTCTCCTGGGACGGCGCGGGCGAGGTGGGCAACGGCCTCTTCCCGCGCTTCCTCGAACTCGCCGAGCAGCACGACGCCCGCATGACCTTCTTCCTCTCCGGCCTCTACCTGCTGCCGGAGTCGCAGAAGCGCCTGTACCGGCCCCCGAACAACCGGGTCGGCGCCTCCGACATCGGCTACCTGACCGACGGGCACGTCAAGGAGACGCTGGGATACGTCCGCCAGTCGTGGCTGCGCGGTCACGAGATCGGCACCCACTTCAACGGGCACTTCTGCTCCGGCACCGGTTCCGTCGCGAACTGGAGTCCGGCCGACTGGCGCAGCGAGATCGAACAGGCGCGGCAGTTCGTCAAGACCTGGCGCACCAGCACCGGCTGGCAGCGCGAGCAGCCCCTGCCCTTCGACTACGACAAGGAGCTCGTCGGCGGGCGCACGCCCTGTCTGCTCGGCCAGGAGAACCTGCTGCCCGTCGCCCGCGAGCTGGGCTGGCGCTACGACGCCTCCTCGCCCGGCGGCGTCCAGCGCTGGCCGGTGAAGAAGCAGGGCCTGTGGGACCTCCCCCTCCAGGGCATCCCCTTCCCCGGACGCGGCTTCGAGGTCCTGTCGATGGACTACAACATCCTGGCGAACCAGTCGATCAGCACCACCCGGGCGCCCGCGTACAACTACCCGTCCTGGCGGGCCCAGGCCACCCAGGCGTACCTGGCCGGCTTCCGCCGCGCCTACGAGACGAACCGGGCGCCGTACTTCGTCGGCAACCACTTCGAGGAGTGGAACGGCGGCATCTACATGGACGCGGTCGAGGAGACCGTGAAGCGGATCGCGGACAGGAAGGACGTCCGCATCGTCTCCTTCCGGCAGTTCGTCGACTGGCTCGACGTGCAGGACCCGGCCGTCCTCGCCCGGCTGCGCACCCTGGGCGTGGGCGAGCGCCCGGCGGGCGGCTGGAACAGGTTCCTCTCGCGCACCCCGAGCACCCGGATGCCCTCCACCACGACGTGACGGCCGTCCCGGCCCCGTGCGGACGGGCCCGGCCACGGGCGCGGGGCCGCCGCGTACGTGTCCGTCAGGAAGTCGACGACCTCGCTCCGCCGGGCGTCGGCGGCCCTGTCCCCCTCGCGCAGGAGGGTGCCTTGGGCCTCGCCGTCCACCACGGCGAACTGCTTGCGCCTCGCCGGGGAGGCGACGCAGACCTCGCGGAGCTGCTGCTCGGGTCTGCCCCGTGTCGTCGCGCGCGACCATGAGCAGCGGCACAGCGGCGCTCAACGCCGCGCATCACGGTGGTGCCGTGGGCGATGGACTCGGAGACGAGGATGCCGCGGCCGCCGAACCCCGGGAGCGAACCGGCGGTGAGGTCGGGCCGGCACGAGCCGGACGGCATGGGGCTGAAACGGTGCTGCTGATCCCTTCGCATGGGGTGAGGGGAGGGCGACCGCGGCCGGTGCGGTGACCGGGAGGGTTCACAGGCCCGGGGCGCGCAGCCAGACCGCGGTGTCGCTCGGCAGCCGTCCCCGCGGGTCCAAGGGGCCGCTGGCGAGCAGGAGTTCACCGGGGACGGGCAGGTCGGCGGGGCGGTCGGCCAGGTTGACCACGCACACCGTGCCCGGCGCGCGGGTGAAGGCGAGGACGCCGTCCGGGGCGGGCAGCCAGGTGAGCGGGTCCTGCCCGAACCGCGGGCGCAGCGCGATGGCCCGGCGGTAGAGCGCGAGCATGGAGTCCGGGTCGGCGGCCTGGCCGTCGGCCGCGTACGCCGCCCAGCCGGCCGGCTGCGGCAGCCAGGGCTCCTCCCCCGGACCGAAGCCGGCGTGGGGCGCGTCGGCGGTCCACGGCAGCGGCACTCGGCAGCCGTCCCGGCCCGGGTCGGTGCCGCCGGAGCGGGCGTGCATCGGGTCCTGGATGCGGTCGAGGGGGATGTCGGCCTCGGGCAGGCCGAGTTCCTCGCCCTGGTAGAGGTAGACGGCTCCGGGCAGTGCCAGGGACAGCAGCGCGGCGGCCCGCGCCCGGCGGGCGCCGAGGGCGAGGTCGGTGGGGGTGCCGAACGCCTTGGCGGCGAAGTCGAAGCCGGTGTCGGCGCGGCCGTAGCGGGTGGCCGTGCGGGTCACGTCGTGGTTGCACAGCACCCAGGTCGCGGGGGCGCCGACGGGCGCGTGCTCGGCGAGGGTCGTGTCGATCGACTCCCGCAGCCGTTCCGCATCCCAGGGGCAGGACAGGAACGAGAAGTTGAAGGCGGTGTGCAGTTCGTCGGGGCGCAGGTAGCGGGCGAAGCGCTCGGCGTCGGGCAGCCACACCTCGCCGACGAAGACGCCGTCGTAGTCGTCGGCGACGGCCCGCCAGGAGCGGTAGACGTCGTGGAGTTCGTCGCGGTCGACGAAGGGGTGCGGCTCGGGGCCGTCGGCGAGGTCGGTCAGGTCCGGGTCCTTGGCGAGCAGCGCGGCCGAGTCGATCCGTACGCCTGCCACGCCCCGCTCGAACCAGAAGCGCAGGATGTCCTCGTGCTCCTGACGCACCACGGGGTGGGCCCAGTTGAGGTCGGGCTGTTCGGGGGTGAACAGGTGCAGGTACCACTCGCCGTCGGGCAGCCGGGTCCACACCGGTTCGGTGGAGCCGACGAACTGCGAGGGCCAGTCGTTGGGCGGCAGGGCACCGTCCGGGCCGCGTCCGGGCCGGAAGTGGAACAGCTCGCGTTCGGGGCTGCCGGGTCCGGCGGCGCGCGCGGCCCGGAACCAGGAGTGCTGGTCGGAGACGTGGTTGGGCACGATGTCGACGATGGTGCGGATGCCCAGCTCACGGGCCTCGGCGATGAGCTTCTCGGCCTCGGCGAGGGTGCCGAACGCCGGGTCGATGGCCCGGTAGTCGGCGACGTCGTAGCCGCCGTCCTTCAGCGGTGAGACGTACCAGGGGGTGAACCACAGTGCGTCGACGCCGAGTTCGGCGAGGTACGGCAGCCGGGCGCGGACGCCCGCGAGGTCGCCGGTGCCGTCGCCGTCGCCGTCGGCGAAGCTGCGGACGTACACCTGGTAGATGACGGCGGAGCGCCACCACTGTGCCGAGGCGGGACGGGGCTGTGCCACGTTGCGGCCCTTTCTGTCGTGGGGAGGAGGACGTCAGCCCTTGGTGCTGCCCGCGCCGATGCCGGCGATGATGTGCCGCTGGAAGACCAGGAACATCGCGACCATGGGGATGCTCGCGATCACCATCGCGGCGATGAGCACGGTCAGTTGGATGTTCTGCGACAGCTGGACGAGCGCGACGCTGATCGGCTGTTCGTCGGTGTCGGAGAAGACCATGAGCGGCCAGAGGAAGTCCTGCCAGACGGCCACCAGGGCGAAGATCGAGACCACGCCGAGGACGGGCCGGGACATCGGCAGCACGATCGACCACAGGGTGCGCAGCTTTCCGGCGCCGTCGATCTCGGCGGCCTCCAGGACGTCGCGCGGGAGCTGGTCGAAGAACCGCTTGAGCAGATAGAGGTTGAAGGCGTTGGCGACGGCGGGCAGCCAGATCGCCACCGGGTCGTTGAGCAGGCCCAGATCGGCCACGGTCAGGTACTTCGGCACGACCAGGGCCTGGGCGGGCACCATCAGGGTGGCGAGGATGCCGCCCAGGATCACGTTGCCGAAGGCCGGGCGCAGCTTGGACAGGGCGTAGGCGGCGGCCGTGCAGAACACCAGCTGGAACAGCCAGGCGCCGGCGGCCTGGACGACCGTGTTCCACAGGTGCGCGGGCAGCTGCATGAGCTCCCAGGCGTCGGTGTAGCCGCTCAGGCTCCATCGCTCGGGCACGAGGGTGGGCGGGGTGCGCGCGACCTCGTCGGCGGACTTCATCGCGCCCGTCGCCATCCAGTAGACGGGGAAGAGGAAGGCGAGGACGAACAGCAGCACGGTGGCCGTGAAGAGGGACCAGTACACGGCCTTGCCGCGCGGGCGGGCCAGGGCGGACGAGGACACGAGGGTCCGGGTGCTCACGCGTCGTCACCTCCGGAGCGGGTGAGCCGCAGGTACAGGGCGGAGAAGGCGCCGAGCAGCACGAGCAGCATGACGCTCAGGGCCGAGGCCCCGCCGAAGTCGTTGTAGAGGAAGGCGTATTTGTAGATCAGGTACAGGACGGTGACCGTGGCGTTCTCGGGGCCGCCGCCGGTGATGACGAAGGGTTCGGTGAAGACCTGCATGGTGGCGATGATCTGAAGGAGCATCAGCATCAGGATCACGAAGCGGGTCTGCGGGACCGTGACATGGCGGATGCGCTGGAGCAGGTTCGCGCCGTCGAGTTCGGCCGCCTCGTACAGCTCGCCGGGGATGGACTGCAGGGCCGCCAGGTAGATCAGGACGGTGCCGCCCATGTTGGCCCAGGTCGCCACGATCACCAGGGAGAGCAGGGCGGTGTCGGCGCCGTTGGTCCAGTTCGAGGTGGGCAGTCCGGCGAACCTGAGCGCCTCGTTGGCGAGTCCGGCGCCGGGGTCGTAGAACCACTTCCACAGCAGGGCGCTCACCACCGGCGGGATCATCACCGGCAGATAGACGACGACCCGGAAGAACGCCTTGGCGTGCCGGAGTTCGTTGAGGACGAGGGCCAGGACGAAGGGGACCGCGAAGCCGATCAGCAGCGCGAGGAGGGTGAAGGTCAGGGTGTTGCGCCAGGCGGCGGCGAACTCGGGGTCGGCGAAGACCCGGGTGAAGTTGGCGGTGCCGACCCACTCGGGGGCGCTGCCGGGCGTGTACTTCTGGAAGGCGATCACGACCGCGCGGATCGCCGGCCACCAGGAGAAGAGGGCGAAGCAGACGAGACCGCCGACGAGGAAGCCGTAGGCGCGGGCCTGGTCGGCGAGGCGGCGCCGCCTCCGGTCCCCTGCCGGGGGCGGCGCCTGCATCGGGCGGACCGCGACCTTCGCGACGGAAGTCCGCCGAGCCGTCTTGGTCATGGTGCGTCAGCCCCGGGCCAGGATGCTGTCGATCTTCCCGGAGGCGTCCTTGAGCAACTGGTCGATGTCGGCGTCCTTCTTGGTGAGGACGGCGGAGACGACGCCGTCGAGGACGGAGTAGATCTGCTGGGCGCTCGGCGGCTCGATCTTCATCCGAAGGCTCTGGTTGCCGTCGAGGAAGGACTGGTAGTTCTCCACCGGGACGTTGGCGTTGGCCTTCTTCACCTGCTGGTCCTTGGCGTCCGCGGCGCCGGTGAAGAGCCGGGGCTCGGGCAGGCCCACGGGGGCGTCGTTCTTCTTGGCGCGCGCGTAGTCGCCGAGGAAGCCGTCGCCGGGGGTGAGGAACATGGCGTCGAGCCACTTCAGTCCGGCGCGGATCTGCTCGGGGCTGGCCTTCTTGTTGAACATGTAGCCGTCGCCGCCGATGAGTGTGCCGTTGCCGCCCGGCATGGGGGCGAGGGCGAGGTCCTTGTAGTCGCCGCCCTTCTCCTTGACCAGGATCGGGATGTTGTCGGGGGCGGCGAGGTACATGCCGAGCTTGCCCGAACCCATCATCTGCTGGACGTCGTTGATGACGAGGAGCTGCTTGCTGCCCATCGAGTTGTCGGTCCAGCGCATGTCGCGCAGGTTCTGCAGGACGGCGCGGCCCTCGGGGGTGGCGACGGCGGCCTTCTTGCCGTCGGCGGAGACGACGTCGCCGCCCTGGGAGTACATCTCGGCGGTGAAGTGCCAGCCGCCCTGGTTCTGGGCGCTGTAGTCGGCGTAGCCGACGGTGCCGGCGCCGAGGCCGGCGATCTTCTTCGCGGCGGTGCGGACCTCCTGCCAGGTGGCCGGGGGCTGTTCGGGGTCGAGGCCGGCCTTCGCGAAGAGCTTCTTGTTGTAGATCAGGCCCATCGAGTAGCCGGTGCGCGGGACGCCGTAGATCTTGCCGTCGACGGTGTAGATGTCCCGCAGTTGCTGCTGGATGCTCTGGTAGTTCTTCAACTCCTTGACATACGGCGTGAGATCGGCGGCCTGGTTGATGTCGGCGACGCGCCGGGCGTCGGTGAAGTACGTGTAGAACACGTCCTCCATCTGGCCGCCGGCGAGTTTGGCCTCGAAGGTCTTCGGGTCCTGGCAGGGGAAGGCGTCGCTGGGCACGACGTCGATGTCCGGGTTCTGCTTCTCGAACGCGGCGATGTCCTGCTCGAAGAACCGCCGGTCGACCTTGGCGCTCTTGGGCGGCATGCAGTTGACCGTGATGCGGGTCTTTCCGCTCGCGGCGTCGTCCCCGCCCGACCCGCAGGCGGAGACGGCGAGGGCGAGCGAACAGGCACTCAGCGCGGCGAACGTACGGCGGAACCCGGTGCTTCTCATCGGTGGACCCCTCTGGGCATGGAGCGGTGGGCGCCGCACACTCAAGCACCGGCGACAGCTGTTCGCAAGATGTCGCGCAGAATTTGCAATTTTTAGACAGGCGAATGGATCTCCGGAACGGCGGAAGGGGCTCAGCCGCGCGGCGCTTGCGCCGTCGAACCGCGCACCACCAGTTCCGGCTCGAACAGCAGCTCCTCGGCCGGCACGGGAGCGCCCGCGATCTGCGCGTTCAGCAGTTCCACGGCGGCGCGGCCCATGGCCTCGATCGGCTGGCGGACGGTGGTGAGGGGCGGCTCCGTGCAGTTCATGAAGGCCGAGTCGTCGTAGCCGACGACGGAGATCCGCGACGGGACGCCGAGCCCCTTGCGGCGAGCCGCGCGGATCGCGCCGAGCGCCAGCGGGTCGCTCGCGCAGATGATGCCGGTGACGCCCCGGTCGATGAGCCGGGAGGCCGCGGCATGGCCGCCCTCGATGGAGAAGATGGCCCGCGCCACGTGCTCCTCGGGCAGGTCCCGCGCGACACTCCGGGCGGCGGTCAGCTTGCGCGCGGAGGGCATGTGGTCGGCGGGTCCGAGCACCAGGCCGATGCGCTCGTGGCCGAGGGAGGCCAGATGCCGCCACGCCTGCTCCACCGCCACGGCGTCGTCGCACGAGACGGCCGGGAAGCCGAGGTGCTCGATGGCGGCGTTGACCAGCACGACCGGGATGTTGCGGTCGGCGAGTTCCTTGTAGTGGTCGTGGGGCGCGTCGGCCTGGGCGTACAGCCCGCCGGCGAAG
>NZ_AGBF01000194.1 GCF_000225525.1 Streptomyces zinciresistens K42 | reverse complement strand
TGGCAGCGCACGGGCGAGGACTGGTCGGACGTACGCCTCACCCTGTCGACGGCCCGCTCCGCCCTGACCACCGATCCGCCACGGCTCACCGAGGACCGCCTCACCCTCACGGACCGTTCCGCGGCGGAGCGCCGCACGGTCGACGTGGAACTGCGCGAGGAGGAGATCGCGGACCCCGGTCCCGCCGCGGTGGCCGGCCTTCCCGGCGTCGACGACGGCGGGCAGACGCGGGTGCTGCGCTCCCCCGCACCCGTGCGCGTGCCCGCGGACGGCCGCGCCCACCGGGTCCCGGTCTCCGCGTTCACCACGACGGCGCGACGCGCGTACTCCTGCGCGCCCGAACTCTCGCCCCTCGTCACCCGGATCGCGCGGTTCGACAACGCCTCCGGGCACGCCCTGCTGGCCGGTCCGGTGGACCTCGTCCTCGGCAGCGGGTACACCGGCCGGGGCACGCTGGACTTCACCGCGCCCGGCGCCGCCGCCGAACTCGCCTTCGGCAGCCACGACGACTACCGGGTGGTCCGGGAGACCGAGGAGTCCCGCGAGAGCGCCACCCTGACCCAGCGCACGGTGGTCACCCGCACGGTACGGCTGCATCTGTCCCGGTTCTCCGGGCCCGGGGAGCGGTCCGAGCAGGTCGTCACCCTGCGGGAGCGGGTCCCGGTATCCGAGGTCTCGGCCGTGGAGGTGCGCCTGCGCGAGGAGTCCTGCGCGCCGGAGCCGGACGCGGTCGACGCGGACGGCGTCGCGCGCTGGGAGCTGCGCCTGGCCCCGGGAGGGCGGCGCACGGTCACCCTCGTCTACGAGATCTCCGCGAGCGGCAGGGTGGTCGGGCTGTGAGCGCGTGCGCGGGGCGCGCGGACAGGCGTACGGGGCCGCCCTCGCGCAGGGCGGCCCCGTAGCGTCGCGCGGCGCTACTCGACGTTGACCTTGAAGGTGCTGGTGGTGTTGCGGATGTCCTGGGCGTTGCCGCTCATCCGCAGGTTGCGGAAGGTGGCCTCGCCGACGGCCGGGCCCTGACCGGGTTCCGGCATCTCGTTGGCCCAGATGCCGAAGCCGGACTTGGCGTCGAAGGCGTCACCGCTCTTCTTGGAGTTGGTGATGGAGATGTCGGTGAAGAGGGTGTCCTTCACCGGGAACTGCGGTTGCCCTCCTACGTAGTTGGTCTGGAACATCACGCCTCCGTAGGTGGAGTCGTCGATGTCCACGTCGGTGACGCGGATGCCCTGGAAGACCTTCGAGGCGGAGAAGGCCCAGATGGCCGGGAAGACCTGCGAGCCCCAGAAGTGGCCGCCGGTTCTCTCCAGGGAGACGTTCTCGATGGTCGTGGGCTCGGTGCCGAAGCCGTTCATCGGGTAGCCGAAGTCCAGCGAGGAGATGGTGATTCCGGAGTAGACCAGGGTGTCGGCGACACGGATGTTGCGGAAGGTGTTGGCGTAGCCGCCGTAGACGGCGATTCCCGCCGCCCGCCAGGTGAGTGTCGACGTCAGGTTCTCGTAGACGTTGTTCTTCTCGTCGGCGCCGCCGGCGTCGATCGCCGAGAACAGGGCGAAGCTGTCGTCGCCGGTGGCGCGGGCGTCGTTGTTGGCGACGCGGTTGTCCGTCGAGCCGTTGGTCATGTTGACGCCGTCGGCGAACGTGTTGCGGATACGGGAGTTGGTGATGGTCATGTTGTCGGTGTTGGCGCCCCAGTAGAGGCACACCATGTGTTCGGCCCAGATGTCGTCGATGGTGATGTCGGAGACGTTGGAGAAGTCGAAGACCTTGCCCGGACCGTCGATCCGGGACGTGTAGTTGCCGAAGTAGGCGAACCCGGCGAACGTCGAGCCCTTGGAACTGGCCTCGGCCCGGAAGCCCACGTCGGTGTTCTCCTGGGAGGAGGGGGCGCGGAAGCGGGTGAACCACGGTCCCGCGCCGACGACCTTGACCGCCTTGCCGTAGACCTGGAACTTGCTGGAGGTCTCGTAGTCGCCGGGGGGCAGGTAGACGCCCACGAGCTTGCCCGTGGTGTCCATCCGGACCTTGTCGAGCGCGTTCTGCACGTCCTGGTGGGAGAAGCCGGCCGGGACCGTGTAGGCGGCCGGGTCCGGGTTCGGGGCGGCTGTGGCCTGCTCGGTGTTGATGAAGTCGATGGCGTAGGCGGAGCCGTTGGCGGCGTCCTTCTGGAGCCGGATCTTCGAGCCGGCCGGCACGGTCCTGCCGAGCAGCAGGTTCGCCTCGTCGTAGATGTGGCGCGGAGCGCCGGCGCCGGGCGAGTTGCCGGGTGACGCCTCGTTGCCGTACAGCCAGGCGAACTTGGAGGTGAGTTCGATCGGCTTGAGGAACTGGCCGTCGACGTAGACGTTGAGGGTGGTCGTGGTGCCGTCCGGCACGGAGAAGCGCGTCACCAGGGTGTTCGTCGCCGCGCGGGTGGTCCACTCGACGTACTGGCCGGTGGCGTTGAGGGTGACGGCCTTGCGGCCGCTGGCCTCGCCCGCGACGTCGCCGATGGTCCGGTTGGGGCCGACGACCCTGGCGCCGCCGCCCACCGTGCCGTCCTCGGCCTCGTACATGTCGTACGGCATGTCGGCCCCGCGGCCGACGAACAGGGGTTGTGCGGTGGTGTTGTTGGCCCGCTTGACGGGCAGTTCGTTGGCGTCGTCGGCGATGACGGCCCTGACGGTGTACTTGCCGTTGGCGGCCGTCCACGAGCCGAGGGCGATGGGGGCGGTCGTCTGTCCGGCCGCGAGGGCGCCGTTGTAGGAGCCGGTGAGCGTCTTGACGGTGGCGCCCTTGGCGTCCTGGAGCGTCAGGGTGACGCCGTGGGCGCCGGAGGCGGAGGCCACCGTGCCCTGGTTCTTGATCGCGACGGTGAACTTGACCTCGTCGCCCGCCGAGGCGCCGGACGGCGTCCACGCGAGCGGGGCGGCGAGCAGGTCGGAGCTGGAGACGGGCTTGACCACGAGGGCGTCGGAACGGGTGAAGACGTTGTTCGCGTCGTTCTGCTCGATGACCTTGTCGGACGGGTCGACCTCGGCCCCGACGGGGTAACTGCCCGCGTCCCGGCTGCCGATGCTCGCGGTGACCGTCCTGGTCTCCCCGGCGGCGAGCGCGGGGACGTCGGCGGTGGCGGCCTTGGTACCGCCGAGCGTGAAGTTCAGGTCGGTGGCCTTGGCGGCCCGGGTGCCGCCGTTCGTGACGGTCGCGGTGAGGCTGATGGTGTCCGACTCGACCGGTGCGGCGGGGGTGCTGGTGATGCCGGTGACCTTGAGGTCCGGGTTGGCGGCGGGGGTGCCGATCACCTGGAGTTCGGCCACCTGGGCGCCCGGGGCACCGGAGTTGGCGGTGAACTTGAGCTGGATGTCGGCGGCGGACCCGGAGACCGGGATGGTCACGGTGTTCCCGCTCGCCGGGTTGAACGTGTGGTCCCTGGCGGCCGCGAGCACGGTGAAGGACGTCGCGTCCTGGTCGCGTCCGAGCACCTGGATGTTCTGCGTGCGGGTCGCCCAGGCGGCGTCGGGGCTGAGCTTGACGACGACCCGGCTCAGATCGGCGTTGGCGCCGAGCCTGGTGGTGAGGGTGGCGGGGTAGGCGCCGCCCGCGCTCTCCCAATAGGTGCTGGTGAGACCGTCGTTGGCGTTGGCGGCGACATAGGTGAAGGTGGTGGACGACGCGTCGACGGGCTTGCCCTGGGCGAGGTCGGCCCCGGAGCCGGTCGAGCCCGTGCGGGTCACGCTGTTGCTCGCCCCGGACACGTTCCCGGCGGCGTCCCTGGCCTTCACGTGGTAGGTGACGGTGGCGGTGGCGGCCGGGGTGTCGGTGTACGTCGTGAGGTCGCCCGCGACCGTCCTGAGCAGCTCACCGTTCGCGTAGACGTCGTAGCCGGTGACCTTGACGTTGTCGCTGGACGCCTGCCAGGTGAGTTTCACGTCGCTGCCGGACTGCGTGTAGGCGAGGTTGCCGGGCGCCGTGGGTGCCTGGGTGTCGCCGCCCGATCCCTTGCGGGTGACGCTGTTGCTGTCGGCGGAGACGTTACCCGCCGCGTCCTTGGCGCGCACGAAGTAGGTGATGTCGACGCCGGCGGGCTGGGTGTCGGTGTAGGTCAGGACGTTCCCGGCGACGGTGGCCCGGAGTTGGCCGTTCGCGTACACGTCGTAGCCGGTGACGCCCGTGTCGTCGCTCGCGGCGCTCCAGTTGAGCCTGATCTGGCCGGTGGCCGGCTCGGTGAGGCGGAGGTCGGACGGCGCGGTCGGGGCCTGGGTGTCCCCGGTCACCGGACCGTACACCTCCAGCTCGGACAACTGCCCCGCGGGCCAGCCGGTGTTGGCGGTGATCAGCACGCGCACGTACCGCGTCGTCGCGGTGTCGAAGCTGATCGTCGCCGACTGGTCGTTGCCGCTGTCGAAGGCGTACGGCTTCGAGGCGGTCAGGTCGGTGAAGTTCTGGTTGTCGGCGGAGCCCTGGATCTTGAGCGTCTGGCTGCGGCTCGGCCAGCCGGCGGGCAGCCGCAGCGTCACCTGGTTCACCTTGACGGACGATCCGAGATCGACCTGCACCCATTGCGGGAAGGCGTTGTTCCGGCTCTCCCAGTAGGTGGCGCGGTTGCCGTCACCGGCGTTCGCGGCGCCGTAGACGTCGGCGTGCCCGCTCTCGCTGAAGGGCTTGCCCTGGGCGAGGTTGGGGGTCGCGGCGGCGGTCGTGAGCACCTGCATCTCGGCGAGCTGGGCGGTGGGGGCGACCGAGTTGCCGCTGAAGTCGGCCCGCACGTAACGGGCGAGGGTCGCGGGGAAGGAGACCTTCACCGTGTTGCCGTTGCCGGGGCTGAAGACGTACCGCGCCGAGGACTTGAGCGTGGCGAACGCCCTGCCGTCGGCACTGCCCTGGAGCGCGAGCGTCTGGGTGCGGGTCTGCCAGTCCGCGGGCAGCCGCAGCACGACCTGGCGGACGCGCTGGGCCCGTCCGAGGTCGGTCTGCACCCACTGGGCGGACGTGTTCGCGGCCTGCCAGTAGGTGTCGGCGTCGCCGTCGGTGATGTTGGCGGCGGCGTGCGCGCGCTGCGCGCTGCCGGCTCTCGCCGCGGTGTCCGCCGCGGCATCGGGGCCGCCCGCGGCCTCGGCGCCGGCGGCCGGCGTTCCGAGGGCCAGGACGGCGGAGGCGAGCACGGCGGTCGCCGCACGCCTCCTCCAGGATCTGGGCTTGCGTCGCATCATGCTGGGGTCACTCCCTGCGGAGGGCGCGCGCCGTGAAAGGGCGGCGGGGGCGGCTCGTTCCTGGGCGGAGCGGTGGCGCGGTGCGCCGGGACGGCCGGGACCGTCCGGGCGCGGACACACGACCTCTCACGACAGCGGAGAGCGTGCGTGATTTCTTGCGTGGTTTCATCGCAATATTGCAGAGCAATGTTGAGCCGTCTACGCCTTGGACAACACAAATTTCACCAGGATACCCCACCGCACAACGGGGTGGCGCCGCACGCGAGGCGGCGCGCGGTCACCCGGGGGCCCCATGCCGCACTCTCGCCACGCGGACACCCGCCATGCACCCTTGCGGCCCCGGACGCAAGCGGGCGCAAGTCACGCAAATTCTTGCGTCATAAGGCGTTGCATCCGACGCTGGCTTGCGCACGCTTCTGACACCGCGGTAGGGGAATTCCGGGCCCACGGGCACCGGGGCTGGGCGCGCCGCGGCGCGCCGTCACCCGGGAGTACGGGCTGCCCGCCGTCGTGGGCACGGCGGGAGCCACACGGCCCCGCCCGGACGCACGGCCGCGGTCAGGAGGAGGCCACAACGCACGGCCGCGTCAGGAACGGGCCCGAGCGCACGGCCGCTTCAGGAACGGGCCCGAACGCACGGCCGCTTCAGGAAGGGGCCAGGACGCAGAACGCGTGCCCCTCGGGATCGGTGAGGCAGGCCCAGGGCACGTCGCCCTGGCCGACGTCGAGGTCGGTGGCGCCGAGGCCGCGCAGGCGCGCCACCTCCGCCCGCTGGTCGTCGCCGGGATGCGGCAGCAGGTCGAGGTGGAGGCGGTCCCCCGGTGCCGCCGTCGCGCCGGGAACACGGCGGAACGTGAGGCACGGCCCACTCCCCCGTACCGAACGCAGCTCCGCCCACTCGTCGTTCACCTCGTGCGGGGTACAGTCCGTCGCCCCGGCCCAGAACCGGGCCATGGCCCGCGGATCGTCGCAGTCGACCACGACGGCGGCGACGGGCCCGGTGTCCCGGCCTCCCTCCCGCGGCTCCCGCACGCAGAACTCGTTGCCCTCCGGGTCGGCGAGCACCGTCCACGGCACGTCGCCCTGGCCCACCCGCGCGGGCGTCGCGCCCAACGCCCGCAGGCGCGCGACGAGTTCGGCCTGATGCTCCAGGGAGGCGGTGGCGAGGTCGAGGTGCACCCGGTTCTTGGCGGCCGGCTTGGGCTCCGGCACGGCGACGACGTTGATGCCGAGGACGACCGGGTCCGGCCAGACGAACCCGCCGGCGGGGCCGACGTAGCAGGTCGCGCCGGGCCGGTAGAGGTGCCAGCCGAGCGCGTCCGCCCAGAACCGGCCGAGCAGTGAGTCGTCCAGGGCCTTCATGTTCACCTGAGCGGGTCGCGGCGCCATGCCGGCGATCCTACGCACCGGCCCGCCCGCGCCCTTCGCCGCGCACACACGTACGAGACACCGGGGACGCGGTCACGGCCCCTCAGCGCCCGCCGACAGGCGTGGCGCCCGCGAACGTCAACGCGACAGGGAGTGCACCGGAGTTGAGCCGCGCGGCCAGCTCCCGGGCCGCCCTCCCGGTGAAGCCTCCGGAGATCTGCGCGACTCCGCCCGTCAGCGCCTGGGCGACGGCGGGCGCCGACACCACCTCGCCGTCGACGACGACCGCGAACTGGTTCTGCGGGTCCCGGTTACCTGCGAGTCGGCCCGTGACCTCGGTGAACTTCGCGGTACCGGACGAGGTGAAGGCCAGCTGGACCAGCCATCCCGCCCCGCCGGAGGTGCCGTTGACCGCCTCGGCCGAGGCGACGTCGGTGTCCGTGAGCACGGCCGGACCCAGCAGGAACTTCGCGGGCGGCGCCCCGGACGAGGCGCCGGGCGCGCAGGCGAGGACCGGGACGGCGGCCTCGGCGTCCTGGTCGGCCGCACCGTCCGCGCGTCCCGGGGAGCAGTCCAGTTCCCGGTAGCGGGCGAGCAGTTCGGGCGGGAGCGCGTCGGGTCCACCGGTGGAGCCGGTCCGCGGCGGGGCGGACGCGTCCGCCCCGGGCGGCCGGCCGGCGGCCCGCCCCTGGGGTGCGGGGCCGCTCGGCTGCGGCGTCGCCGACCCGCCGTCCTGCCGCGCCAGCACCGGACGGAACCGGAGCCGGCCGAGCGCGCCCAGCGCCCGCAACCGGTCACCGGTGGAGCGGCCGGTGACGACGACGGAGCCGCCGCGTACCGCGACCCGTGTCTCGGCCATGCCCAGGGACGCGGCGCGTTGCCGTATCCGGTCGGCGGTCCGGCGCAGTGCGGCGGGCGGCGCGGCGGGGTCGGCGGTGAAGGTCGCCACCGACCAGCTCGCCGCGGCGCCGCCCCGCTCCGGTCCCGCCCGATCCGCCGGGGCACCCGCGCATCCCGTCAGCGCGGCAAGTCCCGCGCACAGAAACAGAGTCGCATGCCTTGCCCGTGAGGTGTGCACGAGGTGAAGCGTCTCAAACGGGACACCGGCGTACCGGCGGTTGGGCGATTTCCCGCACCCGCCCCACGCGAGAAGGCCCGCGCCGCGGGAGCAAGCGGCGCCGCGTGCGCCGGGGTGCGCGTTCAGGTGCGGGCGCTCTCCATGCCCACCACCGCGCGGACCGCGGCCGTCACCAGGGTGCGGTCCAACGGCGCGTCGGCGAAGGCGCGATGCATCGGCCAGCCCTCGATGAGCGCGTCGAGGGCGCGGGACACTCCCGGTGTGAAGTGCAGGGACAGGCTCTCCCGGCTTCTCTCCAGCCAGGTGCGCGTGGTCAGCGAGACGGCCTCGTTGTGGTTGGCGTAGGCGTACATCTCGAAGATCAGCGTCATGTCGCGCTGGGTGGCGTACGCCGGGCCGCAGATCAGCTCGACGACGGCCTGCTCGGCCTCGGTGGCCGACCCCGCGTTCTCCAGGGTCAGCCGGTACAGCCGGGACATGGTGTCCGCGAGCCGCGCGAACGCCTGCGCGAGCAGATCGTCGAGTCCGGCGAAGTAGTACGTCAGGGAGCCCAGTGGCACCTGTGCCCTGGCCGCGATCCTGCGGTGGGTGGTCCCGTGCACCCCGCTCCGCGCGATCACGTCGAGAGCGGCATCGAGAATGCGCTCCTTGCGTCCGGGGTCGTTCGGGATCTCGCGTCGTGTGCCGCTCACGCCCCCAATGTGCCACGAGTCGCCGTCCCGGAAAGCATGTACGGCCGTACCCGAAGTGTGTACGCTCGTACAGACCTGGTGTCCCGGCACGACCCTGGAGCCCGCCTCCCATGACCGCAAGCCCGTCGAGCAGACGCACCGCCGTCTTCGTCCTGTTCTTCATCCCCGGCCTGACCATCGCGTCCTGGGTGACCCGCACACCCGACGTGCGGGACATGCTCGACGCCTCCACCGCGCGGATGGGGCTCATCCTCTTCGGGCTGTCCGTCGGCTCGATGATCGGCATCCTGTGCTCGGGCCCGCTGGTGATCCGCTGGGGTGCGCGTCCGGTCGTCGTGGGCGGCACGCTCGCGATAGCGGCCGCGTCCGCGCTCATCGGTGCCGGGGCGCAGGCCGGCTCCGATCTCACCGTGACCCTCGGGCTCGCGCTCTTCGGCCTGGGCATGGGCTCGGGCGAGGTCGGGCTGAACGTGGAGGGCGCGGAAGTCGAACGGCTGCTGGGCCGGTCGACCCTGCCCGCCATCCACGGCTTCTTCAGTCTGGGCACGGTGGTCGGCGCCCTCGGGGGCATGGTCCTGACGGCCGTCGCCTTCCCCGTGTCCATCCACCTCGGCATCGTGGCGGTCCTCGACCTCGCCGCACTCGCCCTGGTCGCGGGGCGGCTGCCCGCGGGCGTCGGCCGCAGCACCGCCGCCCGGACGGCCGGGCCGGGCACGACGCGCCCCGCGGTCTGGAAGGACTCCGGACTGCTGCTCATCGGGTGCGTGATCCTGGCCCTCGGCATGGCCGAGGGAACCGCGAACGACTGGCTTCCGCTGGTGATGGTGGACGGCCACGGCTTCGATCCGGCCGTCGGCTCCGCCGTGTACGCCGTCTTCGCCGCCGCGATGACCCTGGGACGCTTCGTCGGCGGCGGCTTCGTGGACCGCTACGGGCGGGCGGCGGTCCTGTGCGCAAGCACGGTCGTCGGCGCGGCGGGACTGGCCCTGGTGATCTTCGTCGACCATCAGGCCGTCGCGGCCGGTGCCGCGATCCTGTGGGGTCTCGGGGCCTCGCTCGGCTTCCCCGTGGCGCTGTCGGCGGCGGGCGACTCGGGCGAGGACACCGCGGCCCGGGTGTCGCTCGCCGCCTCCGTGGGCTATGTCGCCTTCCTCGTCGGGCCGCCCACGCTCGGCTATCTCGGCGAGCAGTTCGGGCTGCGGCAGGCGATGATCCCCGTCCTCGTCCTGGTGGTGGCCGCCGCGTTCGCCACCCCCGCCGCGCGCACTCGCGCGGAGACGGCGGACAGGGCCCCGGTCAAGGGGTAGCGCCGCGCATGGCGGCGGCGCTCGCGGGTACGTCCCCTCCGGTACGAAGGCGCCACGGACGTGGCACGAGAGCGAGGAGTGTCGCACGTGATCCGAAAGCTGCAGGCGGTCGCCCTGGACTGCGCCGATCCGCTGGTGCTCGCGGAGTTCTACGCGGCGCTCCTCGGCGGCCGGGTGGCCGTGGACCCGGAGAGCCCGGACTGGGTCGAGGTGCACGGCTTCGAGGGAACGCCGCTGGCCTGCCAGCGCGTGGAGGGCCACCGGCCGCCGCAGTGGCCGGGGCAGGACCGCCCGCAGCAGATCCACCTCGACTTCGACGTGGACGACCTCGACGGCGAGGAGAAGCGGGCGCTGGCCCTCGGGGCGACCGTGCTGGAGCGCACGGACCAGGTGCGCCCGGGGACCAACTGGCGTGTGTACGCGGACCCCGCGGGACACCCGTTCTGCCTCTGCCTCCACTGAGCCCCCGCCCCCACCGCCCCGCCGGGCCACCCGAAATACGTTTGGCCCGGGAGGGAGCGGCCGGTTGAGAAACCTGCATGCTGAAGGGGAAGACAGTCGGGCTGCGGGCCCGCCACGACGTGGACCTTCCGGTCCTGCGGACCGAGCTCTACGACGACGTGGCCGACTCCGCACGCGCGGACAGCGGTCCGTGGCGGCCGATCACGCCCGGCTCGACGCATCCGCGGCTCGTGGTGGACGACGAGGAGGACTCGCATGTGCCGTTCTCCGTGGTGCTGTTGGACGACGGCACGCTCGTCGGCACCGCGACGCTGTGGGGCATCGACACCCACCACCGCGCCGCCCACATCGGGCTCAGACTGCTGCCGTCCGCGCGCGGCAAGGGCTACGGCAGCGACGCGGTCGCGGTGCTGTGCCACTACGGCTTCGCCGTACGCGGGCTTCAGCGGTTGCAGATCGAGACCCTGGCGGACAACCACGCGATGCTGCGGTCCGCCGAGCGCAACGGCTTCGTCCGCGAAGGCGTGTTGCGCTCCTCCGCCTGGGTGATGGGCGAGTTCCTCGACGAGGTGGTACTCGGGCTCCTCGCCCCGGACTGGACGCCGCGCACGGGCAGTTGACGCGCCGGGCAGGGCGCCCGCCCTGCCCGGCGCGAGGAGGACGTCAGGGCCCACCCGCCCCACCCGGCAACGACAGCGGGCGGGAGGGCGTGCGAGGCGCCGCGGGCCGAGAGGCGCGGACGGCGGCGACCGCCCGGGTGCGGGTCACCGCCCGGCGGGCCCGCGCCTGCGGTGACCTGGGCGGCCGAGGGGGTTGCTGTGTTAAGATCTCAGAGTTGCAGTTGTGGTACCCATGAACCTATGTGCACCTGACGGGAATGCTTCTCCTTCAGGTGCATTATTTGTTTTCCGGCATCTCCGGATGGGGCCTCAGGCTACAGAAGGAGAAAGTCATGGCACAGGGAACCGTCAAGTGGTTCAACTCGGAAAAGGGCTTCGGGTTCATCGAGCAGGACGGCGGCGGCCCCGACGTCTTCGCCCACTACTCGAACATCGCGACGCAGGGCTTCCGTGAGCTGCAGGAGGGCCAGCGGGTCTCCTTCGACGTCACGCAGGGCCAGAAGGGTCCGCAGGCGGAGAACATCGTCCCCGCCTGATCACCGGACGCGTATTTCGCGCACCGGGGTCCGCACCACAGCGGTGCGGACCCCGGTTTGTGCTGTTTCCAGGAAGGCAGACCCCCGCATGTCCCGCAGGCCCCAGAAATCGAATCGGCGCACCTCGCCGCCTCGACGGTCCCTTTCCGCCCCGAACGAGTTCCGGCTGCCGGAAAGCATCACACCCGCACTGCCCGCCGTCGAGGAATTCGCCGACCTGGCCATGCCCGCGGGGCTGCTGAAGACCCTCACCGCACAGGGGGTGACCGCGCCGTTCCCCATCCAGGCCGCCACCCTTCCGAACTCCCTCGCCGGCCGCGACCTGCTGGGACGCGGGCGCACCGGGTCCGGCAAGACCCTCGCGTTCGGACTGGCGCTGCTCGCCCGCACGGCCGGACTGCGCGCCGAGCCCAAGGCACCCCTCGCCCTCGTACTGGTTCCCACCCGCGAACTCGCCCAGCAGGTGACGGACGCGCTCACGCCCTACGCGACGGCGGTCAACCTGCGGCTGGCCACCGTGGTCGGCGGGCTGTCCATCACCAAGCAGGCCGGTGCGCTGCGGCGCGGGGCCGAGGTGCTCGTGGCCACTCCGGGCCGGCTCAACGACCTCGTCGAGCGCGGCGACTGCCACCTCGGCCAGGTGGGCATCACGGTGCTGGACGAAGCCGACCAGATGACCGACATGGGCTTCCTGCCGCAGATCACCAAGCTGATCCAGCAGGTCAGGCCCGACGGGCAGCGCATGCTCTTCTCGGCGACCCTGGACGGCAACATCGACCGCCTGGTGCAGCGGTTCCTCACCGACCCGGTGGTGCACTCGGTGGACCCGTCCGCGGGCGCGGTGACGACCATGGAGCACCATGTGCTCCACGTCCAGGACGCGACGGACAAGAAGGCCGTCACCACGCGCATCGCCGCCCGTGACGGCCGGGTCATCCTCTTCCTCGACACCAAGAGGTCCGCCGACCGGCTCGCCAAGCAGCTCCTGGCGGTGGGGGTCCGCGCGGCGGCCCTGCACGGGGGACGCTCCCAGCCGCAGCGCAACCGCACCCTGGAGCAGTTCAAGAACGGCCAGGTCACAGCCCTGGTGGCGACCAACGTCGCGGCCCGTGGCATCCACATCGACGATCTCGACCTGGTCGTGAACGTCGATCCGCCGACCGACCACAAGGACTACCTGCACCGGGGCGGCCGTACGGCACGCGCCGGTGACTCCGGCAGCGTGGTCACGCTGGTCCTGCCCGAGCAGAAGCGGGACGTCACCCGGCTCATGTCGGACGCCGGCATCCGCCCGAGGAGCGCCCGCGTCACCTCCGCGGCGGCCGAGCTGGCCGCCATCACGGGCGCCCGCGAGCCGTCCGGTGTGGCCGTCACCATCGAGGTCCCCCAGCAGGCTGCTCCGCCCGCGGCCCGCCAGGAGCGCAAGCCCGGCGGCGGATCGGGCCGCAGGCGCCGTTCCGGCGCAGAGGCCAAGGCGTCCGCGGGCGGCAGGGAGACC
>NZ_AGBF01000195.1 GCF_000225525.1 Streptomyces zinciresistens K42 | reverse complement strand
CGAGACGGGGCGGGAGACGGGCTCGGGAGGGGAGCGGGACGGCGTGCGGACCGGATCGGCCCGCGACGGACCGCCCGGCGACGGCGACGGTGACGCGGGTGCCGACGAGGGGCGCAGGGTCCGTACGGTCGTAGGGGGCGGGCCGGGCGAGGGGCGGAGGGGCCGGGCCGGGGAGGCGTGGTGCGTGGCGGGCCTGCGCGGCCCTAGGAGCGGGCCGCCTTCATCTCCTGTTTGTGCGCGCGCACCTTCGCCAGTGACTCGGGGCCGGTGATGTCGGCGACGGACCGGAAGGACGCGTCCTCGCCGTAGGCGCCCGCGGCCTCCTGCCACCCCTTCGGCCGCACGCCGAGCTGCTTGCCCAGCAGGGCGAGGAAGATCTGCGCCTTCTGCTTGCCGAAGCCGGGCAGTTCCTCCAGCCGGCGCAGCAGCTCGCGCCCGTCGTCGACGCCCTTCCAGACGAGCTCGGCCTCACCGTCGTAGTGCTCGACGAGGTACTGGCACAGCTGCTGGATCCGCTTGGCCATGGAGCCCGGGTAGCGGTGCACGGCCGGCTTCTCGGAGAGCAGGGCGGCGAAGGTCTCGGGGTCCTGCGCCGCGATGTCGTGCGCGTCGAGGTCCCCGGCGCCGAGCCGGTCGGCGAGGGTCCGCGGGCCCTTGAACGCCCACTCCATCGGCACCTGCTGGTCCAGCAGCATGCCGACCAGCGCGGCGAGCGGGCTGCGGCCGAGGAGCGCGTCGGCCTCGGGGTCCTGGGCGAGATGCAGGGTGACGTCCATGACCCCGATCATCCCGCGCGCGCCGCCGGGACGCGCGCGGGGGCGGGGCGGGGCAAGGGGCGCCCCCGCCGGTCACGCGCGCGCCCCCGCCGGTCAGGCGCGCGCCCCGCCGGTCAGGGGCGCCAGTAGCCGAGCGCGTTCACCCGCTGCTTCGGCAGACCGAGCTCCTTGCGGACGTACGAGGTGAGCGCGCGGGTCGTCGCCGTGTCGCAGGCGATCCAGACGTACGGGTCGGGGGTCGCGCCGACCAGGGCGGGCAGCGCCTCCTTCACCTCGGCGACCAGCCGGGCGCCGGCCTCGTGCCGGGGCACGGTCCGCACCTCGTGGCGGGACGGCTCGGTACGGAACGGCAGGCCCTCCCTGCCGCCCTCGAACCAGACCGTGACGGGCGCCGTGTCCAGGGCGCCGAGCAGGGAGTTCAGCGCGGGCAGCGAGGCGGCGTCCGCGACGGCGAAGACGTGGGAGGGCGCCGGCTCGGGGTTGGTGAAGCCGGTGCCGTGGACGGTCGCCTCGACGGTGTCCCCGGGCTTCGCGGCCCGCGCCCAGTCGCTGGCGACCCCCTCGTGCAGGGCGAACTCCAGGCTGAAGGTGCCGGCCGCCGGGTCGGGGTCGACCAGGGTGTAGGCGCGCTGGTGCGGCTTGCCCCCGTTGTCGAACCAGAGCCGGACCCACATGGTGGGGTGGACGCCGGTGGCCGCCAGCATGCCGCCGTCGGCGAGGTGCACGCGCCGGTAGTGCTCGGTGACGTCCTCGGCTCCCGTCACCGTGAACGCGAAGTCCTTGGCGCGCAGCAGCTTCAGGACCGCGCCCTCCCAGCCGTGCCCCTGCCCCATGGTCTGTTCACCTTTCACGTACCATTCCCACCGATTACTTAGGCAAGGCTAACCTAAAGTAAAAGGAGGGGTGCAGGTGACCGGCGAGATCTTCCGCGACGCCTGGGGCATTCCGCATCTCCGTGCCGACGGGGTGGAGGAACTCGCCCGTGCCCAGGGCCGGGTGACCGCCCTCGACCGGGCCTGGCAGCTGGAGGTGGAGCGGCACCGGTCGCAGGGCACGTCCGCCGCCTTCCTCGGGGCCGGGGCCCTGCCCTGGGACCTGCTCGCCAGACGGGCCCGCCTCGACGACACCGCGAGACGCTGCTTCGCGGAACTGGAGCGACGGGACGCCGAGACGGCCCGCTGGGTGCGGGCGTACGTCGGCGGCGTCAACGAGGGGCTGGCCGAAGGCGCCCGCCGCACACCGGAGTTCGCCCGGACCGGGGCGGCCCCCGGGCGCTGGGAGCCCTGGACCCCGCTGGGCGTCTGGCTCGGCGTCCACATCCTGTTCGCGGGCTTCCCTGCCAAGCTCTGGCGCGAGCAGGCGCTACGGCACCTGGGCGCGGCGGCGGTGGGGCTGTTCGCCGCGGACGGGCCGGGCACCTCCGGCAGCAACGGCTGGCTGGTGAGCGGCGAGCGAACCGTCACCGGGCAGCCGGTCATCGCCGGCGACCCGCACCGCTTCATCGAGGAACCCGGCGTCTACCAGCAGATCCACCTCTCCTGCCCCGAGTTCGACGTGGTCGGCCTCGCGGTGCCGGGCATCCCCGGCGTCGCGCACTTCGGGCACACCGGCACGGTCGCCTGGGCCATCACCAACGCCATGGCCGACTACCAGGACCTGTACCGGGAGCGGCTGCGGCGCACCGGGGCGGGCGTCGAGGCGCTGGACCCCGACGGCGTCTGGCGCCGGGCGGCGCGCCACACCGAGACCGTGGCGGTCGCGGGGGAGGAGCCGGTCGAGATCGAGGTGATCGAGACGGCCCGGGGCCCGGTCGTCATCGGCGGCCCCGAGGGCCTGCCGGAAACCCGTGGAGAACGCGGGGAGTCCGCGGAGCCCGGGGACTTTGCGGACTCCGGTGGCCTCTCCGGGGAGTCCGCCGACGCCCCGCCCCTCGCCATGGCCCTGCGCCACCCGCCCCGGGTCACCTCCGACCTCGGCTTCGGCGCGCTCCTGCCGCTGCTCCGGGCCCGCCGGGTGGCCGACGTCGACCGGGCCGTCGACCTGTGGACCGAGCCCGTCAACGTCGTGCAGGCCGCCGACACCGAGGGCGGTCTGCTGCACCGCGTCGCCGGGAAGGTGCCGGTGCGCGCCGAGGCCAACGGCGTGCACCCGGTACCCGCCTGGGAGCCGGGGCACGAGTGGCGCGGCTGGCACGTGCCGCCCCGCGGCGGGCTCACCGACGGTGTCGCCGCCATGGCCAACCAGCGCGGCATCGCGGCACCGCTCGGCGTCGAGTTCGCCCCGCCGCACCGCGCCGACCGCATCACGGCCCTGCTGGGGGAGAAGGAGCGCTGGTCCGCGGCCGACATGGCGGCCGTCCACCGGGACACCCACCTGGCCTCGGCCGCGCCCCTGCTGGACCTGCTGGGCGCGCTCGGCCCCCTCGGCCCCGAGGCGGAGGACCTCAGGCGCACCCTGCTGGACTGGGACCGCCGCATGGACGCCGACAGCGAGGCCGCCGCCGACTACGCGGCCGTGCGCTCCGCGGTCGTACGCCGGCTGGCCGCGCACCCCGCCTTCGCCGCGCTGGCCGCCCCGCCGGACTACCCGGAGATCCTGCTGCCCTGGCTCGCGCTGCTCCCCAGGGTCGGCCTCGCACTCGAAAACCTGCTGCGCGCCGAGGAGTTGTACGGCATCGACCGCGCCGGACTCGTCCGCTCGGCGATCGAGGAGACGGCCGCGCGGCGCGCCGCGGACCGGGCCGCCGGGGTCCGGCTCACCTGGGGCGCCACCCACCGCCTCGCCCCGTGGCGGGCGGTGGACGGCCCGGCGTACGAGGAACCGGGCCTGTCCGGCGACCACGACTGCGTGCTGTGCACGTCCGCCGTCCCCGGGCTGACCGATCTGAGCGCGCGGGGCCCGGCCGCCCGCTACGTCTGGGACCTCGCCGACCGGGACGCCAGCCTCTGGGTGGTCCCGCTCGGCGCGTCCGGCGTCCCCGGCTCGCCCCACCACCGTGACCAGCTCTCCCTGTGGACCAGGGGCGAACTGGTCCCCGTCGTCACGGACTTCACCCGGTTCACGAAGGAACGCGATGTCTGACCAGCCCGTCTCCCCTGCCTCTCCCATCTCCTCTGCCTCTCCTGCCTCTCCTGACTCCCCTGCTTCTCCCCTGCCGTCCGTGCCGTCCGCCCCGTCCGTCGCTCCCGTTTACGAACAGGTCGTCGACGGCTTCGGCACGGTTCGTATCCGCCCCCTAGACGCCGAGGCCGACGCCGCCACCGTCCACGGCTGGGCCCGCCAGGAACGCGCCTCCTTCTGGGGCATGAACGGCCTGAGCCGCGAGCAGGTCGCCGGGATCTACGCCCATATGGCGACCCTCGACACCCACCACGCCCTGCTCGTCGAACTCGACGGCATACCGGTCGCGCTGCTCCAGACCTACGAGCCGGAGGCCGACCGCGTCAGTGAGTGCTACGACGTCCTGCCCGGCGACATCGGCGTCCACCTGCTGCTCGCTCCGGCGGGGCCCGGGGGCGCCCGGCCCGGCTGGACCTCGGCGCTGCTGGGCGCCGTCACGGTGTACGTGTTCGTCACCCTGGACCGCCGCCGGGTCGTGGTCGACCCGGACGTGCGCAACGACCAGGCCGTCGCCCGCTTCCTCAAGCAGGGCTTCACGGCCGGTCCGGCGGTCGTGCTCCCGGAGGTCGACCTGCCCGAGGTGTTCATCCCGGAGAAGAAAGCCCAACTCGCCTTCCTCACAAGGGAGGTAGCGTTCGGGCAGTGACTCCGGAAGGACTCGTCGCGCACCACCCCCCGGAGTCGATCCCGCGGGAGGGCGGGCTGTTCCGCCGTACCTGGGCGGGGCCCGACTGCCCGACGGCCGGCCGCAGGGCACCGCGATCGTCGTGCTGCTCACGGCGGACGACCACTCCGCCCTGCACCGGCTGCCCTCCGTCGAGGCGGGCCGCCCCGCGCGCGGGTACGCCCACTACTCCGCGTCCAGGGCGGCGGTCGTGACGCACGCGCGGGCGGCCGCCGTGGAGTACGGGCCCCTCGGCATCCGCGTCAACACCGTCTCGCCCGGACTGGTCCACCGCGAAGGGCTGGACGCGGACTGGCCCGAGGGCGTACGGCGGTGGGAGCGCGCGGCGCCCGCCGGCCGGCTGGAGAGCCCGCGGGACGTCGGCGACGCGTGCGTGTTCCTCGCGTCGCCGCTCGCCTCCTGGATCACGGGGCACGACCTGGTGGTGGACGGCGGGGTCTCGGCCCGGCCGTCCTGGTGAGCGCGGCGCGCGTCGGCGGTGGGGGCGGCCGCCCGGTTCGCGCGCGGCTGACCGGCCCCCCGGGACGCCCCCCGGGACGCCTCCCCCCGGGACACCACCGGGGACGCCACCCGGGACACCACCGGGGACAAGGCCGCCCCGGGCACAGCAGCCGCTCTCGTCCGAGGCAACGGCTGAGCCGCCCCGCACGTCTTCTCCGGTGGCTTCTCCGGTGACGCCTTCAAGGTGACGCCCTCGGTGACGTCGAACCCCTCCGCTCCCGGGCACTGCTCCGTTAGCATGATCGAACTTACGAGCGACTGACGTTTGCATGACATCGAAGCGACGGCATCGACGAACACCTGCCACGCGTCGATCATCCGAGACGAACCAGCTGAAAAGACGAATACCACCCCCCATCAACCCATCGGCCGGACCTTGATACCCAGACAAACGAACGATTCCTCGCGAATCGAAGCCGCACCGGCGCGCGCCGCATGGCGCAGCCCGCGCGTGCTGCTGTGGGCCGGGGCGACCCTCGTGGCCCTCGCCTTCCTCATAGCCCTGGAGATCGCCGCGCGCCGCTACGGCATGCCCGGTCCGCTCACCAACCAGGCGCGGGAGGCCGTCTTCCCGCCCAAGTCGGGGTTCCTGCTGTACGCCGGCCTGGCCCTGACGGTGGTCGTCCTCACCTGGCGCGAGCGCCTCGTCGCGTTCGGCACCGCGCTCGGCATCGACCTCGTCATCCTCGTCGTCCGCGCGGCGGCGGGCATCAGGGTGACCGAGGGCCACCCCTTCGGCAACGGGGCGCTGCTGGTCGTCGTCGGCTGCGCCGTGTTCGCGGTGGTCCGGCGCACCGGCGGCGAACGCGTCCTGCTGCTCAAGGGGGCCGGGCTCGCCCTGCTGCTGGTCGCCGGCCGCAAGACCGGGGACGCCTGGCTGCTCATCACCGCCAAGACCCGGCCCCTGGTGCTCGACCAGTACGTGACCACCGCCGACCAGGCACTCGGCAACCCGTCCTGGTTCGTGGGCCGGCTCGTCAGGGCCTCCGGCCCGGTCGGCGCCCACATCCTCGACTACGTCTACGTCCAGCTCGCCGTCGCCGCGGTCGTGGTCGCGCTCTACCAGCTGCGCCATGTGGCGGCCGAGCGCCGCTTCCCGCGCCACCACCTCGTCCGCACCTTCCTGACGATCGGCCTCCTCGGCCCCGGCATCTACATGGTCTTCCCCCTCGTGGGCCCCCTCTTCGCCTTCGGACCGGGCGGCGGACCGTGGGCGGCGGCCGACCTCTGGCCGGACACGGTGCCCGTGTTCACGACGCCCGCGGTGATGCCGTTCGACGGGATCACGCCCCGCAACTGCATGCCCAGCCTGCACACGGCCTGGGCCACCGCGATCTTCATCCACTCCCGCAACGGCCCCCGGCTCCTGCGCTACGCGGGGACGTTCTGGCTGGTCGCCACGCTCGGCGCGACGCTGGGCTTCGGCTACCACTACGGCGTCGACCTGGTCGCCGGAGTCGTGTTCACGCTCACCATCGAGGCGGCGCTGCGCTCGTCCGCGCGCGGCTGGGACCACTCGGGGACGCGGCTGGTCGTCCACGGCGCGGCCGTCTTCACCGCGCTCCTGCTGTCGTACCGCTTCCTCCCGGTGGAGATGGCCAGGTACCCCTGGCTCGCCGGCCCGCTGCTGATCCTCGCGATGGCCTCGGTGATCCTCCACTACTTCCGTACGACGAACCTGTGGCAACCGAAGGCGAAGCCCGCCGTACGCCCGGAGCCGCAGCCGGAACTCGTCTGAGCCGCGCGCGGCCGCGGGCGACCGGCGGCTTCCGTTCCGGGGGTGGGAGCGTGTACGACTCCTGATGCGGCGGAAAGCCGTCGTGACCGGCGTCCCGGACCGCCGCGTCGCCGCGCAGGCCCGGCAGGAGACCACCAGGAGACGCCATGGACCCGGCCCTGATCCCACCCGCGGTGCTGGCCGCCGCGCTCGTCGTCCGCGTCGCCGTGGCGGAACTGCGCGCCCCCGGCGCCGCCCGCGCCGCCACGGCGTTCCTCCGCGACCCCGCGGCGGCCGGCGCCGCCTGCGCGGTCGTCGCCGCGGCCGCGGTGATGGGCCGCACCTGGCCGGCCCTGGCCTGGGGTGTGCTGGCCGGAGTCCTGACCGGCCACCTCACCCACCGCTCCCGCGACCGCGAGGACACCGGCTGAACCGGTACGGACCCCGCCCTCGACCGGACGGCGCCGCCGCTAGCGCCGCGGCCGGGAGGGTTCACCGGCTCGCGGCGTCCGGTGCGGCCCCTCGCCGCGTCGTCGCCTCACCCGGGTACGTCCGGTACGCGGACGAGGCTCCGCCGTGCGAGGCACCGCACCGGACGCCGCGAGTCTCCGGCACACCCGCCCGGCCACAGCCCTGGAGCCGCTTCGCAGCCCGGGACGGGGTCGCCCACCTCATCGGCCCGCCCGGCCACAGCCCTAGAGCCGCTTCAGGTTCCGGTCCAGGATCGCCCGCAGCCGGTCGACGTCCGCGGGGGTGCGGGCGCCCCGCTTGGGCAGCAGCGCGACCCCGGCCGCGCGGCCGCCGCCGAGCAGCACGAAGAGGCCGGGCGTCTCCACGTACCGCGGGAACACCGTCCAGTCCATCGTGTACGAGGCCCGCTCGCCGATGGCCACCGCGCCGCGGTCACCGGCCAGCATCCGGCACTCCCCGTACGGCCGCACCGCGCCGAACATCCGCCGGGCCATGGTCTGCGTCCCGTGCGCGGTCGCCCAGCACGCCACCGCCACGGCGAGCACCAGCGAGATGACCCACACCACGGGCGGGGCGCCCCGCGCGAACGAGACGGCGCTGACGGCGACCACCGCCGCGCCCGGTGCCATGAGCGCCTGGACCCGGCCCGCCGGAGAGCGGCGGGCCCGCGCCCGGAGCGCCTCCTCGAAGTCCGCCACGGTCGGCCGGTAGACGAACTCGACGGCGGCACTGCCCCTGGTGTCCATGGCCAGGGATCGTAGCGAGGAAGCCGGCCGCGCCCGGCCCCTCCGCGGACCCCTCAGCCGAAGGGGACCGCGTCCGCCGGGGCGGTGTGCCAGTTGGTGACGACCGGCTTGTCGACGGTGATGGTGCCGACCGGCAGGGACACCGGCTCGGGGTCCTCGTTCCCGACGGCGAGGATGATCGAGTCCAGTTCCTTGCCGTCGTCGGTGTTGGTGGTCTTCGGGTTGACGCCCGCGTACGCGGTGACGCTCCCGCTCAGCTTGATCTCCTTGCCGGCGGACTGCTCCGCGGGGCCCGCCTCGGTGCCGTCCGATCCGAACGCCACGGTGGGCAGCGCGGCGGGCAGGTAGCAGGTGATCCCCGGCTTCGCCTTCGCCATGACCAGCACGTAGCCGCCGGCCTGGCTCTCGGACCTGGTCTTCCAGGAGATGTCGTTCGCGCCGCAGACCTGCCCGACCTCCTCGCGTCCGCCGCCGGTGCCGACCCCGGAGCCCTCTCCCCCGGACGTGGCGCCGGACGAGTCGCCGGACGAGGCGCCGGACCCCTTCGCGGGCTCCTTCGCCTTCCCGCCGCCCGAGTCCGGGGAGCCGGAGGAGGCGCCGCCGCCACCCGCCGCGGACACGGCGGGCGAACTCTGCGCGGCGGCGCCGTCCCCGGCCGGTTCCGTGCCCTTGCACGCGGTCATCAGCAGGGCGCCGCCCAGGACGGCTGCGGAGACGAGAAGGGCCTTGCGACGGTTGCCGGACATGAAATCCCCTTGTGCGTCGACTGGTTCGGGCCGGATCCGCTCCGGCCTCCTGGTGCTCGGTCGCCTGGTAGGAGGGGGCTGCGGGGCCCGGGGCTCCCGCTGCCGCCGTTCCAGGACAGGGCCGTCACAGAGCGGTGACATGATCACGGGCGCCGCATCTCCCGCGCGCGGCAACCGAGTTGCCGCGCGCTCGCCCGAACGGGGGTGACCCTGACGTCCGGCAGGACGGACAGGGCGCCGCACTGCCCGATGCCGGGGCCGATCCCACCCGTGCGCCGGCCGTGGAACCGGGGAACCCCACACGGCCCGGCCGCCTGGTCCCCCGTCCTACGCGGGCATCACGCCATGGATGCGCGAGAGCGTGAAGACGCGTTCCGCTTCGCGCAGGTGGCACCACGCGTCGAGGTAGGGCGGGTCGAGTTCCAGGTCGCTGAGGGTCCGTACGGTCCGGTTGCCCGAGGTGGCGATGTACTCGACGGTGACGGCCGCGCCGGTGTCGACGGCATGGGCGAGCTGGCGGATGTCGCCGTACGACAGGTGCTTCGCGTATCCGGCGACGATCTCCTCGGTGTCCGTCGCGCGAGGCAACCCGCCGCCGACCGGGCCGGGTTCCGGTACGCTCGGCGGGGCCTTGAGCAGGAGGTCGGCCAGGGCGTCCGTCCCGGTGCCGGTGGGCACGTCCGCGGCGGTGGGCGCTCGCGAGGCGCGGGTCGCGGTGGCCCGGGGGCCCCGCCGCCCGACGTTCCCCCGCGGGGGCGGGACGGCGGCCCTCTGCGGCAGCCGCTTCTCGATGCGTACCGTTCCCCCGGCGGTCTCGGCCACCGGGGCGAAGCCCGCGGCTCGGAGCGCGGCGAGAGTCGCCGCCGGCGGGCTGCCGCTGACCAGGACCGTGGGGGCGAGTTGCCGCAGGGCGAGCTTGCGCAGCGCGCGGTGGGCGGCGACTTCGGCCAGCAGCGCGGGTTCGTCGCCGTGGACGACACAGGCCGCGGGGGCGATGCGGACCCGTCCATGACCTCGCGCGGTGTCGGCGATGAGATAGGTCAGCGGCTGAGGCAGGGCCGTGGCGGAGCTGCCGGCCAGGTCGGCTGCGATGTCGTCCGGGGTGCGGCCGGCGTCCAGGGCCCGGCGGACACTGCCCGCACTGAAGCGCCATACCGACGCCGTGCCACTGGTCTCCCTGTCGGCCGTCGAATCCAGCAGCGCCGAGAGCCGCGCGGACGGGGTGCCGGTGACGACGGCGGTGAGGTCGGCGCCGATCCGGGCCGTCGTGGTCGCGGTGGGCAGCAGCCGCCGGGCCGTGCTGTCGAGCCCTTCGCCGGTGGGAGCAGCCAGGTGGGCACCGAGCGGGGACAGCGCGCCCCGCGCCAGCACGCCCAGCAGTTCGCCTTCACGGACCACGGTGCTGAACGGTGCCGTGTCCTCGGGCGAGGCGTCGTCGGCGAGCGGGCGGTGCCAGGAAACCAGCGGCCCCAGCTCCGAGGCGACCTTCACCCCCTGACCCGCCGGGAGCCCCGCCGCCGCGGTGAGCAGCCCGTGGCGGGCTTGCAGACAGCCGTCGCAGGCAGGCGCACCGGCGAGCGCGGGAAGCGCCTTGTCGTCTTCGTCGCGCGCCCGGGTGGGGGTGAGCGGCAGGTCCCGCCACGCCCGGAGCAGTACGGCGAGTTGTTCCGCGGGCTCCTGCTCGGCCCAGGTGTCGTACACCTCCGTGGGAGGTACGCGATCGCCGTCGCGGGCCAGCAGTCCGGCGGCGTACGCGGTCTCCAGGGCGAGGCGTACGACGGCGTCGCCGGCCTGGGCGGCCTTGCCGAGCCGGGCCAGTTCCCGCGCGCCGATCCCGCCCGACTTCAGCCGGACCGGTGGGGCGGCCGCGCACACCGAGAGGACGGAGGCCGCCCCTGCCGCGAACGCGGTGGCGGCCGCCGCGGCCTCCCGCTCCACCTCCGCCGCGGTGATGGGCACCAACTGCGGTTCGGGCGGCAGAGGTTCGAACGGGGCGTGCCAATCGGGTCCCCGCAGCGCCAGGGCCACCTCGGCCGGCATCCGGACGGGCCCGATCTGCTGACGGTCCTGGATCAGCAGCCCGCGGTCGAGTGCCCACCGGGCGCCCTGTTGGAGAGCGGGGTCAGGAGACCCGAACATGACGAGCAAGGGCTGCCGCTGCGTGGACCCGGCCCTCTGCTGGAGCAGCTTCCTTGTGGCCGCCGGTGCTGCCGCCGCCAGCGCGGCGATCCGCTCCGCGTCACTGTGATGCTCCACCAGAGCCGCGATGCGCTGCTGCTTGGTGCCGGGTGGCTTGACACCCAGGACCGCCAGCATGCGGCGCAGCTCCTCCGAGGTGGTGCCGGCGAGCAGTTCCCCCAGCGTGGCGTCGAGTCCCAGGGGCGTACGCCACGCCTGCCGCAAGGGCGTGGACATGCGCAGCGCCTCGTTGCCGTGGGGCCACACGAGCGCCCGGTCCGACAGCGCCTCCAGGGTCGCGTCCAGCGCGTGCACCGCCGCGGGGGACGTCGAGCCGAGCAGCTCCGCGAGGTTGTCACGCGTCGCTCGTGCGCCCAGGGCTGCCAGCGCCTCGGCGGCCTGCAAGCACGGCAGCGTGAGCTGTGGCAGGGCGAGCGCCACGGACCCCGGACGCTGGAGACGGTCCGCCAGCTCCCCCACCGAGCGTGGTTCCGGAGAGGAGGCCGCGTCCTGCCGCATGGCGAGTACGCGTGCCAGACGGGAACGGTCGAGTTCGCTCAGCCAGGTTGCCAGCGTCGATCGGGACTTCATGAGGGTGCACCTCGACAGACAGGAAACATCACGGGCGGGCCGAAGCCGCTTCGGCGCCAACGCCAAGGATGACGCAGTTCCCTGATCCGCGGATGCCGTACGAGGACAAGTCCACGGCGCCCCGGCCGGCCCAGCCGACGAGGTGAGCCGACGGCAGGCCCTCAACACGCCCTCCGACTCTCCGTTTTGGTGTGCGTGGGTGCGTGGGTGCGTGGGTGCGTGGGTGCGCGGGTGCGCGGGTGGTCCGAGCTGGGCAGGCGCGGTGGCTCCAGGGCTTGCCGATGCTCGTGGGCGGGGGTGAACGCCCCCGAACTGCAACCCTCGGGGGTGCGGGGCGCTGGCCGTGGTGAGTCGGTGAGTCGGTGTGTCGGCTTTGGGGGGCTGGGGGGCTGGGGGGGCCGGGGGCAGTGGGTCCCCTCTCTGGTACTCGTGCCGGTCGTGCCGGTCGTACCGGTCGTACCGGCGGGTTGACCGTCTGGAAGCGGGTGCGGATCAGGGCGGGTAGGTTCGGGTAGGCGGTGCCCGTCTCGGCCGTAGGGTGTCTGCTGGGCTACTGCATGTCGACCTGAGGGTGGAAATACGCGTTTTGCGCCTTTCTCTGAAGTTGGTTCCGCGCGGCCTGCGTCCACACAATGACTGCAGGTCAAGCAGACTGCTCCCCGCGCTCGCGGGGATGGACCCTTTCCGCAAGCGGCGCCGCGACGCCGGGAAGACTGCTCCCCGCGCTCGCGGGGATGGACCCGTATCGGGGGCAGCATGGGACCCACTGTGCAACTGCTCCCCGCGCTCGCGGGGATGGACCCAACCTGCGGCAACCTCGGGGGCCGCGCGCGCACTGCTCCCCGCGCTCGCGGGGATGGACCCGTCGACGTCGCCGTGGCCCCCGTCGCCGTGGACTGCTCCCCGCGCTCGCGGGGATGGACCCTCCTGCCCCTCCGTCAGGGGGTGGTCGACGATCTGCTCCCCGCGCTCGCGGGGATGGACCCGTACCCGCTCGGCGAGATCGGCGGCAGCCACACTGCTCCCCGCGCTCGCGGGGATGGACCCCGCGATGCCCTGGCGTCCCTTGGCGTCGGTCTGCTCCCCGCGCTCGCGGGGATGGACCCTCC
>NZ_AGBF01000196.1 GCF_000225525.1 Streptomyces zinciresistens K42 | reverse complement strand
CCCGGCGCCCCGCGGCGCACCTCACCTCCGGCCCCACCGTGCCCCCCGCCCCCATGGCGCCCCGCCTCCCCTCTGCGCATCCTCGAAGGTGACGCCTCCCCAGGAAGGCCCGATCCGATGCCCGCCAAGAACCTCACCGCCGACCGCTCGGCCGTCGGCCACCGCCTCGCCTACGCCCTGCGCCACCCGGACCGCGTCCCCCGCCACCTGGCGCGCGGCGCCCGCGACCTGTGGCTGCGCCACCGGCACCGGGACCACGTCTCCTACTACCGCGCCGTGATGCGCTCCGACACCCGGGCCGACCCGGACGCCGCGGTCGGCAGCCGCAGCCGCGAGCGGTGGCTGGCGCTGGGCGCGCTCCAGTTCGACTACCTGGTCGGACACGGACTGCGGCCCGAGCACCGGATGCTGGAGATCGGCTGCGGCAACCTGCGGGGCGGCTGGCGGTTCATCCGCCATCTGGAGCCCGGCCACTACTACGGCATCGACATCTCGCCGGACATCCTCTTCGCCGCGCAGGACACCGTGGTGGAGCGGGGGCTCCAGGCGCGGCTGCCCGTCCTGGCCCCGGTGCGCGACCTGAGCCTCGCGTTCCTGCCCGACGCCCACTTCGACGTCGTGCACGCCCACAGCGTCTTCTCGCACTCGCCGCTCCCGGTGATCGAGCAGTGCCTCTCCCGGGTCGGCCGGGTGCTGGCGCCCGGCGGCTGGTTCGACTTCACCTTCGACCGCACCGAGGGCCCCGAACACCACGTCCTGCGCGAGGACTTCTACTACCGCACCGAGACCCTGCTCGCGCTGGCCGAGCGGCACGGTCTGCGGGCCCGGTTCATGCAGGACTGGGAGGAACTCCCGCATGGCCAGTCCAAGATCCGTGTCTCGCACGGCAGTTGAGCCGGTGACCCGTCAGTAGGTCATCTGTCCCGGACCCTTGACTCGTACGGCGTGAGTGGTCATCCTCGTCGCACATATAGCGAGGCCATGACAATCCGGTCGCCGGGCCGGCCCCGTCGCCCGGGAGCCGCGGCCCGGCCGCCGGATTCGTCGACCCCGCCATCCCGCCGACCGAGGGACGTGGGCCGTGACCAGAGCCGGACGCCCGTACCGCCGACGCAAGAACATCACCGTGGTGTCGCTCCTGCTGCTCGTGCTGTCCCTGATGCTGGGCTCCTCGCCCGGCGCGACGGCCGGCACCGACTGGTGGACCCCCACCGCGCGGCCCGCGCCGGACGCGCAGGTCAATGTCACCGGCGAGCCGTTCAAGGGCACCGACGCGGCGGGCGACGTGCGCGGCTTCGTGGACACGCACAACCACGTCTTCTCCAACGAGGCGTTCGGCGGACGGCTGATCTGCGGAAAGCCGTTCTCCGAGCAGGGCGTCGGCGACGCGCTCAAGGACTGCTCCGAGCACTACCCCGACGGCTCGCTCGCCGTCTTCGACTTCCTCACCAAGGGCGGCGACGGCAAGCACGACCCGGTCGGCTGGCCCACCTTCAAGGACTGGCCGGCCAACGACTCGCTCACCCACCAGCAGAACTACTACGCCTGGCTGGAGCGCGCCTGGCGCGGCGGCCAGCGCGTCCTGGTCAACGACCTCGTCACCAACGGTGTGATCTGCTCGGTCTACTTCTTCAAGGACCGCGGCTGCGACGAGATGACCTCCATCCGCCTCCAGGCCAAACTCTCCTACGACATGCAGGCGTTCATCGACAAGATGTACGGCGGGCCGGGCAAGGGCTGGTTCCGCATCGTCACCGACAGCGCCATGGCACGCCAGGTCGTGCAGCAGGGCAGACTCGCGGTCGTCCTCGGCGTCGAGACCTCCGAACCCTTCGGCTGCAAACAGGTCCTCGACGTCCCCCAGTGCAGCAAGGAGGACATCGACAAGGGCCTGGACGAACTGTACGGACTGGGCGTGCGCAGCATGTTCATGTGCCACAAGTTCGACAACGCGCTGTGCGGGGTGCGGTTCGACTCGGGCACCCTCGGCACGGCGATCAACGTCGGCCAGTTCCTGTCGACCGGCACCTTCTGGAAGACCGGGCAGTGTCCGGGCCGCGAGCAGGACAACCCCATCGGCAACGCCGCGGCGGCCGAGGCGGAGAAGAAGCTCCCGGACGGCGTGTCCGTTCCCTCCTACAGCGCGGACGCGCAGTGCAACGTCAGAGGACTCACCGATCTGGGGGAGTACGCCGTCCGCGGCATGATGAAACGCAACATGATGCTGGAACTCGACCATATGAGCGTCAAGGCCGCGGGCCGAGTGCTCGACATCTTCGAGTCCGCGTCCTACCCCGGCGTCATCTCCTCGCACAGCTGGATGGACTCGAACTGGACCGACCGCGTCTACGGCGTCGGCGGTTTCACCGCCCAGTACATGAACGGCTCCAAGTCCTTCGTCGAGCAGGCCGGCCGCACCAAGGCCCTGCGGGACAAGTACGGCGTGGGCTACGGCTACGGCACCGACATGAACGGGGTCGGCGGCTGGCCGGCACCCCGCGGAGCGGACGCCCCCGACAAGGTGACGTACCCGTTCAAGAGCGTCGACGGCGGTTCCGTCATCGACCGCCAGACCGCGGGGCAGCGCACCTGGGACTTCAACACCGACGGCGGCGCGCAGTACGGCATGGTCCCCGACTGGATCGAGGACATCCGGCGCGTCGGCGGCCAGAGCACGGTGAACGACCTGTTCAAGGGAGCAGAGTCCTATCTCGACACCTGGGGGGCCTCCGAGGCGTACCGGCCGGGCGCCGACCTCGCGCGCGGGGCGCCGGCGTCGGCCAGCTCCTCGGAGTGGAACCCGATCACCAGCTACCAGCCGGGCCGCGCCGTCGACGGCGACCGCGGCACCCGCTGGGCCAGCGACTGGAGCGACGACCAGTCGCTGACCGTGGACCTCGGCGGCACCCGGTCGGTCGGGCGGGTCACCCTCGACTGGGAGCGCGCCTACGGCAGGTCCTACCGCATCGACCTGTCCACCGACGGTGTGAACTGGCGCACCGCCTGGTCCACGACCGCGGGCGACGGCGGCCTGGACACCGCCAGGTTCGACCCCGCACCGGCCAGATACGTACGCGTCCAAGGGCTCAAACGCGGCACCGAATGGGGTTACTCCCTGAGCGAGGTCGGCGTCCGGAGCGGCTGACAGCGACGAGAGGGGCTCCATGGCACGGCTGCCGTCCGCCGAACGGCGGCGACAGCTCACCGAAGCGGCGATCAGGGCGATGGCCCGGGACGGCGTCCCCAGGACGACCACCCGGTCCATCGCCGCTGAGGCGGGCGTCTCGCTGAGCGTGTTCCACTACTGCTTCGACTCCAAGCAGGAGCTGATCGAGTCCGTCATCACCACCATCACCGGGCACTACGTGACGGTGGTCAAGGAGGCGCTGAAGCCCCGCGACACCCTGGAGGAGACCGTCCGGGCCGGCTTCCAGGCCTACTGGGACCACGTCCGCGCCCATCCCGACGAGCACATGCTGACGTACGAACTCGCGCAGTACGCCATGCGCGAGCCCGGGTTCGGGCATCTGGCACGGCGCCAGTACGAGCTGTACGCCGCGACGTACGCCGCGCTCATCGACCAGCTGCGGCACACCATGGGCCTGCGCCTGCGGGTGCCCGCACCGGTCCTCGCCCGCTACCTGGCCGCCATGACCGACGGGCTGACCCTCAACTGGCTGGTGCTCGGCGACGACGCCGCCTGGAACGGCATCCTCGACACGGTCACCGCGCACGTCGCCGGTCTGGTGCGCGATCCCTGACCGGTGACGCCCCGCCCGAACGGCGGCCGTCGGCCGCGCGCGACGGGCGGTCGCGCGTCCCGGTCCGCGCCCGGCCGACGGAACAGCCACTCCGTCCGCGGCTCCGCCGCGCCGCGCACCGCGCACCGCGTGGCGCACGGGCGGCGAGCACAGCCCCGTCACCACCGCGAAGGCGACCGCGGCGACGGCCGCAGGCCCGAGCGGCCCCCGCGGCCGCGCCGGGTCGTACCGGCCGAAGTACGCCGCGGACCGGACGGCGAAGCCGTGAAGCGGGCGCTCCGGCCCGGGTCCGTCCACCGGGTGAACGGCGTGTACGCCGTCCCGAACACGACGTACGGCACGAGCAGCGCGGTGACCAGCCGCCTCGGCTGCTCCGGACGGCCCTCGAAACCGCGGGAGAGACAACCGGAAAGGATGATGAAGGCCGGCGGGTGGAAAGCGTGCACGAACATGTACAGCGCGGTGACGGGGCGGCTGCCGTCCCACAGCGGCTCCCCCGCGTGCCCGACCGCGTCCAGCCCGACCGCGAGACACTCGGCATCGTCGAAGCAGGCGTCCCGCTGCTGCGAAGGCGCAGGTCGGGGCGGTGCGGCGGGCTCCGCCCCGGTCCGGGGCGCCCGGCCCGCCACACGGCCCCCGGGCGTCGCGCGGAACGCGCCCGCGGCGGCCCGCGGGGCTCGGGAAGAGGGCGACAGGGCCGCGCTGCGGAGGCACCCCCCGTGCCTCACCAGCCGTGGCCGCGGCAGACCCGGCCGGACGAAACCGCAGGTGAGGGGCGAGGCGGGGGGCTGGGAGCCGGTCCCGGACAGGGCCGACGGAGTGGGAGCTTAACCCGTGTGAACGCCCCGAATGGTGCGATCACACGACATGACTGACGGTGGATCACGTCAGGGCCTGGCTCCAGTGGTGATGAAACGTCAGCCGCCCAGGTCGTGACGGAAGGACTCTCCTATGCGTTCTGTCCGCATGCTGCTCGCCACCGCGACGGCCACGGCCGCGCTGGCGATCACGCCCACCGCCTACGCCGTCACCATGGGTGACTGGGGCAATGACGACGGTTCCTACAGCAAGGAGCGGGACAAGTCCGAAGACCAGTCCTACAGCAAGGAGCGCGACAAGGACGACAAGCGCGACGAGCCGCGTGGCGGGATGCGCACGGGTGGCGGAGCGCTTGCCGCCGTGGGCAACGGCGACGACTGGGGCGGCGACAAGGACCCCAAGTACGACCCGGACACCTACCGCAACAAGGACCAGGGCCCCGGCAAGGAGCCCTGGAAGGGCGGCGAGGAGCGCGGGAACGACTCCTGGAAGGGCGACAACGACTCCTGGGGCGGCGGTGACCAGGAGAAGGGCGACTCCTGGGGCGGTGACCGGGACGAGTCCCGCGGCGAGGGCGGCGGTGACCGCGGCAAGCCGCTCGGCGGCATGCACACCGGTGGCGGCGGCCTCGCCACGCCGAGTGTCACGGCCGCCGGTCTGGCCGTCCTCGGCGTCGCGGGCACCGGCATGTACGCCATGCGCCGCAAGAAGGCCGGCGGCCTCGCCTGACCCGTGCCCGTCCCCGTAGCCGCTGTGGCCGTCGCACGTGCCCCGCACGTCGCGACGGCCGCGCCCGCACCGCTCCCCGCCGTATCCGCTGCCCTGTCCCAGTGAGGTGTGCCCGATGGTCGCCGGCAGTCCCACGTCCCCCGAACCCGACCCGGTCGGCACCGACCCAGGTTCCGTGTCCTCGCAGCGGAGACGGCGTGCGAGCGTGGCGTTCTGGAGCGTCGTCGGCGCCCTGGTCCTGGTGGTGGCCCTCACCGGCGGCCAGGACGACTCGACCGGCGCCGGCCGCGTCTCGCAGGCCCCGCCGGCGGCGTCGCCCACGGCCGGCGCGGACGCGTCCGCCTCCTCCGGCTCGTCCGGCACCGCCACCGACGGCAAGCACCTGGCGCGGTCCCGGCCGGTCCGCCTGCTCATCCCCAAGATCTCGGTCGACGCGCCCTTCACCGACCTCGCCATCGGGCGCGGGGGGCAGCTCCAGCCCCCGCCGCCCAACGACACGAACCTCGTCGGCTGGTACGCCAAGGGAGCGTCCCCGGGCGAACGGGGCACGTCGATCATCGCCGGCCACGTCGACACCAAGACGGCCCCCGCGGTGTTCGCGAACCTCGAAGGACTGCGCGAGGGCGACCGCTTCCAGGTGCTGCGCGCCGACGGGCGCAAGGCGTCCTTCGAGGTCAGCGAGGTACAGACGTTCGACAAGGACTACTTCCCGAGCGACCGCGTCTACCGGGACTCGCCCCGGGCCGAGGTCCGCCTCATCACCTGCGCGGGCAACTACGACCGCTCGGCCATGGACTACACCGCGAACCTGGTCGTCTTCGCCCGCCTGGTGTGAGCAACTGCCGCTCTCCGCCCAGATGTCGTGGCCTACAGTGACTGCGACCCATTTCGGAGACCGGACCTGTGAGGTAGTCGCCCACCATGCCGACCGAGACGTTTGAGTTCCAGGTAGAAGCCCGTCAACTCCTCCAGTTGATGATCCACTCGGTCTACTCGAACAAGGATGTCTTCCTGCGCGAACTCATCTCCAACGCCTCCGACGCGCTCGACAAGCTGCGCCTGGAGAAGCTGCGGGACGACGCGCTGGACGCCGATGTGTCCGACCTGCACATCGCCATCGACATCGACAAGGAGGCCCGTACCCTCACCGTGCGGGACAACGGCATCGGGATGTCGTACGAGGAGGTCGGCCGGCTCATCGGCACCATCGCCAACTCGGGCACGGCCACCTTCCTCCAGGAACTGCGCGAGGCCAAGGACGGCGCCGGCGCCGAGGGGCTGATCGGCCAGTTCGGCGTCGGCTTCTACTCGGGCTTCATGGCGGCCGACGAGGTGACGCTGACGACCCGGCGGGCCGGTGAGGACCGGGGCACGCGCTGGACCTCCCGCGGCGAGGCCACGTACACGCTGCAGAGCGTCGAGGACGCCCCCCAGGGCACCTCCGTCACGCTCCACCTCAAGCCCGCGGACCCCGAGAACCAGCTGCACGACTACACCTCGCCCTGGACGGTCAAGGAGATCGTCAAGCGGTACTCGGACTTCATCACCTGGCCGATCCGGACGGTCCCCGAGGCCGCCGAGGGGGCGGAGGCCCCCGAGCCCGAGACGCTGAACAGCATGAAGGCGCTGTGGGCGCGCTCGCGCGAGGAGGTGTCCGACGACGAGTACCACGAGCTGTACAAGCACATCAGCCACGACTGGCGCGAACCCCTGGAGACGATCCGGCTCCAGGCGGAGGGCACCTTCGAGTACCAGGCCCTGCTGTTCGTGCCCGCCCAGGCCCCGCACGACCTGTTCACCAGGGAGTACCGCCGCGGCGTCCAGCTCTACGTCAAGCGCGTCTTCATCATGGACGACTGCGAGGAACTGCTGCCGCCCTACCTGCGCTTCGTCAAGGGCGTCGTCGACGCGCAGGACCTCTCGCTCAACGTCTCGCGCGAGATCCTCCAGCAGGACCGGCACATCCGGATGATGCAGCGCCGGCTGACGAAGAAGGTCCTGTCCACCGTCAAGGACTTCATGGCCAAGGACGCCGAGCGCTACGCCACCTTCTGGCGGGAGTTCGGCGCGGTGGTCAAGGAGGGCCTGATCACCGACTCCGACAACCGCGAGGCGATCCTCGCCGTCGCGTCGTTCGCGAGCACCCGCGCCGACGACGAGCCGACCACCGTCGCGCAGTACGTGGAGCGGATGAAGGACGGCCAGGACGACATCTACTACATCACCGGCGACTCCCGGCAGGCCGTCGAGAACTCCCCGCACATGGAGGCGTTCCGCGACAGGGGCATCGAGGTGCTGCTGCTGACGGACCCCGTCGACGAGGTGTGGGTCGACGCCGTCGGCGAGCACGCGGGCAAGCGGCTGCGGTCCGTCACCAAGGGCGAACTCGACCTGGACGCCGAGGACGGCGAGCAGGCCGGCGAGGAGCGCGAGAAGCAGGCCGAGGAGTACGCCGGGCTGCTCGGGTGGATGGGGGAGCGGCTGGAGGAGGACATCAAGGAGGTGCGCCTGTCGACGCGCCTGACCGTCTCGGCGGCCTGCGTCGTCTCCGACGCCCAGGATCTGACACCCGCCCTGGAGCACATGTACCGGGCGATGGGCCAGGAGGTGCCCCGCACCAGGCGGATCCTGGAGCTGAACGCCGACCATCCCCTGGTGAAGGGCCTCAACCAGGCGTACCGGGAGCGCGAGGACCGCGACGCCCTCGGTGAGTCGGCCGATCTGCTGCACGCCCTGGCCGTGCTCGCCGAGGGGGGCCAGCCCAAGGACCCGGCACGCTTCGTGAAGCTGGTCGCGGAGCGCCTGGAGCGCACCCTGTAGGTGCGCCCGTGAGCCATGTGGACGTCAGCGCGGGCCGTTGCCGGTGGCCCGCGCTACGTTCGTGGAGTCGGATCCCCGCCCGCTCCCGGAGGAGTCATGGCCTCGCGTCTCAACCCGTACATCACCTTCGCCGGCGACGCCCGCCGGGCGCTGGAGTTCTACCAGGAGGTCTTCGGCGGCACCCTGGAGGTCAACACGTACGCCGAGTTCGGCCAGCAGGACACCCCGATGGCCGACAAGATCATGCACGGGATGCTGGAGAGCCCCGGCGGCCTCACGCTGATGGCCGCCGACTCCCCGACCGGCGACCACCGTCCGGGCGACACCGTCGCGGTCAGCCTCAGCGGGGACGACGAGGCCGAACTGCGCGGCTACTGGGACAAGCTGTCCTCGGGCGCCTCGGTGGCCGTGCCCCTGGAGAAGCAGATGTGGGGTGACGTCTTCGGGATGTGCACCGACCGCTTCGGCGTCACCTGGATGGTGAACATCGCCGGGCAGGGCGGCTGAGCGCGGGTCAGCGGTCCGGCAGCCACGCGCTCAGCGCGTGGACGAGCCGGTCGAGCGCGGGCTCCTTGGCGGACAGGTCCGTGCGGACCGTGCGCCCGGCGAAGCGCACCTCGTACTGGGCCAGGTCCGCGACCTCCCTGCTCCGCGTGTCGGCGGGGACGTCCGCCAGCGCAGGGTCGCCGAGCAGCGTGCGCAGTTCGGTGAACTCGGCCGGGCGGAGCGGGCGGAGGGCGCGCTCACCCCTGTCGCGGGTGCGGACCGTGCCGTCGCCCCGCAGGACCACCTCCTGGTCCACACCCGCGTACCCGCCGGTGACCACCAGGGTGACGAGCACCTGATCCGCTCCGGTGACGGGGGCCCGGGAGGGCGGGCCGGGACGCGCAGAGGACGCGCTCGCCGGGGCCCCGGCACCCTCCCGCGCCCCGCCGCCGCCCGGGGAACAGCCGGTCAGCGCCAGCACTCCGGCCGCGATCCCCGCCGCGGCCACCCGCCCACCGAACACAGCGCCCCCACCGTCGTTCGCGTCAACTGGTGTGTGCCTACCACGGAATGAGACGTTCCGTACCCCTGCGGTGACGGGACGGCCGCCGGGGCGGTTCGAGGGGGAGTTCATCCCCCGATCTCCTCGGAAGTCCATGAGTTAACGGTCCATTGGGCCGCGAGGGGTGTGAAGGGGCCGTTCAGATGTGAATCATCTTGTCATGAACCTGCGACCCGACGGGCGGGCCGCAGCCTCATGGAGGTGTGGAATGCGCCGCACGCTCACCACCGGTCTCGCCGCCTCGGCCCTCTCCCTCGTGACCCTCGTCGCCGCCGCCTCGGCGGCCGACGCGGCTCCCGCCGACAAGCCCCAGGTGCTGTCGAGTTGGACGCAGACCAGCGCGTCCAGCTACAACGCCTGGACCGCCGCGCGCGCCAACCAGTCCGCCTGGTCGGCCTACGGGTTCGACTGGTCCACCGACTACTGCTCCAGCTCCCCGGACAACCCCTTCGGCTTCCCGTTCTCCACGTCCTGTGCCCGCCACGACTTCGGCTACCGCAACTACAAGGCGCAGGGCACCTTCAGTGCCAACAAGGCCCGCCTCGACAGCGCCTTCTACGAGGACCTCAAGCGGGTCTGCGCGGGCTACGGCGGCGCGTCCAAGACCGCCTGCAACAGCACCGCGTGGACCTACTACCAGGCGGTCAGGGCCTTCGGCTGACACCCGCCCGCACCACGGGGAGGGCGCCGCGCGCGACGCCCTCCCCGTGCCCCTGCGCCCCGCGGGCCTCAGCCGGCGGGCCGGAACGAGCGCAGCCGCTGGGAGTTGCCGACCACGAAGACCGAGGAGAAGGCCATCGCCGCACCGGCGATCATCGGGCTGAGCAGCCCCGCCGCCGCGAGCGGCAGAGCGGCGACGTTGTAGGCGAACGCCCAGAACAGGTTCGACCGGATGGTGCCCAGCGTCCGCCGGGCGAGCCGGATGGCGTCGGCGGCCGCCCGCAGATCGCCGCGGACCAGCGTCAGGTCGCCCGCCTCGATCGCGGCGTCCGTGCCGGTGCCCATCGCGAGCCCCAGGTCGGCCTGCGCGAGCGCCGCCGCGTCGTTGACGCCGTCCCCGACCATCGCGACCGAACGGCCCTCGGCCTGGAGCCGCTTGACGACCTCGGCCTTGTCCTGCGGCAGCACCTCGGCGACGACGTGCTCGGGTGCGATGCCGACCTCGCGGGCGACCGCGTGGGCGACGGTCTCGTTGTCGCCGGTCAGCAGGATCGGGGTGAGGCCGAGGGCGCGCAGCCGCTGGATCGCCTCCGGGCTGGTCTCCTTGACCGCGTCGGCGACCTCCAGCACGGCCCGCGCCGCACCGTCCCAGGCCACCGCGACGGCGGTGCGCCCGGACGCCTCGGCGCGCTCCTTCGCCCGCCGCAGCTCCTGCGGCAGCGCGACGGCCCGTGCGTCCAGCAGGCGTTCGCGGCCGACGAGGACCGCGTGGCCCCCGACCACGCCCCGCACCCCGAGTCCGGGGACGTTCGCGAAGTCCTCGGGCGCGGGCAGGGAACCGAGCCTGTCCAGCGCCCCGTCGGCCACGGCGCGGGCGACCGGGTGCTCGGAGGCGTGCTCCAGCGCCCCCGCGAGGCGCAGCACGTCCTCCTCGGCGACGCCGGCGGCGGGGGTCACGGCGAGCAGGGTCATCCGGCCGGTGGTCACGGTGCCCGTCTTGTCGAGGACGACGGCGTCGACCCTGCGGGTGGACTCCAGCACCTCGGGCCCCTTGATCAGGATGCCGAGCTGCGCGCCGCGGCCGGTGCCCACCATGAGGGCGGTCGGCGTGGCCAGGCCCAGCGCGCAGGGGCAGGCGATGATCAGGACGGCCACCGCGGCGGTGAAGGCGGCGGACGCTCCGGCGCCGTTGCCGAGCCAGAAGCCGAGGGTGGCCACCGCGAGAGCGATCACGACCGGCACGAAGACGGCGGAGATCCGGTCCGCGAGCCGCTGGGCGGCGGCCTTGCCGTTCTGCGCGTCCTCCACCAGCCGCGCCATCCGCGCGAGTCGGGTGTCGGCGCCCACGCGGGTGGCCTCCACCACGAGCCGCCCGCCCGCGTTGAGCGTGGCGCCGGTGACCGGGTCTCCCACGGCGACCTCGACCGGCACGGACTCTCCGGTGAGCATGGAGGCGTCCACGGCGGAACTGCCCTCCACGACGGTCCCGTCGGTGGCGATCTTCTCGCCGGGGCGGACCAGGAAGCGGTCGCCGACCCTCAACTCGGCCACCGGCACGGTCCGTTCGCCGCCCTGTGCGTCGAGGACGGTGACGTTCCTGGCGCCCAGCTCCAGCAGGGCCCTCAGGGCCGCGCCCGCCTTGCGCTTGGAGCGCGCCTCGAAGTAGCGCCCGGCCAGGATGAAGGCGGTGACCCCCGCGGCCGCCTCCAGGTAGATGTTGCCCGAGCCGTCACCGCGCGAGATCGTCAGCCGGAAGGGGTGGGTCATCCCCGGCTCGCCCGCCGAACCGAGGAACAGCGCCCACAGGGACCACAGGAAGGCCGCCGAGGTGCCGACCGAGATCAGCGTGTCCATCGTGGCGGCACCGTGCCGCAGATGGGTGAACGCCGCCCGGTGGAAGGGCCAGGCGGCATACGTCACCACGGGCGCCGCCAGCGCCAGGGACAGCCACTGCCAGTACGTGAACTGCAGGGCCGGGATCATGGCCATCGCGACCACCGGCACCGACAGCACCACCGCGGTGATCAACCGCTCGCGCAGCGACCGCAGTTCGCCGTCCGGCTCGTCCCGGCCGCTCTCCTCGGGCGCGGGCGGGGCCGGCTCGCGCGCGCTGTACCCGGTGGCCTCGACGGCGGCGATCAGCTCCTCCACGGAGACGTCACCGCCGTAGCTGACCTTCGCCTTCTCGGTGGCGTAGTTGACGGTGGCGCGCACGCCGTCCATGCGGTTGAGCTTCTTCTCGACGCGCGCCGCGCACGAGGCGCAGGTCATGCCGCCGATGGCGAGCTCGACCTCGGTCGTCGCGGCGTCGGACGCGGTGGTGGTCATCGCTGCTCCAGATAACGGGGGGCGGGCGGGGCCGGGCCGGTCCCCGGCGGGTTCGCAGGCGCGTCAGGCGGCGCGGCCGGTCATCTCGTAGCCGGCGTCGTCGACGGCCCCGGCCACGCGGGCGTCGTCGGGCTCCCCGGCGCTGGTGACGGTCACCCGTCCGCCCGGGACGTCGACGGCGACGCGGGTGACGCCGTCCAGCCTGCCGACGGCCTCGGTGACGGCCGCCTCGCAGTGGCCGCAGCTCATCCCGGAGACGGCGTACGTCGTGCTGGTCATGGGTCCTCCCGAGTGCCCGGGTCCGGTGTCCGGCGGGATACGGGGCAGGGGTATCGTCGCCGGTGTCCATGTATACCCCCAGGGGGTAGCAGAGGCAAGGCGCGATCCGCTTGACTTGATACCCCCCAGGGGTATGGTGAAGTGCATTGAGGCACCCA
>NZ_AGBF01000197.1 GCF_000225525.1 Streptomyces zinciresistens K42 | reverse complement strand
GGTGTCCCCACGGCCCTGTCCGGACCCCAGCAGGGCGCGGCGGGCATCCCCCGGCAGTCCGGCGCCGCCCCCGGCGCGGCGCCGATGGCCGCAGGTGCCGGCGGCGGCCAGTCCTCGTGGGCGCAGCAGGTCCACCGGCTCGCCGGCCCCGCAGGTGACGAGCAGCCGGTCGCCCCGTGGAAGCCCCCGCGCGAGGACCCCTTCGCCGCGGCGGCGATGCGCCAGTCGTCCGCCCGTCCGGCGGGCCTGGGCAAGCGGCTCGCGGCGCGGCTGGTGGACACCGTGGTGCCGGCCGCCGTGACCTCGGTGGCGGCGGTGCCGCTGGGCACCAGGGCGATCGACCACATCGACGCGAAGATCGAGGCCGCCAAGCTCTCGGGCGAGACCGTCACCGTCTGGCTGCTGGACAGCACCACCGCGGTCTACTTCGGCGGGGTGCTGGCCGTCGTGCTGGTGTTCGGGCTGCTCTACGAGGCGTGGCCCACCGCCAAGTGGGGCCGCACCCTCGGCAAGAAGCTGCTCGGCCTGGAGGTGCGCGACATCGAGGCCCACGAACCGCCGGCGTTCGGCGCGGCGGTGCGCCGCTGGCTCGTGTACAGCGTGCCGGGCCTGCTCGTGATCGGCGTCGTCGGCGTGCTGTGGTGCGTGTTCGACCGGCCGTGGCGCCAGTGCTGGCACGACAAGGCGGCGCGCACCTTCGTCGCCGGCTGACCGCCCGCGGCCCGCGCCCGCTTACTCCGGACGGCCCCGCGCCGGATGCGGGGCGACGGGGTTCGCGGTCGACTCGGGCCATGAGCAGCGAACCGCCTCCCGGCTCCGGTCAGCAACCCCCGGACGACGATCCGTTCAGGAAGCAGCCCCCGCCGTCCGGGGGGCCGGGTTCGCCGTACGACGATCAGCCGCCCTACGGCGGACAGGCGCCCCCGCCGCCCCCGCCCGGCGGCCCCTACGGCGGCGGCCCCTACGGCGGTGACCCCTACGGCGGGGGCGGTCCGCCCGCGGACCCGCTCGCCGGGATGCCGCCGCTCGCCCCCAGCGGCAGGCGCACGCTGGCCCGCGTCCTCGACATGATCCTGGTGGGCGTCGTCGTCTGGCTGCTCAGCTGGGGCTTCGGCGTCACCGAGTTCAACACCGACAACGTGCAGTACGGCAAGTCCGTCGTCCAGTCGCTGATCGCCGCCGTGCTCTTCATCGGCTACGACACCGTCCTCATCGCGAGGACGGGCCAGACGCTCGGCATGAGGCTGCTCACCATGAGGGTCGCCAACCTCGACGACGGCGCCACCCCGTCGGCGCAGACGTCACTGATCCGCGCGGCGGTGCTGTGGATTCCGTTCGCCTTCTGCTGCGCGTGCGTGTGGACCGCGATCGCCGGCGGCTGGAGCTACTTCGACCGGCCCTACAAGCAGGGCCTGCACGACAAGGCCGCCAAGACGGTGGTCGTGAGCACCGAGGGCTGAGCGGGTGTCAGAACCGGGAGAAAGCGGGCTCCTCGGCCTTCTCCCGCTCGGCGGCGGGCCTGCCGGCCGTCACCACGCGGGCCCTGCGCGGCAGGGGCACCGTCAGCGCGACGAGGAGCCCGAGCAGCAGGGCCGCGACGGCGATCACGGCGATTCCCACGCCCGAACTCGTCCGGGACAGCAGCAACATGGCGAACGTCGAGAAGACCACGGTGAAGGAACCGTAGGCGAGCTGTGCGGCGGTCGGACGAGGCATGATCATCGTGTCCTCGGAATCAGGGGTGCACGGGGGTCTCGGCCTGGCTTGCCACCGACGTCCGGGCGGTCGCCGGCCGACTCTATCCGGCTGCATGCCCGAGTGGAACAAACAGTAAGCGTGACCTGACCAACAGTGCCGGTGCACAGGGGGCGCACGGATTCATGACGTCCGCCCCGTGGACATCGCGACGCGCCCACCACGGCCGGGACGGCTGTTCGCTACCCGGACAGCACCTCCGCATAGTGCACTTGACCTGTTCAAGTCAAGGTCTGTTTTTTCTGCTTAACCTCTAGTCAAATGTCGTCACTTGACTACACGCGTTGATCACGCGCGCGCGGATCCGCACTTGACCAGGACCCCCCTTCCGCGCGCCCGGACGCGGGGGAGGATTTCAAGTGACCAGTAGACCCTGGACGTTCAGAGCGGCGGCAACCGCCGTCGCGCTCGCGACGGCCGCAGCGACGTTCTCGACCTTCGCGGTGGCGCAGGCCGACGAAGGCGCGCCGAAGGCGGCCGTCGAGCGTCGTGACCCGGCCGAGCTCACGAAGTCCGACGACCACGACCTCGACGGCCCCATGAGCAAGACGCAGGAGGCTCAGCGACAGGAAGCCCTGAACCAGGTCATATCCGGCAAGGCCGAGGTGACCAAGCGCGACGGCTCCCAGGTCGTCGAGCTCAAGAGCAAGAAGGGCGACAGCAAGTACGTCGAGCTGGGCCGCGAGAAGACCGACAAGATCTTCACGATCCTCGTCGAGTTCGGCGACAAGATCAGCCAGTTCGGCGGCACGCCCGGCCCCGCGCGCAACCAGATAGCCAAGCCGGACCGCCAGAAGGACAACTCCACCGCCTGGCGTTCCGACTACAACCAGAACTACTTCCAGGACCTGTACTTCGGCGCAGGCAAGAAGAGCGAGTCGGTCAAGAAGTACTTCGAGAAGCAGTCCTCGGGCCGCTACTCGGTCGAAGGCCAGGTCTCCGACTGGGTCAAGGTCCCCTACAACGAGGCCCGCTACGGCAACAACGCCTGCGGCGACACCAACTGCTCCAGCGTCTGGAACGTCGTCAGCGACGGCCTCAACGCCTGGGTCGAGCAGCAGAAGAAGGCAGGCAAGACCGACGCCGAGATCAAGACCGAGGTCAAGAAGTTCGACGAGTGGGACCGCTACGACTTCGACGGCGACGGCGACTTCAACGAGCCCGACGGCTACATCGACCACTTCCAGATCGTGCACGCCGGTGAGGACGAGTCGGCCGGCGGCGGCGCGCAGGGCACGGACGCGATCTGGGCCCACCGCTGGTACGCGTTCGGCACGGACGCCGGAGCCACCGGTCCCTCCGACAACAAGCTCGGCGGCGCGCAGATCGGCAACACGGGCATCTGGGTCGGTGACTACACCATCCAGCCGGAGAACGGCGGACTCGGCGTCTACGCCCACGAGTACGGGCACGATCTCGGGCTGCCAGATCTCTACGACACGGCCGGGGGAGAGAATTCCACCGGCTTCTGGACCCTGATGTCCTCCGGTTCCTGGCTCGGCAGAGGCAGAAACGCGATCGGTGACCTGCCCGGCGACATGGCCGCCTGGGACAAGCTCCAACTGGGCTGGCTGAACTACGACACCGCGAAGGCCGGGACGAACTCCTGGACCAAGCTGGGTCTCGCCGAGTACAACACCAAGTACAAGCAGGCCCTCGTCGTCGACCTGCCCAAGAAGAAGGTCACCACCGAGATCGTGCAGCCCGCCCAGGGCGCGAGCCAGTGGTGGAGCGGCAGCGGTGACAACCTCTCCAACACGCTGACGCGTTCGGTGGACCTCACCGGCAAGACCTCGGCCTCGCTGGCGCTCGACGGCTGGTGGGACATCGAGGCGGGCTACGACTACCTCTACACCGAGGCGTCCACGGACGGCGGCGCCAACTGGACGGCCGTCGACGGCACCGCCGACGGCGCGGCCCTCGGCAGGGACGCCAGCGGCAAGCCGGCGCTCGACGGCACCTCCGCCGCGTGGAAGAAGCTCGTCTTCGACCTGAACCCCTTCGCGGGCAAGAAGATCGACCTGCGCTTCCGCTACCAGACGGACGGCGGCGTGGCCCAGAAGGGCTTCGCGGCCGACGGGATCACCCTGACCGCCGACGGCACCGCCGTGTTCTCGGACGACGCCGAGACCGCGGACGCCGCCTGGAAGACGAAGGGCTTCTCCCGCATCGGCGCGTCCATCACGGACGACTACAAGCAGTACTACATCGCCGAGAACCGTCAGTACGTGTCGTACGACAAGACCCTGAAGACCGGCCCGTACAACTTCGGCTTCTCGAAGTCGAGTCCGGACTGGGTCGAGCACTACGCGTACCAGAACGGCCTGTTGATCTGGAAGTGGGACACCTCCCAGCCGGACAACAACACCTCGCAGCACCCGGGCACCGGTCTGATCCTCCCGGTCGACGCTAACCCGGCGCCGTTGAAGTGGTCCGACGGCACGCTGATGCGCAACCGCATCCAGGCGTACGACTCCACCTTCACCAAGGCCCGCACGGACGGGATGACGCTGCACAACGCGGACGTCGCCACCCGTATCCCCTCGCGTCCCGGTGTGTCGGTCTTCAACGACCGCACCAGCACCTACTACGACGCGTCGAATCCGGGCGCGGGTGTCAAGATCACTGACACCAACACCAAGATCAAGATTCTCAAGGAGGCCAAGGACGGCTCCACGGTCGAGATCGAGGTGGCCCCCGCGGTGAAGTAGATCGCGTTTTAGCAGGTCAGAGCATGATCGGCGGTGACCCCCTGGCGGGGTTGCCGCCGATCGTGTTTAGGTGCACCCTGTGCTTCCGTTATTGACACCGACCTCGACACCGACGCGCACGGGGGTGTGACCGCATGGCCGCAGGAGGTTTCTGCAAGCTGCCGACCGGCAGTGTGGTGGTGGCTCTGAACCTGCCCAGACCCGCCACCGACGGCACGGGCAGCGTCCGTGTCCTCGTCCACGCCCACAACCGCGCCCGAGCCCTGACCAGGCTCCGCAACCTGGGCATGCGCGCCGTCTACCTGCGCGGCAACGCCGCCCCGCCGACCCCGGACGAGATCACCGCCGTCCTGCACCATCCGGACGGCCTGATATGGCGCACCGCGCCCGACAACGGTGTCCCGGTGCCGGGCGTCGAACTGCCCCAGGAGCTGTGGCACCCGATCAGGGCCCTGCGGCGACGCCCCGCGGCCGCGCCCTGAGGCGGGCCTGCTGCACGGCGTCCTCACCGGCCCCGGCGACGCCCCGCGGCCGCGCCCTGAGCGCGCCCGCGGCGCCTACGCCACGACCGGCTTGCCGGTGAGCTCGACGCCCGCCCCGCGCATCTCCTCCAGGGCCCGCTCGGTGCTCTCCGCGGCCACGCCCGCCGTCAGCTCCAGCAGGACCTGGGTGCGAAAGCCCTCGCGCGCCGCGTCCAGCGCGGTGGCGCGCACGCAGTGGTCCGTGGCGATGCCCACCACGTCCACCTCGGTGACCTCCCGGGCCCGCAGCCAGTCCGCGAGCCGCACGCCGTTCTCGTCGGCGCCCTCGAACCCGCTGTAGGCCGCCGCGTACGCGCCCTTGTCGAAGACCGCGTCGATCGCCCCCGAGGCGACCGCGGGCGCGAAGTTCGGGTGGAAGCCCACGCCCTCGGTGCCGGCGACGCAGTGCGCCGGCCAGGAGCGGGCGAAGTCGGGGTGGGTGGAGAAGTGGCCGCCGGGCGCGATGTGGTGGTCGCGGGTGGCGACCACGTGCTGGTAGCCCGACCCGGCCGCCTGCCCGATCAGCTCCGTGACGGCGGCCGCCACGTCCGCGCCCCCGGACACGGCGAGGCTGCCTCCCTCGCAGAAGTCGTTCTGCACGTCTACGACGATCAAGGCGCGGCGCATGGTCGGTGTCCTTCGGTTATGGACGCTGAGGTCGGGACGATGGAAGCGTGCGGGCCCGGCCGTGAACCTCCGAGCCTAGAGACTTCGGGTGCGCTGCGGGAGGGGGCACGGGGTGAGCGCGCCCCGCGTGCTCGCTTCACGCCCCCGCCGGGCTCTCCGAGCGCCCGTTGACATACTCGGTCGGAATGACGGGTTCCCCGCGCGAGAGCTGGGTCGCGGACAGCGGCAGGTCGGCCCGCGCCGCGGTGTGCCGCTCCCGTACGGCGTCCAGCGGCTCGCGGGCCACCACCTCGCCGCCCTTGACCAGCTCGATCTGCAGCTGCCGCGCGGCCAGCTCCTCGGGCAGCCGCCCGGTGCCCACCACCTCGGCCTCCGCCACGCCGTACGCGTCGTGCCGGCGCGCGGCCCACTTGCGGCCGCCGATGGAGGTCTTGCCGCCGGTCGACCGCTTCGCCACGGACACCAGCGGCGCCGCGGGGTCGGCGGACCCGGCGCGGGCGACCAGCTTGTAGACCATCGAGCAGGTCGGGTGCCCGGACCCGGTCACGAGCCGGGTGCCGACGCCGTACGCGTCGACCGGCGCCGCCGCGAGCGAGGCGATGGCGTACTCGTCCAGGTCGGAGGTCACGATGATCCGGGTGTCCGTCGCGCCCAGCTCGTCCAGCTGCTGGCGGACCCGGTGCGCGACCAGCAGCAGGTCCCCGGAGTCGATGCGGACGGCGCCGAGGCCCGGCCCGGCGACCTCGACCGCCGTCCGCACCGCCTCGGCGACGTCGTAGGTGTCCACGAGCAGGGTGGTGCCCCGGCCCATGGAGTTCACCTGGGCCTGGAAGGCGTCGCGCTCGCGGTCGTGCAGCAGGGTGAAGGCGTGGGCGCTGGTGCCGACGGTGGGGATGCCGTACCGGAAGCCCGCGGCGAGGTCCGAGGTGGAGGTGAAGCCGCCGACGTAGGCCGCGCGGGAGGCGGCCACGGCGGCCAGCTCGTGGGTGCGCCGTGCGCCCATCTCGATCAGCGGGCGCCCCCCGGCGGCCGAGGACATCCGGGAGGCGGCCGCCGCGATCGCGGAGTCGTGGTTGAGCACGGAGAGGATCACCGTCTCCAGCAGCACGCACTCGGCGAAGGTGCCCTCGACCCGCATGACCGGCGAGCCCGGGAAGTAGACCTCGCCCTCGGGGTATCCCCAGACGTCCCCCGAGAAGCGGTAGTCCGCGAGGCGGGCCAGGGTCTCGCCGTCGACGATGTCCCGCTCGCGCAGGAACTCCAGGACGTCGGGGTCGAAGCGGAAGTTCTCGATGGCGTCCAGGACCCGGCCGGTGCCGGCCACCACGCCGTAGCGCCGGCCCTCGGGCAGCCGCCGGGTGAAGACCTCGAAGACGCTGCGCCGCTCGGCGGTGCCCGCCCGCAGCGCGGCCTGCAGCATCGTCAGCTCGTACTGGTCGGTGAAGAGGGCGGTCGAGGGGACATCCACCGGCAGCCCAAGGTCCGCTGTGTTCATGACTGAGGATCGTACCCCCATTTCGTCAGTCTGACGATTTTGGGTCCCGGCGGGCCGGGATTTGTGCGACCACCCCCCTGCGGTGGCAGCATGGGCACTGTGACGTCACCCGCTCCCGCAGAGATCGAACGTACCGAGCCGGCGGAGGAAGTCTTCGCCGTACCCGAGCCCGACGTCCCCTGGGTCACGATCGTCCACAACGACCCGGTCAACCTCATGAGCTATGTGACGTATGTCTTCCAGGCGTACTTCGGGTACAGCAAGGACAAGGCCACCAAGCTCATGCTCGACGTCCACCACAAGGGCCGGGCGGTCGTCTCCAGCGGATCCCGCGAGGAGATGGAACGCGACGTGCAGGCCATGCACGGCTACGGCCTGTGGGCCACCCTCCAGCAGGACCGGAAGTAGCGATCTCCTCCATGCCAGGAACCTTCGAACCGCTCCCCGGCGGCGGCGCGGCCGTCGCCCTCGACGACGTCGAGATCTCCATCATCAGGTCGCTGGCCGTCCAGCTCCTGGAGCTCATCGGCCCCGGCCCCGCCGAGGACGCCCCCGACGACCCGCTCGCCGGGCTGTTCAGCGAGGGGCCGAGCGAGCCGCCGTCCGACCCGGTGCTGATGCGCCTCTTCCCGGACGCCTACGGCGATCCCGAGGGCACCCCGCAGGCCGCGGAGGCCGAGGAGCAGCGGGCGCACTCCGCCGAGTTCCGCCGCTACACGGAGAACGACCTGCGGGCCGGCAAGCGGGACAACGCCCTGGTCGTGGTCCGGTCCCTGGACGCGCTCAGCTCCGGCTCCGCGGGCGGCGACGGGGCGGTGCTCAAGCTCTCCGCCGGGGAGTCCCGGCAGTGGCTCGGCGCCCTCAACGACCTCCGCCTGGCGATCGGTTCGCGGCTGGAGATCGCCGACGAGGACGACAGCGACCTGCTCTTCCGGCTCCCGGACGAGGACCCGCGCAAGCCGATGGTGATGGCGTACCTGTGGCTGGGCGGGCTCCAGGAGACGCTGGTCGCCACCCTGATGCCGTAGATCCCGGGCGGGCCCGGCGTACCTCGGCGGGCCGGCCCCGGCACACCTCCGGCAGGCCCGGTGGGTCTCGGCGGACTCCGGCAGATCCCGACAGATTCTGACCGTCTCGTCCCTTAATGTGACGGTTCCGTGTTCGCTCAGCGAACACTCAAATCCGAATAACGATCGCGTCACCGCCGTCGTCCGCAATGGTCGGCGGCGGTGCTTTTTGTCCGGTTCTCCTTGTGGGGTGCGCCACATCCGGACCCCCCGATCGCCGGTGCCGCCGTGATAGATCTGCACGACCGCCCGGCGAACACCACCCGCATGTTCGGCCGGGTGCGCCAGAGGGCCGGCGGACCGCCGGCCGGGCACGAGAGGGCCCCAGGGCCCGCTCAGCTCCATCAGTCCGGGGGGATCGAAACCCGATCCGGGGCCGCCGAAGGTCCGGGTCGGGCATGGAGAAAGGCGCATCACACATGACCTCTTCGAAGGTCACCGACGCGAAGGCCGCGGACGCTCCGGAAGAGGGCTACGAACGCGGCCTCGGCAGCCGTCAGGTCCAGATGATCGCGATCGGCGGCGCCATCGGCGTCGGCCTGTTCATGGGCGCCGGAGCGAACATCGCGAAGGCCGGCCCCAGCATCATCCTCATGTACGCCCTCGCGGGCGTCGTCATCTTCTTCATCATGCGGGCCCTGGGCGAACTGCTCCTGTACCGGCCCGTCTCCGGCTCGTTCGCCGAGTACGCCCGCGAATTCCTCGGCCCCTTCTTCGGGTTCGTCACCGGCTGGACGTACTGGCTGATGTGGGTGGTCACCGGCATGGCCGAACTCACGGCCGCCGCCATCTACATCAACTTCTGGTTCCCGCAGATCCCGCAGTGGGTCAGCGCCCTGGTGTTCCTGGTGGTGCTGTTCGGCGTCAACCTGATCTCCGTCAAGATCTTCGGCGAGGTCGAGTTCTGGTTCTCGATGATCAAGGTCACGGCCATCATCGGCATGATCGTCATCGGCCTCGGCGTGCTCACCCTCGGCTTCTCCGACGCCGGCGACACCGCCGCCGTCTCCAACCTCTGGTCCTACGGCGGCTTCTTCCCGAACGGCATCGGCTCCAGCCTGATGACGCTCCAGGGCGTCATGTTCGCCTACCTCGCGGTCGAACTCGTGGGTGTCACCGCGGGCGAGTCCGAGAACCCCGAGAAGACCCTGCCCAAGGCCATCAACACGCTGCCCTGGCGCATCATCGTCTTCTACGTCGGCGCGCTGCTGGTGATCCTCTCCGTCGTCAAGTGGACCGAGTTCTCCGCTGGCCAGAGCCCCTTCGTGCACGCCTTCGGCAGGATCGGCATCCCGCTCGCCGCGGGCATCGTCAACTTCGTGGTGCTCACCGCGGCCCTGTCCTCCTGCAACTCCGGCATGTACTCCACCGGCCGGATGCTGCGCGACCTCGCGGCGAACAGCGAGGCCCCGCGGGCGTTCGGCAGGCTCAACGCCCGCAGGACGCCCGCGGTCGGCATCTCGGTCTCCGTGGCGCTCATGGGCATCGGCGTGGTGCTGAACTACGTCGTCCCGGAGAAGGCGTTCCTCTACGTCACCTCCGTCGCCACCGCGGCCGGCATCTGGACCTGGATGATGATTCTCGTCAGCCACATCCGCTACCGCGCCGCGGTCGACGCCGGACGGTTGCGCGCCTCGTCCTTCCCGGCGCCCGGCGGAGCGCTGTCCAGCTGGGTCGCGCTGGTCTTCCTCATCGGCGTGACCTGCATGATCGCCTACGACAAGGACGCGCGGGTCTGCCTGTACGTCGCGGCCGTCTGGGCCGTCGCCCTGGGCATCGGCTGGGCGCTCCTCAAGCGCCGCGACCCGCGGATCGCCGCCCGCCGCGACGGCGGGCCGGAGTTCGAGAAGGCCGGCTGACCCCCGCCGCGCGGACGCCCGGCCGCCGGGGCTCCCGGGGGCGCCGCTCGGGGCGCCCCCACCCCGAGGGCATCCCCACGTCCGGCATGTGGGCCGTTCCGTACCATCCCTCGGTACGGAACGGCCCCACTGCTTATCCTGGCCGACATGCTGACCATCACCCAGGCCCTCGTCGACCAGATCGTCGCCCACGCGCGCAAGGACCACCCCGACGAGGCGTGCGGCGTCGTCGCGGGCCCGGCCGGATCGGACCGCCCCGAGCGCTTCGTGCCCATGCCGAACGCCGCGATGTCGCCCACCTTCTACGAGTTCGACTCCGGCGACCTGCTCCGGCTCTACCGCGAGATGGACGACCGCGACGAGGAGCCGGTGGTCGTCTACCACTCCCACACGGCCACCGAGGCCTACCCCTCGCGCACCGACATCTCCTACGCGAACGAGCCCGGCGCCCACTACGTCCTGGTCTCCACCGCCGACACCGACGGCCTCGGGGAGTTCCAGTTCCGCTCCTTCCGCATCGTCGAGGGCCAGGTCGCGGAGGAGGAGGTCCGGATCACCGAGACCCCCTGAAGCGGTCCGGGCCCGCCCGGATCCCGCGTCCGGGCCGGTGCCACCTGCGCGGTCTCACTCCCCGGCCGTCAAGCGTCCGCGATGTGGGATCACCTTCCAGAACCCGGACCGGGAATCGATACGATGACCCCATGGTTTCCCACGACGTGAGCGAACGGACGCCGGGCATGCTGCTCGTGGCGCGGCTGCACGTCGACCTGTGCAGGCTCGCCAGCGCCATCTGTTGACGCGGCACCCTGCCGCCGTACGGCCATGAGCCGCGGCGCCGCACACCGCACCACACCGCCGTACCTGCGCTGCCGCGCGCCCCGACCGACTACTCCCGACAGGAGCCCTCCACCATGGCCATCGAGGTCCGCATCCCCACCATCCTCCGCACCTACACCGACGGTCAGAAGGCGGTGGAGGGCACGGGTGACACCCTCGCCGAGCTGTTCACCGACCTCGAGACCCGGCACACGGGCATCCGGGCCCGCATCGTCGACGGCGAGCAGCTGCGCCGCTTCGTCAACGTGTACCTGAACGACGAGGACGTCCGCTTCCTCGACGGGATCAGCACCAAGCTCACCGACGGCGACAACGTGACGATCCTGCCGGCCGTGGCCGGCGGCATGGCCTGATCCGGATGCGCTACGACTCCCCGCTCGCCGCGGTGGGCAACACCCCTCTGGTGCGCCTGCCGCGGCTCTCGCCGTCCGAGGACGTGCGGATCTGGGCCAAGCTGGAGGACCGCAACCCCACCGGCTCGGTCAAGGACCGCCCCGCCCTGCACATGATCGAGCAGGCCGAGAAGGACGGCCGCCTCACCCCGGGCTGCACGATCCTGGAGCCGACCAGCGGCAACACCGGCATCTCGCTCGCCATGGCCGCCAAGCTCAAGGGCTACCGCATGGTGTGCGTGATGCCCGAGAACACCTCGCAGGAGCGCCGGGACCTGCTCGGCATGTGGGGCGCCGAGATCATCTCCAGCCCCGCCGCGGGCGGCTCCAACACCGCCGTACGGGTCGCCAAGGAGCTCTCGGCCGAGCACCCGGACTGGGTGATGCTCTACCAGTACGGCAACCCGGACAACGTCGGCGCGCACTACGCGACCACCGGCCCGGAGATCCTCGCCGACCTGCCCTCCGTGACCCACTTCGTCGCGGGCCTCGGCACCACCGGCACCCTGATGGGCGTCGGCCGGTACCTGCGCGAGCACAAGCCGGACGTGCGGATCGTCGCGGCCGAACCCCGCTACGACGACCTGGTCTACGGCCTGCGCAACCTCGACGAGGGCTTCGTCCCCGAGCTGTACGACGCCTCCGTCCTCACCACCCGCTTCTCGGTCGGCTCGGCCGACGCGGTCACCCGCACCCGCGAACTCCTCCAGCAGGAGGGCATCTTCGCGGGCGTCTCCACCGGCGCCGCCCTGCACGCCGCGATCGGCGTCGGCACCAAGGCGCTCACGGCGGGGGAGAGCGCGGACATCGTGTTCGTCGTCGCCGACGGCGGCTGGAAGTACCTCTCGACCGGCGTCTACACCGCGGCGACCACCGAAGAGGCCATCGCGACGCTCCAGGGCCAGCTCTGGGCCTGAGCGCGCCCTACGCCAGGTGACGGACCTGGTCCCACACGACCGGGTCCATCACCCCCACCCGCCGCCGGAAGTCCGACACCGGCACGACCCGCAGCTCGCCCGTCTCCAGGAAGCTCGCCCGGCCCCGCGCGTCGCCGACCGAGCCCGGCGGCAGCGGGATCACCCCGGCGCGCTCCTCGCGGTACCTGCTGGTGATCTTCGCGACGGTGACCCGCCGCCCGCGCACCGCGAGCACCAGACAGGGCCGGTCCTTGGCGCCCGGCCCGTCCTCGAAGGGCACGTTCGCCCACCAGAT
>NZ_AGBF01000198.1 GCF_000225525.1 Streptomyces zinciresistens K42 | reverse complement strand
TTCAAGTCACGCAAGTTGAAGACTGCCCGACTATAGGTCACGCTAGGCCGCCCTGGTAGTGACACCACTACGGAGAGGAGCGACGATGGCGGCACAGAACGTTCCCACAGACGCGCCGGAGACCGCACATGTTCCGGAGACCGGCGCGTTCCTGGTGGACACCAGCCGCAACCGCGTTGGGGAATTCCGCGGAGTCGCTGGGCCGTACTGGTCGCTGCGGCCCATCGGTGGAGGGGTGGAGTGGGAGGCGAGCCCCGAGCACGTGCGACCGGCTGACCCGGCAGAGCGACTGAGCGCGGAGACCGCCCGCGCGAACGCACGGAGCCGGGGTGAGCGACTGTGACCAGTACGACCCGCCGCACGTTCGCGTTTGCCGACTGGACGTTGCGGCCCGATCAAGACGACGACGCCCCGCCGCTGACCTACGCGTTCCGGTGCCTCACGCTCACCGAGGACGACAGCGAGTGCCCCGCGAAATCACCGCCGAGCGAGGACCCGACCGAGCCGCAGACGTGGGCGTTCGACCACATGCGCGAGCACCCCGAGCACACCGGTTACGCCGAAGTGATCGAACGCCCGTGGGTCATGTGGCGGGGAGGCCCGTCATGAACGGCGGACCGGAGCCGGCGGGCTACTGGGCAGAGGTACGCGCGGAAGGACCGGTGTACGGCACGGGCGAGACCGTGCAGTACGTCCTGGGCACCGCTCAGAGCATTTCGCCCGTGCTGGTGCTCCGGTGGCTCCGTGGTGAGGCATTGCGTATCGCGGACCGGCTCGACCCCGACCCGCGGCGTTCGGCATGGGTTCAGCCGACCATGCGCGCGGCGACCGTGCCCATGCCGGACTGCCCCGCCGAACTCCGCGTGTGGGCAACCGATCCGGACGAGCAGCGCGCGGCACGCGAGCACATCAAGGGCGGGCATCCGCTGTTCGTCGACGTCCCGGATGCGGACTGCACGTACACCCTGTCCGTCTGGCCGGTACGGCTGCCCGCCGACGGCTCCGACCAGGTGTCGCCCGAGCCGATACCCCGCCGAATCGGCGCGATGCCGCACCGCTTGTACGCCCTCGCCGCGGACCCGTGGGCGTAGCGCGCTGATACTCCCGCCCTCGCCACATAGGACCCGGACCAGGAGGGCACGGGGCCGTGACTCGCTCTGTGGCAGGGGGCGGGGCTCAACCCCGGTCGGCTGTCGTGCGTGACGGCCTGGCAGCCGACCGGCCCCAGCAGGTCCCGAACTCCCACCAATCGGAAGGAAGTTGCACCATGACCACTGTCCTTGAACCGCCCGCCGCATCCCCGCTCGCCGGTATCCGCTCTCTTGAGCTGGAGATCACGGGCAAGTGTCAGCTCACCTGCACGCACTGCCTGTCCGAGTCCGGCCCGCGAGCGAGCCACGGCACGATGACGCCCGCGGACTGGCGCGCGGTCATCACGGACGCTGCCGCGCTCGGCATCCGGACCATTCAGCTCATCGGTGGTGAGCCGACCGTTCACCCGTACTGGCGGGAGTTCACGAAACTCGGGCTCTCGCTGGGGCTGCACGTGGAGATTTACAGCAACCTGTTTCACGTTGCCCCCGATTGGTGGGACGTGTTCACCCGCGAGGGCGTGACCCTCGGGACGAGCTACTACAGCGACGACCCCGCCGAACACGACAAGATCACCGGTCGCGAGGGCAGCTACGTCCGCACCCGGTGCCACATCCGCGAAGCCATCAACCGGGGGGTCGCGGTCCGCGCCGGAATCGTGGACATCCTGCCGGGGCAGCGCGTTGCCGAAGCACGCGCCGAGCTGGAATCCATGGGCGTGAAGCACATCAACACGGACCGGGTGCGTGCCGTGGGCCGTGCCGCTCTGCCTGGTGCGGAACCGACACTGGATGAGATGTGCGGTCGGTGCACCCGCGGACGCGCTGCCATCCTCCCGAACGGGGACCTGGCCGGGTGTGTGCTGTCGCGCGACTTCCCGGCGGGCAACGTCCGGGAAACCCCGCTCGCCGAGCTGTTCCACGGGACAGCGTGGGCGGAGCTCTCGGCGAGCGTCCCCGCCCCTCGCGCCTTTGGCTGTACCCCGGCGGACTCCAACGACTGTGACCCCGCGAACACCGAAGCGTGTGACCCCGCGTACTGACCTGGAAGGCTCGGCAGCATGGATTGGGAGAGCAAGGCGAACACCCTCGCGGACCAGGTGACCGACCCCGATTCACGGTGGCTCGCCCCCGTGGCACGCGTCGCCCGTCACGAGTTGGTCCCGCGCTGGTGGGACGTGGGCGACTCGGGCCGGTGGGTACTGCGCGACGGTGCGAGCGAGCCGGACGCGTGGAGGGAAGCCGCGTACGCGGACCGGTCGCTGATCACCAGGGTTGGCACGCTGCACGCCGATGATGCCGAGCCCGGAGACCAGCCCGAGGGACTGCCCACGTCATCCGCCACCATGCCGAGCCTGGTGGTGCGGATGCTGCGGCACGGGAGACTCGGGGACGGGCTGTCTCTGCTGGACCTGGGCACCGGAGCCGGCGGGCTCACCGCGTACGCCTGTCACCGACTCGGGGACGCGCACGTGACGAGTCTGGACGTGGACCCGTACCTGGTCGGTGCAGCGCGGGACCGGCTCGCGGGCATGGGCTACCACCCGAAGATGATCGCAGCGGACGCCACCGAGCAGGTCCCCGGCTCGTACGAGCGCATCGTGTCCACAGTGGCCCTCACGCCCGGTCCGAAGCTGCGGGCCGTGCTTGCCGCGCTCGTGCCGGGCGGACGGGTCGCTACGACCCTCGCGCGTACATCACTGATCGTCACCGGGTGGAAGAACCAGCACGGGGACGTGGTGGGGCGGGTAGAGCGGGACATGGCGGGCTTCATGCTCACCCGGTCCGGCGACGACTACCCGCCCGCCCTCTCCGAGTTGTTCGCCCTCGCCCGCGAAGCGGACGGGGAACGGACCGGCACCGGTCGCTATCCCGTGGTGGACGTGGCGAACGCGTGGGAGTTGCGTTCCATGCTGGAAGTGACCACGCCCGGAGTCGAACTCGACTACGAGACCCACGACCGGACCCGTACCGCGTACCTGGTGCACCCGGACGGATCATGGGCACGCGCGTCCGCCGAGTGGACCGACCCGCCGGAAGTGCACCAGAGCGGCCCGCAGCGTCTGTGGGACGCCCTGGAACGCATCCGCAACCGGCAGAACGCGGAAGGCTCCTTGCCGTTGCTCGGTGCGCGCGTCCGCCTCACGCCCGATGGGGTGTGTCATCTGTCCCGTGGGCGGTGGCGCGCGTCCATGGGGGCGCGATAGCTCCGGCACTGCGGACGCCCCTGACAGTCCGCGTGCCGGTCCCCGGCACCCGATCCGACACCGCTGCCCCCGAGGCGGTGAGGATGCCACCCCCGCCCCGTCCGTGTGCCGCCCCCGTGGCACGCCGGAAGCCCGCGTACCGGACGTACTCGGGTCTTCGGCCGGTGCGGCGAGAGGGCCGGCACCGGGCGGCGGGCACCGCGTCAGTGATGGAAGCCGGTGGCCGCCGCCTTGTCCCGGGTCTGCGGGTGCGGCTGTCGGCGCAGCTCCGGCAGCACCCCGCGCAGATCGTCCGCGAACAGCGCGGCGAGGTCCTCGGAGAAGCCGTTGCGGCACACCACCCGCAGCACCGACAGATCCTCGCGGTGCGGCGGGAAGGTGTACGCCGGGACCAGCCAGCCCCGCTCGCGCAGCCGCCGGGAGACGTCGAACACGTCGTACGCCGTCACCTCGGGAGCCGTCGTGAAGGCGAGCACCGGCAGCTGGTCGCCGCGGGTGAGCAGCCGGAAGTCGCCGAGCTTCGCCACCTCCTCGGCGACCTTCCCGGCCACGTCCCGCGCGGCCTGCTGCACCGCCCGGTAGCCGTCCCGGCCCAGCCGCAGGAACGAGTAGTACTGGGCCACGACCTGCGCGCCCGGCCGCGAGAAGTTCAGCGCGAAGGTCGGCATGTCGCCGCCCAGGTAGTTCACCCGGAACACCAGCTCCTCGGGCAGCGCCTCCTCGTCCCGCCACAGCGCCCAGCCGACCCCCGGGTAGACGAGCCCGTACTTGTGCCCCGAGGTGTTGATCGAGGCGACCCGCGGCAGCCGGAAGTCCCACACCAGGTCCTCGTCCAGGAAGGGCGCCACCATCGCCCCGGAGGCCCCGTCGACGTGCACCGGGATGTCCAGGCCGGTGCGCTCCCGCAGGGCGTCCAGCGCGGCGCACAGGTCCGCGACGGGCTCGTAGGAGCCGTCGAATGTGGAGCCGAGGACGCCGACGACGCCGATGGTGTTCTCGTCGCACAGCTCGACGGCCGCCTGCGGGTCGAGATGGAAGCGCTCGCCCTCCATCGGGACCAGCCGCGCCTCCACCTCCCAGAAGGTGCAGAACTTCTCCCAGCAGACCTGGACGTTGACGCCCATGACCAGGTTGGGACGGGTGTCCGGGGACGGGTACCGGTCGGCGTTGCGGCTGCTCCAGCGGCGCTTGAGGGCCATCCCGGCCAGCATGCACGCCTCGCTGGAGCCGGTGGTGGAGCAGCCCACGGCCGCCGACGGGTCCGGCGCGTTCCACAGGTCGGCGAGGATCGCCACGCAGCGCCGCTCCAGCTCCGCCGTGCGCGGGTACTCGTCCTTGTCGATCATGTTCTTGTCCCGGCACTCCGCCATCAGCTGACCCGCCTGCGGCTCCATCCAGGTGGTCACGAAAGTGGCCAGATTGAGCCGCGAGTTGCCGTCCAGCATCAGCTCGTCGTGCACCACCTGGTACGCCGTCGACGGCGACAGGGGCGCGTCCGGGAGCCGGTGCTTGGGCGGCGCCTCGGTCATGCGTACGGCAGGGTTCGCCTCCCCGTAGAAGGGGTTGACGGCGATCCTGCGCCCACCGTCCCCGGCGTCCGGCGATTCGCTGTTCCCGCGATGCAGTGGCATGTAATCGACGGTAGGCCCGGCCCGCCGGGCTTGCACCTCACGCGACGGGAGGGCGCACCGCGGAGGCGCCAGCGGGAAGGAGCGGCCGTGGGCCACTCCGTGGGACGGGCCGCAGGGTTCGCCGGAGTGACGGTGCGCACCGGGGGAGACGGACGTCGTCCGGTGCCCGCTCCACGGCGACCTGCGACGCGATCGCCGGCGCCCGCTCCACGGCGACCTGCGACGCGATCGCCGGCGCCCGCTCCACGGCGACCTGCGACGCGATCCGCCCCGGGCCCGCGGTGCACCTGCGGGACGCGATCCTCGCGAACGCCGCGCGGCACAGCGCGTGACGGCCCCCCCGGAACCCAGGCCCGGCCCGGCCCGCCCGGGAGGGGCCCGCGGGGCTCACTCCCGGGCCAGCACCACCGCGGTGCCGTACGCGCACACCTCGGTGCCCACGTCGGCCGCCTCCGTGACGTCGAAGCGGAAGGCCAGGACGCCGTTGGCGCCCCGCGCGCGTGCCTGCTCCACCAGTCGCTCCATGGCCTGGTTGCGGGTCTCCACCAGGGTCTTGGTGAGCCCCTTGAGCTCACCGCCCACCAGTGACTTCAGCCCGGCGCCGATCTGGCTGCCGACGTGCCGTGAGCGCACGGTCAGACCGAAGACCTCACCGATGACCTCCGTCACCCGGTGGCCGGGAACGTCGTTCGTCGTGACGACCAGAACGTCGGGGCGGGGACCCTGCCCGCCGCCGTACTCTTCGATGCCCATGCCCCCAGCTTTGTCCCAGCGGCGGGACGGTGCATCCTGAACCCGTCAATGGAACCCGGGCAGCCGGTGTGGCGTCGGTGATCTCGATCCGCCCGTCGCCGCAACCCCGCCCCTTCCCCGCAGGAGCCACATTCCCGTGACCATGCTTGCGCTCGGCCCCCAGTGGCTCAGTCCGGACTACCTGATCCAGACTTTCAGCCTTCCCGGCATTCTGCTGATCGTCTTCGCCGAGTCCGGTCTCTTCGCGTTCCTGCCCGGAGACTCCCTGCTGTTCACGGCGGGTCTCTTCGTGGCGGAGGGGACCTACATCAGCCAGCCGCTGTGGCTGGTGTGCGCGCTCATCGTCCTGGCGGCCGTCATCGGCGACCAGGTCGGCTACATGATCGGCAAGTACTTCGGCCCGAAGCTCTTCAGCCGCCCCAACTCCAAACTCTTCAAGCAGGAGAACCTGGAGAAGGCCCACGAGTTCATGGAGCGGTTCGGTCCGAAGGCGATCGTCCTCGCCCGGTTCGTGCCGATCGTGCGGACCTTCGCGCCCATCGTGGCGGGCGCGGGCCGTATGAAGTACCGCACCTTCCTGACGTACAACATCATCGGCGGCATCGCCTGGGGCACCGGCGTCACCGTCGCGGGCTACTGGCTCGGCCAGATCGGCTTCATCAAGAAGAACGTCGAGTCGATCCTGATCCTGATCGTCGTGCTCTCCGTGGTGCCGCTCGTCATCGAGTTCCTGCGCGAGCGCGCCAAGAACAAGCGCGCCGCGGCCGAGGCGCCCGCCGCGCAGCACCCCCAGCAGCACCAGCAGATGGACGACGCCACGACCCGGCTGCGCCGCATCCCCTCCGACCAGCAGCCCCGGCAGCAGCCCTACGGCAACCAGGGCGGCCAGCAGTACGGCCACCCCGACCAGCAGCAGTACGGCAACGGATACGGGCAGCAGGGCGGCGGCCGGCAGGGCGGCGGCCAGCAGTACGGCTACGACGACCGCTACTACGGCCACCAGCAGCCCCAGCCGCAGCAGCAGCCCCAGCAGCAGCCGTACGCCCAGCCCTACCACCAGGGCAACGGCGGGCAGAACCAGCAGTACCCGCCGGGCCAGGGCTACTGACCCGCCGCGGACACCCCGCAGAGACGACGACGCCCACCGCCCGGCACGCCCGGGTCCGGTGGGCGTCCGGCGTCCGGCGTCCCGCGTCCGAAGCCCCACGGGCGCCACGGGCGCCACGGGCGGCTCAGGCGGCACAGGCCCGGGGCGTCCCGCGTCAGAAGCCCCGGGTCCGCTTGGCGGCGCGCCGCTTCTCCAGCGACCCGATCCGCAGGAACAGCCGCGAGATCTCCGACCCGAGGTTCACCCCGATCGCGATGGCCATGGCGAGCGAGGCGGCCGTCGCCAGCGACACCAGCCCCGCGTCCACCTCGTTCTGCGCGATCGACAGCAGCCCGAAGTAGGTCGCGGAACCCGGCAGCAGCGGACCGATCGCGGCCGTCGTGTAGGGCAGCGCCGACGCGAACCGGTAACGGGCCATCAACTGCCCGAACAGGCCCACCAGTCCCGCCGCGACGGCCGTCGAGGCCACCGGCGACAGATCGCCGGCGTAGTACATCGCGCCGTACACCGACCACGCCACACCCCCGTTGAGGGTCACGGCGAGCACGGTGGAGCGCTCCTGCTGGAGCAGCACCGCGAAGGTCAGCGACAGCAGCATCGACGCGGCGATCTGCCAGTAGGGCCGCTCGGAGATGCTGAGCGCCGCGTCCGGATTGAGCTTGGCGCCCAGGTTGACCCCGAAGTACAGGACCACCAGCACCCCGGCCACGATGCCGACGAAGAAGTACATGACCTCCAGCAGCCGCGCGGAGGCGGTGATGTAGAAGCCCGTCAGCCCGTCCTGCACGCCCGCCACCAGGGCCCGCCCCGGCAGCAGCGCGAACAGCCCACCGGTGATGACCGCGGACGCCTTCACCTCGACCTGCGACAGCGTCAGCGCGACCCCTATCGCGGCCGGCGGCATCGCCGCCACCGTGAACTGGTAGAACTCCGGCAGCCCCCGCCCCGCGCACAGCCACGCCAGCCGGTCGCCGAGCATCGCGCCGACGGCCGCCGCCACGAACACCAGCAGCCCGCCGCCCACCAGCACCGAGGCCGCCCCCGCGAGCAGGCCGCTCGCCAGGGTCAGCACCCACGTCGGGTACGGGTGCCGGTTGCGCCGGATCTCCGCGAGCCTGCGGTAGGCCTCCTCCAGCGAGATGTGGGTCTCCGCGTCGCTGAGGTCGTCCACGAGCTGGTAGACGGCGGCCAGCCGGGTGTAGTCCGTGCCGCGGCGGCGCACCGTGCGCGCCGCCGACAGCGGATCGTCCACCAGCGAGGGCTGGTACGAGATCGACAGCAGCGTGAAGGTGACGTTCGGCTCGCAGCGGTCCAGCCCGTAGGACCGGCACACCGCGAACATCGCGGCCTCCACGTCCTCGGCGCCCTCGCCGCCCGCCAGCAGCAGCTCACCGATACGCAGCGTCAGGTCCAGCACGCGCGGGACGGCCGGACCCTCCTCCTCCGCCTTCGGCACCTTCTCCGGCGCCGGCCGCTCGGTCACCGGCATCCGCAGCATCGTGCGCATCCGGTCCTGCCACGGCGCGTCCTTGGTCAGGCTCACCCGCGGCAGGCCGTTCGGCGGGGTGTAGGCGAGCGGCGAGTCCCCGGCGACGTAGCTGCCCGGCACGGTGAACGCCGAGCCCTCCGGCTCCTGCGCCGGCGGGGGCGCGCCCAGTCCTCTGGGGAGGGCGAACTCGGACGTGGTCTCCGACTCGCTGTCGGCCACCTCCACGCCCGCGGGCGGCGTGAACGCCATCCTCGCCTCGTCCGTGTGCGGTTTGCGGTCCTCCGCGTCCGTCACGTGCGCAGCACTCCTTGAACGACACCTCCTGGCGCCCTCAGTATGCGCACAGACACGCGAACGGGCCGCACGCACCCGCGTACGGCCCGTTTCGAAGGCGTGAAGGGTTCGGCCTCAGTGGTGGCCGCCCTGGTCCTCGAAGCGCTTGTAGGACCGCTCGATCTCGGCCTCGGCCTCGGTACGGCCCACCCAGTCGGCGCCCTCGACGGACTTGCCGGGCTCCAGGTCCTTGTAGACCTCGAAGAAGTGCTGGATCTCCAGGCGGTCGAACTCCGAGACGTGGTGGATGTCGCGCAGGTGCTCCTGGCGCGGGTCCGTCGCCGGGACGCACAGCAGCTTGTCGTCGCCGCCGGCCTCGTCCGTCATCCGGAACATCCCGATCGCACGGCACTTGATCAGGCAGCCCGGGAACGTCGGCTCGTCCAGGATGACCAGCGCGTCCAGCGGGTCGCCGTCCTCGCCGAGGGTGTTCTCGACGAAGCCGTAGTCGGTCGGGTAGGCGGTCGAGGTGAAGAGTCGACGGTCCAGGCGGATCCGACCGGTCTCGTGGTCCACCTCGTACTTGTTCCGCGAACCCTTCGGAATCTCGATCGTGACGTCGAACTCCACCGGTGGCTCCTCCATGATCAACACATAGTTCTGGTGGTTAAGTGTCCCTCACGCAGGTGTGTGATCGCGAAAGGGGCTGGTGGTCGTGCCAGAGCTGGGGCCTTGGCGAGCCGCGAGACCGCGGGTGAAGCGGGTCGCCGACGCCGTACGACCGCGTCTGGCACGGGCCGTACACGCCGTACGACCCCGGCTCGCCCGCGCCGCGACGGCCGCGAGGCCGCGGATCGCACGGCTCGCACGCGCCGTCGCCCCGCGGGCCGCGCGGATCACGGCACCGAAGACCTGGCAGTACACCGCGGGTGCGGCCACCGCCGGACTGGTGCTGGCCGCGGGCGTGGTGACCGCGGCCGGCCCCTGGGACGCCACCGGTCAGCGTACGGCCGAGCGGGACCGCGCAGCCGCCCCGGGGGCCACGGGTGGCGCAGATCACGACGCCCCCGGCACGGCCGGCGGACCCCGCCCCGCGCCCAGCGCCGCCTCCGTCCTCGCCGGCCTCGGCGGCGGCACCCGCGCCGTGGACACCGCACCCGACAGCGCCCGTCTGGCCACCCTCCTGGGCCCGCTCCTCGACGACCCCGCGCTCGGCCGCCGCTCGGCGGCCGTCGTCGACGTGGCCACCGGCGAGCGCCTGTACGGCGACGGCTCGGGCCGGGCCCTCGTCCCCGCCTCCACCACGAAGATCGCCACCGCCGCCGCCGTCCTCGACGCCCTCGGCCCCGGCCACCGCCTCACCACCCGCACCGCCCTGGAACCCGGCACCCGGGAAGTCGTCCTCGTCGGCGGCGGCGACCCCACCCTCACCGCCCGCAAGGACGCCGAGGGCTGGGCGAGCCTGCGCGACCTCGCCGACGGCACGGCCCGCGCGCTGAAGAAGCGCGACCTGCGCGACGTCACCCTCTCGTACGACACCACGCTCTACGCCGGTCCCGCACTGCACCCCATCGGCCCCAACGAGAACCTCGCCCCCGTCACCGCCCTCATGGCCGACGAGGCCCGCACCGACGACTCCACCCGCGGCCCCGCCGCCCGCGCCGTGGACCCGGCCCGCGAGGCCGCCGCCGCCTTCGCCTCCTTCCTCGCCGAACGCGGCGTCAGGACCACGTCACCGGGCCCCTCCAAGGCCACCGCCCGCGCCGCGGACCTCGCCGAGGTCACCTCGCCCCCGCTGTCCGCCCTCGTCGAGCGGATGCTCACCAACAGCGACAACGACATCGCCGAGGCACTGGCCCGCCAGACCGCCCTCGCGAGCGACCGCCGCCCCGACTTCGACGGCGCCGGAAAGGCGATCAAGGACCGGCTCCGCAGGCTCGGACTCCCCGTCTCCGGCGCCGCGTTCAGGGACGGCAGCGGCCTCGACCGCGACGACAGGCTCACCGCGGACCTGCTCACCGGCCTGCTCGCCAAGGCCGCCGACCCCTCCGGGCCCCGGCTGCGCGCCACGCTCACCGGCCTGCCGGTCGCGGGCTTCACCGGCACTCTCAGCGGCCGCTACGCCGACGGCGCGGCCGGTGTCGTACGCGCCAAGACCGGCACCCTGACCGGGGTCAACGCCCTCGCCGGCACCGTCGTGGACCGGGACGGCCGGCTCCTGGCCTTCGCCTTCCTGGCCTCCGGCACCACCGACCCGGGCGCGGCCCAGTCGGCCCTGGACCGGGCCGCGACCGCGCTGGCGTCGTGCGGCTGCACCTGAGCACGCCCCCCGAACGCCCGGACCGGCCCCCCACCGCCGCCACGGCCTGCCCCCGGCGCGGACGCTCACGTACGGTTGACGCATGACGCGTATCGGTGGTGCCGAGATGGTCGACTGGAATCTCGCGGTGGCGACCGCGACCCGCCTCGTACGGCCGGGTCCCGAGGTGAGCCGCGACGAGGCCCGCGCCGTCGTCGCCGAGCTGCGCCGACACGCCAGGGCCTCGGAGGAGCACGTCCGGGGCTTCACCCGGCTGGGCACGGAGGAGACCCACGACACCCCCGTCCTCGTCGTCGACCGGCCCGGCTGGATCCGGGCCAACGTCGCCGGGTTCCGGGAACTCCTCAAGCCGCTCCTCGACAAGATGCAGGACCGCCGCGGCCCCGGCACCGGCGGGGCCGTCCTCGGCGCGGTCGGCGGCAAGGTCACCGGCGTCGAACTGGGCATGCTGCTGTCCTTCCTCGGCTCCCGCGTCCTCGGCCAGTACGAGACCTTCGCCCCCGCCACCCGCGACCTGCCCGCCGGCGGCCAGGGCGGCGGCCGGCTCCTGCTCGTCGCGCCGAACATCGTCCACGTCGAACGCGAACTCGACGTCCAGCCCCACGACTTCCGCCTCTGGGTCTGTCTGCACGAGGAGACCCACCGCACCCAGTTCAGCGCCGTCCCCTGGCTGCGCGACCACCTGGAGGGCGAGATCCAGTCTTTCCTGGCGGAGACCGACGTCGACCCCATGACCGTCCTGGAGCGCATCCGCGAAGCGGCCCAGTCCCTGAGCGGCAGCCGGCCCGACACCGAGGAGGACGACGGCGGGCGCTCCTTCGTCGAACTCGTGCAGACCCCCGGCCAGCGCGAGATCCTCGGCCGCCTCACCGCCGTGATGTCCCTCCTGGAGGGCCACGCCGACTTCGTGATGGACGGCGTCGGCCCCCAGGTCGTCCCGACCGTCGCCGAGATCCGCGAGAAGTTCCAGCAGCGCCGCGCCAAGGGCGCCTCCCGCCTGGACACCGCGCTGCGCAAACTGCTCGGGCTCGACGCCAAGCTCCGGCAGTACCGCGACGGCGAGCGCTTCGTACGGGCCGTCGTCGACCAGGTCGGCATGGACGGCTTCAACCGCGTGTGGACCTCTCCGAACACCCTCCCGACCAAGTCGGAGATCGCCAAACCGGCGGACTGGGTCGCGCGGGTGCACCGCACGGCGGATTCGTGAAACACGCGCCTCGTCGTGCAACCCCTCCGAACGCCGTGAACCGAAATCCGGCCTGCGGCACACGAACGCCCCTCCAATCACCCGTCCGAGGGACCGTGAGCGAGGGGTAGGCGTGCGATGCTCGGGGAACCTCCCGGTTCTGTCACCATCTACACACTCTGAGTGACCGAGCTCGGGTTCACCCCCCGACAACTTCATGAAGGGAACCGGACATGGGTCCCCATCCAGCGGTCGCGGCGATACGCCTGGCGGTCCGCCGCGTCCTCCACGACATCCTCACCG
>NZ_AGBF01000199.1 GCF_000225525.1 Streptomyces zinciresistens K42 | reverse complement strand
GGGATCGGCCGCGGCGGCCCGCCCGCGCCTTCGCGGCAGACCCGGGCGCACGCGGGACCGCCGAGCCCGGCCCGAGGCGGGGCCGTCCGTCCCGGGCCCCGGCCCGCACGCCGTGTGCCACCGCCTCACTCGCCTCACTCGCACCTCACCCACGTACCCGCTCCTCAGGCACTTGCATCTCCGGCGATCGAACAAGGACGGTCACGTGCGGTCGTACGAGATCGTTCCCGGTGCCGTCGCCGAATATCCCGGCCGCGGCCGCACCGGGCACGACCCGTACGTCACGCGGTACGACAGGCAGCGGGAAGTCCGCCGCGCACGGCCCCGGTTGCGGCGGCGGCCGTCCGGCGTCCCCGTCCGGCGGGTGAGCGGACAGCCGCCGAAACACCCCATCGTGTGGAAGTACGCCGGCTCCCGCCACCTCACCGGAGACGAGGAGCGGCAGCCCCCGGCGGCGCGCGGGCAGGGGCTGCCGGGTCGCCCCGGGGACGTGACCGTGGTGAATCCGCTCACGCCGGGCGAGCCCGTCCGGCGGAACGGGTACGGGCGGCCCCGCAGTTGAGAAATCCACCCTGTCCATCCGGCTGCACCGCCCGCCGCTTGCGGAGTACCCTTCCTTGATCGTTGGGACGGGAAGGGTTCGGGGGAGCGGAAGGCGGTGCGCGGGTGGGCTCGGGAGGGCGGGAGCTGCCCCCTGGTGACGAGGGTCACGAGGGGGGCTCCACAGAGGTCCCACCCGGCACGGTGTCCCTGGCCAGGCCGATGGAGACCACGTCCATCGGCCCGGAGCTGGACTGGGATCCCGAAGCCTGGCGTGAGGTGCGCACCCGCGCGCAGCGGGCCGGCCGGGCCTACATCTGGCTGAATCTGGTCGAGCAGCGGCTGCGCGCCGTCGTGGCCGCCGTGCTGCGCCCCGTCTACGAGCCCGTCCACGGCGACGACTGGACGGTCGCGGCGGCCGGTCCCGCCGGGCAGGAGTGGGTGCAGCGCGCGGTCGCCGTACGGGAAGTCAGCCGCCGCAAGGGGTACTTGCTCGACCCGGCCGACGACAACGTCCTCAGCTTCCTGACGCTGCCGCAGCTGCGCGAGCTGATGGTGCAGCACTGGCCGTGCTTCGAGCCGTACATCGACGACCGCCGGGACGTCGAACTCGCCCTGGACGAGCTGGAGGTGACCCGCAACGTCGTCTCGCGCAACCGGGCCCTGTCCGAGGCCGTCCTCAACCAGGCGGAGCGGGCCTCGGCGCGCCTGCTGGAGATCCTCGGCTCGGGCGCCGACGTGCCCTCCGCGCGCAGGCTGCCGACGGACGCCGTCGAGGACCTGGTCGGCGACCGGTACGCCGACGTCGTCGGGGTGCACCCGGACCGGGTGCGGCTGCTGCGGCAGTTCCCGGCGGAGGACATCTTCGGCGGCGCCCGCCGGCTCGACGCCATCGGCATCGGCCTCAACCTGCTCGTGCAGAACTTCTCCGGGCGGCGCCTGGTGCGCCTCGCCGAGTCCGGCTGCCGGGTGCGGCTGCTGTTCCTCAACCCGGCGTCCGGCGCGGTCAAGCGCCGCGAACGCGAACTCGGCATCAAGCGCGGCGAACTGAGCCGCGCGGTCGAGATGAACATCCTGCACATGCGGCGGGTGCGGTCCCGGCTGCGGGACCCGGACGCCTTCGAGATCCAGGTCTTCGACGAGACGCCCCGCTTCACCGCCTACCTCGTGGACGGTGACGGCGCCGACGGCGTCGCCGTGGTGCAGAGCTACCTGCGGCGCACCCGGGGCCTGGAGGCGCCGGTCCTGGTGCTGCGCAACGGCGGCCGGGTGCTCAAGTCGGACGAGATCGAGGAAAGCGGGCTCTTCCCGACCTATCGCGAGGAGTTCGAGGTGATGTGGGCGGATTCACGCCCGGTGTCCTGAGTGTCCGACCGGGTAAGCGGAACGTGCTCCTCTGATTGTCAGTGGCCCATGGGAAGGTGGAGACCACTGGGGGACGCACCACAAGAAGGGGGACCGCCCATGGGCTGGCACCGTGAGCTGCTGATCGGCTTCGACCTGGAGACGACGGGTACCGATCCGCGCGAGGCGCGCATCGTCACCGCGGCCGTCATCGAGGTCAGGGACGGGCGGCCCGCCGGGCACAAGGAGTGGCTGGCGGATCCGGGAGTGGAGATCCCGGCGGACGCGGTCGCCGTCCACGGCATCAGCAACGAGCGCGCGGCGGCCGAGGGCCGCCCGGCCGACCAGGTGGCCGACGCCGTCGCGGACGTCCTCACGGGGTACTGGAAGACGGGCGCACCGGTCGTCGCCTACAACGCCACGTTCGATCTGAGCCTGCTCTCCGCCGAACTGCGCCGCTACGGCCTGCCGTCGCTGAGCGACCGGCTGGGCGGCGCGCCGCCGGCCCCGGTCGTCGACCCGTACACCATCGACCGCTGGGCCGACCGCTACCGCCGCGGCAAGCGCAACCTCGAAGCGGTCTGCCGGGAGTACGGCATCGCGCTGGACGCCGCGCACGACGCCTCAGCCGACGCCCTCGCCGCGGCCCGCCTCGCCTGCGCGATAGCCGCCCGCCACCCCAAGGTCGCGGCTCTCGGCCCGGCGGAACTGCACCGCCGCCAGATCGAGTGGTACGCCGAGTGGGCGGCGGACTTCCAGGACTTCCTGCGCCGCAAGGGCGATGCCGCGGCGGTGGTCGACCCGACCTGGCCGCTGCGGGAACCGGTCGCGGAGCGCGTGGCGGGCGAGACGGTCTGAACGCGGGGCGCGCCGCGGCGCGCGGACGCCGGCTCGCGTCGCGAGGCACGGCCGGACGGGCCGCGCGCGGGTGCCCCGGACGCACCGGGAGCCGACCGGCCGGGACCCGCCGGCGTACGGGCCGGGGCGGCCCGCCGCAGGGGGCGCCCCTGTGCCGGGGCGGGGGCGGGGGTGTCCTGACGGCTCCGGCTCAGAACGGATACCAGCGCACGGTCTCGTCCCCCTCCCGCAGGGACGCCACCCGCCGTTCGAACTCCGCCAGGGCCTTCGGGTCGGCCGGGGCGTGCTGGGCGACCCAGGCGCAGGACGCCGTCTCGCGGGCGCCGCGCAGGACCGGGCAGCCCGCCCAGTCGCGCACGTCCCAGCCGTAGGTGCCGACGAAGGAGTCGTACGCCGCGGCCGGGAGTCCGTACCGGTCCCGGGACAGCGCCATCACCACGAGATCGTGCTCGCGCAGGTCGAAGGAGAAGGTCTCCAGATCGATCAGGACCGGCCGGCCGTCCGTCCCCACCCGCACATTGCGGGGCAGCGCGTCCCCGTGGATCGGCCCCGGCGGCAGCTGCGGGGTCAACGCCGCCGCGGCGACGGCGAATCCGTCGCGCCGCTCGCGCAGGAACTCGGCGTCCGCCGGGTCGATCGCGTCCCCCGCCAGCCGCAGCCAGCGCTCCACCCCGCCCAGCAGCTCACGCCGGGGCAGGGTGAAGGAGGGCGCGGGCAGGGCGTGCACCCTCCGCAGCAGCTCGGCCAGATCCCGGGGCTCGGCGGCCCGGGGCCCGTCCGGCAGCCGGTGCCAGAGCGTCACCGGGTGGCCCCGCACCAGCCGTGCCGCCGGATCGGCCGCCCGCACCGCCGGCACGCCCGCCTCCTCCAGCCAGCCGGCGACGTCCAGTTCGCGCTGGGCGCGGTCCAGGAGACCGGCGTCCCGGCCCACCTTGACCACCAGGTCGCCGCAGGCCAGCACCGCGTTCTCGCCCAGGGCGAGCAGCCGGGCCTCCGGCGCCCCGGCGGGCAGCACCTCCGCCGCGGCCAGCACGCCCCGCGCCAGTGCCTCGTCCATCGCCCGCCTCCGTGTGCTCGTACGCCTGCGCGAAGGGCGCGGCACCCCCCTCGTTCCCGCCCAGTCTCCCATTCCCACAGGTCGGACAGCGTGCGCGCGCCCTTGACGGGGTACGGCGTCAGCGGGAACAGATCACCGTGATCAGGGTGAACGAGGCGTAGAACTCTCCTTCGGAGAGGTCGGAGAACCAGCGACGGCCTCGCTGCTGGTCGATGTAGTTCTCGTTGATGGCCTCTAGCATGTTGCGGCCCAGTCCCAGCGTGTGGTCCGCGTCTTGGAAATCCCGGAAGACAGGAGTGGTCGTCGCCACGGTCTTGACGAGAAATCCGGCTTTGTCCGCGAGGCGGGCGAGACTGCGCCCGATGGTGGCATTTCGGACGACGTGGTCTGTGGTGTAGCGGGTGAAGGCTCGGCTGGTGTCGAGATCTTCTGAATCGATCACCAGGGTGTCCCAGTCAGGCTCAACCAGCCCGATCACGGCTCCCGGCCGGGTGACATGACGCAGTTGCGCAAGGGCATCGGCGGGATCGGCGACGTGCATGAGGACCCGGTCGATCTTGGCTCGGTCCACCGACCCCGCGGCGACAGGCAAGGCGTGGACATCGCCCTCTCGGATCTCCACCACTGACAGTTCGACGGTGCGGTCCCGGGCCCTGGCTAGCATGGCAGGGTCCCGGTCGATCCCGATCACCTTGCCGTCCTTGCCGACTCGCTCGGCCAGTGCCGGAAGATCTGTCCCCGGGCCGCATCCCGCATCAAGTGCCGTCTGGCCGGGCGCAATGTCCAGCAGATCGATCAGCTGCTGTTTGTAAGCGCGGCCGGCGTCGCCCGCGGCAGCGCGCAACATGTAAGAAGCCTGGTCTGGCCGGGTGACACCAAGTGACGTCGACATGCCCGCCAGTCAACCATGTTGATCAGCCTTTGCAGCGCCAACTGACATGCTCAGCAGCCGAGTTGAGAAATCAGATGCCGCGTGGGCGTCCGGTCAGCCGATCTGTCCCTCGCCACCGTTCACATGGGCGCCCCCGATGCGGACGGCAGTAGAGGCATCGACGCCTCATTCTCTGAACCTCATCTCGATCTTGATCGGGCTCGCGAAATGCGCTGTCGCTCGACTCGGAGCCGAGCGACGACCGGCTCGTCCCGACAACAGGTGCCGCCGGGGTGCCCGAGGTTCGCGGAACCGAACCGGTGGGAGTAAGGGGCAGCTCAGGGGGCGGCCGCACGCGTGGCGCAACCTGCCGTCTCCCGCGTCAACCAGCGGAGGCGGTCCGCCATCGGGCGGTGATGCAGCCCTCTTCCATGTGCCACCACTCCTTGTCCACACCGTGTCTGAGGAGCCGTTGCACCTTGGCGAGATCGGCGGCCGGAGGGACGTCCAGGGCGACCATGCGGAACCGTTCTATCCCCTCGCCGCCGACACCGAGTTCGTGAAAGGCATTGAGCACGCTCTGCCGTGCGGCTCCAGAGCCGCCGTCACGGAGCACGATGAGGCGGATGGTGCAGTTGTCAGAACGCCGAACCACGTCGCCGGCCCATCGGATGCCCTCCTCGTCGGGCTCGGTGGCCACAAGGTCCCCGCACGCGATGCCTCGAACGAACCACGGGATGTTGTCAAGCCGCGCGGTGCCGTCACCCTGGTCGACGGCCCACAGGCTCTCGACCGATGCCGGGGGCCAGTTGTCCCCGATCTCAAGTCGGAAGTGCACCTTCACGTACGGGCCTTCGGGGTTCGTCACGGAACGCAGGATGCACGATCCCGCCCCGCCGGTCGCAGGCGGGTGACTCATGACGTCCACTCGGAGTTGGACACAGGGCGGCTTGTGCGTCAGCCGACGACTGCCGCGACGGCGGGCGCGTCGACCGGCCAGGCGCGCGCGTGCCTTGCCGCGCCCCCGCCGGCCTCAGCCGGCTGCCACGCCGTCGGCCAGAGCGAACGGGAGCGGCAGCCTGGTCCCGGCCCGCTGCCGGCGGTGAGCCGCTGTGCCGAGGCCGGCCGGGAAATCCGTTTGAACCCCGCGCTCCCGCGCGTCTAGCGTGCGTTCCGTGGCAGCGAACAACGCGATCTTCTCCTCCGGTCACGGCCGGGGCTGTGCGCATTCCCAGCGGAAGCGCCGTGGCCCCGGAGCCCTGACCGGTCCGGGGAGCCACGCCCGCTGACGTCCCGCGGGATTCTCCGCTTCCTTCTCCCGTCTTCCGGTCAGGGCCTTCGTCTGCCCTTTTCCCCTCCTCGGAAGACAAGGACCGCAGGCCATGGCCCGCCCCACCCGCGCTTCCCGCGCGCTCTCCCAGAACTTCCTCACCGACCGCACGGCCGCCGCCCGGCTCGCCCGGCTCGCGGCGCCACCCGGCGTCCCCGTCCCGCTGCTGCTCGAAGTCGGCGCCGGAAAGGGCGCGTTGACCGACCTCCTCGCACCGCGCTGCGGACGGCTCCTCGCCTACGAGATCGACCCCCGGCTCGTCCCCGCCCTGCGCGCACGCTTCTCCCGGACCGGCCAAGTCCGCGTCCTGGGCCAGGACTTCCTCGCGGCGCGGCCCCCGCGCATCCCGTTCTCGGTCGCCGGGAACGTGCCGTTCTCCCGCACCGCCGACATCGTCGACTGGTGCCTGCGGGCCCCCGCCCTCACCGACGCCACGCTCCTGACCCAGCTGGAGTACGCCCGCAAGCGCACCGGGGACTACGGCACCTGGACCCGGCTGACGGTGCTGACCTGGCCCCGCCACGAGTGGCGGCTCGCCGGCCGTGTCGCGCGGCACAGCTTCCGCCCGGTGCCGCGGGTGGACGCCGGGATCGTCCGTATCGAGCGGCGTGCCTCCCCGCTGCTGGAGCCCGGCGCCCTGCCGGGCTGGTGGGACATGGTGGAGCTGGGGTTCTCCGGGGTGGGCGGCTCGCTGCACGCGTCGCTGCGGCGGGCCCACCGCGGGCGGCGGGTGGACGCGGCGTTCCGGGCGGCGCGCCTGGGCCGCGGTGTCCTGGTCGGCCAGGTCCCGCCGGGGGCGTGGCTGCGGCTGCACGAGGTGCTGGCTCCGTGAAACGTGGTTGCACGAGACGTATCGTCTCGACTAGAGTCGTCTGCATGACCGGCCCCGCACACCTCGCCATGTTCTCCATCGCCGCCCACGGCCATGTGAACCCCAGCCTCGAAGTCATCAGGGAACTCGTGGCACGCGGGCACCGGGTCACCTACGCCGTCCCGCCCGCCCTCGCCGGGAAGGTCGCCGCCGCCGGCGCCGAACCGAGGCCGTGGCACTCCACCCTGCCCGGCCCCGACGCCGACCCCGAGGCGTGGGGGAGCACCCTGCTGGACAACGTCGAGCCGTTCCTCGACGACGCGATCCAGGCCCTCCCGCAGCTCCTCGCGGCGTACGAGGGCGACGAGCCGGACCTCGTCCTGCACGACATCACCTCGTACCCGGCCCGCGTCCTCGCCCACCGCTGGAAAGTGCCCGCGATCTCCCTGTCGCCGAACCTGGTCGCCTGGGAGGGCTACGAGGAGGAGGTCGCCGAGCCCCTGTGGGCGGAGCCCAGGAAGACCGCGCGCGGGCAGGCGTACTACCGGCGCTTCCAGTCCTGGCTGACGGAGAACGGCGTCGACATGCACCCCGATCCGTTCGCCGGGCGCCCCGACCGCTCGCTCGTCCTGATCCCGCGGGCCCTCCAGCCCCACGCGGACCGGGTGGACGAGACGGTGTACACCTTCGTGGGCGCCTGCCAGGGCGACCGCGGCGACGAGGGCGGCTGGCGGCGGCCCGCCGGCGCCGACAAGGTCGTACTCGTCTCGCTCGGGTCCGCCTTCACCAAGCGGCCCGCGTTCTACCGCGCGTGCGTGGAGGCGTTCGGCGGGCTGCCGGGCTGGCACCTGGTGCTCCAGATCGGCGGCCACGTCGACCCGGCGGAGCTGGGGGAGGTCCCGGACGGCGTCGAGGTGCGCACCTGGGTGCCCCAGCTCGCGATCCTGAGGCAGGCCGACCTGTTCGTCACCCACGCCGGAGCGGGTGGCAGCCAGGAGGGGCTGGCCACGGCCACCCCGATGATCGCCGTACCGCAGGCCGTCGACCAGTTCGGCAACGCCGACGTCCTCCAGGCGCTCGGCGTCGCGCGGCACGTCCCGACCGAGCAGGCCACACCCGAGGTCCTGCGCGCCGCCGCGCTCGCCCTCGTGGCGGACCCGGAGGTCGCCGCGCGCCTGAAGGAGATCCAGGCGCGGATGGCCCAGGAAGGCGGCACCCGGCGGGCCGCCGACCTGATCGAGGCCGAACTCGCCGCCGTACGGCGCACGCGGTAGAGCCGTGGCCGGGAAGGCCGACCCGCGCTCCCGTGACTCTTCCCGGCCGCGGCACCGGAGCGGGCACGGGCGGGGCCCTGCCGGCTCGCGGGGAGCGGGCCGGGCCGCCGCACGGAGCGGTCCGGCGTCGGGCGGCACGTGCGCGTCACGGCCGACCCGGCGGGCCGCCGCGCGTCACGGCCTCGGGCGCTTGTCCTGCCGCCCGGTGAGGCCCCCGGGCGCGGGCACGTCCCCTCGGCCCCCGGCCCCGCCCCACCGGGGAGGAGAGCCGCCCCTCGCACCTGTCCCGGCGGGCCGGGGGCGGCGCCGGGGAAGAGGATCAAGGGGGAGAGCTTGTGCTTCCCGCAGACCGGTAAGTAACTTACGGGTTCGGCCGTCGTGCCCACCCCCACGGGGCACGACGGCCGCCCTTAAGGTGGCCGGATGACGACGTATGCGGCACTGCTGCGCGGAATCAACGTGGGCGGCGGCAGGAAAGTCCCGATGGCCGAGCTGCGCACCCTGATGACCGGCCTCGGCCTCGACGGCGTACGCACCTACCTCCAGAGCGGCCAGGCCGTGTTCGGCACGGACCGCGGCGACGAGGAGTCGCTGGCCGCCGAGCTCACCGCCGCGCTCGCCGGGCGCTTCGGCTTCGACGTCGACGTCCTCGTGCGCGACCACGCCTACCTCAGCGCCGTCGCCGAGCAATGCCCCTTCCCCGCGGCCGAGTTGGAAGGCAAGCAGCTCCATGTCACGTACTTCTCCGGGCCCGTCGGGGCCGAGCGGTTCGCCGAGATCGACGAAGCGGCCTTCCTGCCGGAGGAGTTCCGGCTCGGCGACCGGGCGCTGTACCTGTACGCCCCGAACGGCCTCGGACGCTCCAAGCTCGCCGAGTACCTCTCGCGGCCCCGGCTCAACCGGGGTGTGATCGCCACCAGCCGCAACTGGAACACCGTCGTCAGACTCGTGGAGATGACCGGTGAGTGAGCGGGACCCGGCGATACGCGCCGCGATCGCGGGCGAACGGAGACTGCTGGCCCCCGAGGTCCGCCGCTCGCCCGCACTCCTCGGCGCCCTGCTGCACCCCGGCTTCCACGAGTTCGGCGCCTCCGGCCGGTACTGGGACCGGGCGTCGGTCCTGAGCCGCCTGCCCGCGGACACCGGTCCGGCGGCCACCCCCACCGCCACCTCGGAGATCCGAGGCGTCCGACTGGCGCCCGACGTCGTCCATCTCACCTATGACACCGTGTGCGACGGCCGTCGCGCGCACCGCAGTTCGCTGTGGCTGCTGACGCCGGACGGCTGGCAGATGTACTTCCACCAGGGGACCCCGTTCCCCGCAGAGGAGGAGTGAGCGTGCGCTACGTCGTCATCGGGGCCGGAGCCGTCGGCGGGACCATCGGGGGGCGGCTCGCCGGAGCGGGGCAGGAGGTCGTCCTCGTCGCCCGCGGGGCGCACCACGCGGCGCTGCGCGACCACGGCCTGCGGCTGAGGGTGCCGGAGGGCGAACTGACGTACCGGCTGCCCGTCGTGGACGGTCCGGACGCCCTCGGTGCACTCCGCGCCGACGACGTCCTCCTCCTCGCCGTCAAGACGCAGGACAGCCTGGACGCGCTGCGCGCCTGGGGCCCCGCCCCGGTCGCGGGCGGCGGTACGGCCGCCGAACGGCTGCCCCTGGTCTGCGCGCAGAACGGCGTAGAGAGCCAGCGCCTGGCCCTGCGCCACTTCCGCCGGGTCCTCGGCGTCTGCGTCTGGCTGCCCTCGACGTACGTCGAGCCCGGCGTCGTCTCCGCCGCGGGCAGCCCCCTCACCGGCATCCTCCACCTCGGCCGCCATCCGCACGGCACCGGCGAGACGGCCCGCCGGATCGCCGCCGACCTGGAGAAGGCGCACTTCGAGGCCCCCGTCGTGCCGGACGTCGCACGCTGGCAGTACGCCAAGCTGCTGGCCAACCTGGGCAACGCCCTGGAGGCGCTCTGCGGTCCCGTCGCCGACGAGCGGGCCGCCGCGTTCTTCGGCCGGGTGCGGGCCGAGGGCGCGGCCGTGCTGGACGCCGCGGGCATCGCGTACGCGAGCGCCGAGGAGCAGCGGGCCGTGCGCGGCGACAAGGTCACCCTCGTCCCCCTCGACGGCGTCCCGCGCGGCGGAGGCTCCTCCTGGCAGTCCCTGGTCCGCGGCACCGGCACCATCGAGGCCGACTACCTCAACGGCGAGATCGTCCTGCTGGGCCGGCTGCACGGAGTCCCGGCCCCGCTCAACGAACTCCTCCGGCGCCTCGCCGACTCCTACGCCCGCGAACGGCGGGCGGCGGGCTCACTGCCGCTGGACGACCTGCTGGCGCTGGAGCGGGAGGCGGTCGCACGGGCCTGACCGGCGCGCCCCGTGCTCAGGCGCCCAGCGCCGTCAGCGCGGGCACGCCCGCCGCGTCGTAGCGCCGCAGCACGAGGCGGGCGACCTCCGGAGCCGCCCCGAGGACACCGGCCAGCACGTCCGCGCCGGACGCGCCCCGCGCGATGCGGTCCGGCAGGAAGCCCGGGGCCAGGACGTACGGCGCCACGGCCACCCGCGCGCAGCCCAGGGCGCGCAGTTCCCGCACGGCGTCCTCGGTGCGGGGCAGGGACGCGGAGGCGAACGCGGGCCGCACGGCGCACCATCCGGTGTGCCGCCACTCCCGCGCGATGTCTGCGATCACCGCGATCGCCTCCGGGTCGGTGGACCCCGCCGAGGCCAGCACGACCCCGGTCGAGGACTTGTCGGCGGGCGTCAGCCCCGCCTCGTACAGCCGCCGCTCCAGGGCCGCCAGCAGCAGCGGCGAGGGGCCCAGCACCTCGGCCTGGCGGATGCGCAGCCGGTGCGGGGCGTCCCGCAGCACCGCGGGGATGTCGGCCTTCGCGTGGAAGGCGCGGGTCAGGAGCAGCGGCTGCGCCACCACGTCCCGCACGCCCTCGGCGGCCAGCGACTCCAGCACCCCTTGCACGGAGGGAATGGTGAAGTCCAGGAAGCCGGTCTCCACCCGCAGCCCCGGGCGCAGCGCCCGCACCGCGCGGACGAGGGCGTGCACGGTCGCGGCATGGCGCGGGTCGCGGCTGCCGTGGGCGATGACGAGGAGGACGGGCGGTGCGGACATGGCTTCAGCTCCTTGCCAGCAGACCGCGGCCGCGCAGCACCCACCGCTCCAGCGGGCTGAAGATCAGCAGGTCGATGGCGATGCCGACGATCAGGATGAGCAGGATGGCGAGGAAGACCATGGACAGGGAACTGGTGTTGCGGCCGTTCTCCAGCAACTGGCCGAGTCCCACGCCGAGATCGGGGGAGGAGGCGATGATCTCCGCGGCCATCAGCGAGCGCCAGGAGAACGCCCAGCCCTGCTTCAGGCCCGCGAGGTAGCCGGGCAGGGCCGCGGGCATCACGATGTGCCAGGTGCCCTTCAGCCCGGTCGCGCCCAGGGTGCGGCCGGCCCGCAGGAACAGCGGCGGCACCTGGTCGACGCCCGAGACCAGGCCGTTGGCGATGGAGGGGACCGCGCCCAGCAGGATCACCGCGAACATCATCCGGTCGTTCAGGCCGAGCCAGATCACGGCCGGCGGCACCCAGGCCACCGACGGCAGCGACTGCAGGCCGGAGAGGATCGGGCCGAGCGCGGCACGCACGAACCGCACCCGCGAGACCAGCAGTCCCAGCGGGGTGCCGATAGCGAGGGCCAGCAGGAAGCCGAGCAGTCCGCGCGAGACGGACGTCCAGATGTAGTCGAAGAGCGTGCCCTGGAGCCAGGCCGTGCGGACCTCGCCCCAGACGTCGGACGGCGCGGGGAGCTTGGCCGGGTCGTCGGCGATGCCCGACGACACCAGGAACTGCCAGAGCGCCAGCACCAGTACGACGGCGACGACCGGCGGCAGCACCTTCCGCACCAGGGTGGTGCGCAGCGGCGTACGGCTCGTGCCGACGCTCTCCAGGGCGTCAAGGCCCGCTTCGAGTCCGGCGAGATCGCCGCCGTCCCGGGCTGCGGTCGTCTCAGTGCCGGCCATGGCGGCGGATCTCCCTGCGCAGTTCTTCGGTGATCTCCCGGGACAGTTCGGCGACGTCGGTGTCCTCGATGCGGCGGGGCTGGGGGATGTCGATGGTCCATTGGCGGGCGATGCGGCCGGGGCGGGAGGAGAGCAGGACGACGCGCTGGGCGAGGCGTACGGCTTCGCGGACGTTGTGGGTGACGAAGAGGACGG
>NZ_AGBF01000200.1 GCF_000225525.1 Streptomyces zinciresistens K42 | reverse complement strand
GCTGCCGCCCCGTCCGCGGCCGGACCCGCCCCGCTCGCCGTTGCCCGTACGCCTGTCGCCCCGCTCCACCCTGTCCCCGTCCGCTCGCCGTCCGCCCGAGCCCCGCACCCGCCCGCCCCCGCTCCGCCCCGCACCACTCCCACGCCGCGCGGGCGGCGGTGGCGAGCCGCCACGTCGCGATGTGTGTCCGGAAGGTCGCGCGCTGTGCTGCTCCACCGGACCAACCTAGGTCCGCCTCCGTGGCGAACCGGGGCTCGGACACGCCCGGGGACCGGACCTTGGCCACGTGTTCGAGGGAACGCGGGGACCCCTTCCGGCACGCCGTAGACTGGTGGACCGGCCCGTGCGTCCGCGTCGAAGATCGAGGAAGGACCGGGCCCCCGCCCAGCCCCAGAAGTCCTCTCACGTACGGGAAGTCGCAACGTGTCGCTCACGATCGGAATCGTCGGCCTGCCGAATGTCGGCAAGTCGACCCTGTTCAACGCCCTGACCAAGAACGACGTGCTGGCGGCCAACTACCCGTTCGCCACGATCGAGCCCAACGTCGGCGTGGTCGGGGTGCCCGATCCGCGGCTGACCGAGTTGGCCGAGATCTTCTCCTCCCAGCGCGTCCTGCCCGCGACCGTCGACTTCGTCGACATCGCCGGCATCGTGCGCGGCGCCTCCGAGGGCGAGGGCCTGGGCAACAAGTTCCTCGCGAACATCCGTGAGTCCGACGCCATCTGCCAGGTCATCCGGGCCTTCAAGGACGAGAACGTCGTCCACGTCGACGGCAAGGTCTCCCCGAAGGACGACATCGAGACCATCAACACCGAGCTGATCCTCGCCGACCTCCAGACGATCGAGAAGGTCCTGCCCCGCCTCCAGAAGGAGTCGCGGATCAAGAAGGACGTCGCCCCGAAGGTCAAGGCCGTCGAGGAGGCCAAGGAGATCCTGGAGAAGGGCGACACCCTGTTCTCGGCGGGCATCGTCCAGGGCTCGGGCAACGAGGAGCTCCTGCACGACCTGCACCTGCTGACCACGAAGCCCTTCCTGTACGTCTTCAACGTCGACGAGGACGAACTCGTCGACGAGGACTTCAAGAACGAGCAGCGCGCCCTGGTGGCCCCCGCCGAGGCGATCTTCCTCAACGCCAAGCTGGAGGCGGACCTCGCCGAGCTCGACGAGGACGAGGCGCTCGAACTCCTCCAGTCCGTCGGCCAGGACGAGCCCGGCCTCGCCACCCTCGCCCACGTCGGCTTCACCACCCTGGGCCTCCAGACCTACCTGACGGCCGGCCCCAAGGAATCCCGCGCCTGGACCATCAAGAAGGGCGCCACCGCCCCCGAGGCCGCCGGAGTCATCCACACCGACTTCCAGAAGGGCTTCATCAAGGCCGAGGTCATCTCCTTCGCCGACCTGGTGGAAACCGGCTCGGTCGCCGAAGCCCGCGCGAAGGGCAAGGCCCGCATGGAGGGCAAGGAGTACGTGATGCAGGACGGGGACGTGGTGGAGTTCAGGTTCAACGTCTAGCTAGCGGGTGACGTATCAGCACGTCGCTGATCTGGGAAACATGCAGTTCAGAAAGGGTCCGGCTCTTCGGCGTCGGGCCCTTGGTTTTTCCCGTGCTGGGATGGCGATGGGATAGCTGACCCCTCGTCACCTGTCATCACCCCTGGTCATTCCCGCGGTGCTGGGATCGTGCTGGGATGAGATGGGGTGCCCGTGCTGGGATTCGGACGTTGCGCCGCCTGGTGCTGAGGATGGGCGGGAGCCACCCACACGCCTTCTTCGCGACTCTGGGGCCCGCGAGATCCATGCCGTGGCGCTTTTCCTACTCGTTTGACACAATCGGGGGCATGGCTGAGGCGACGTACAGCATCGGGGAAGGGCCAGCGACGCGGGTGAGCTTGTCGCTGCCGGAGGGGACCGCGGAGGCGATCCGGGCTCGGGTGGGCAAGCGGGAGTTCTCCGCGTTCATCGCGGAGGCGGTCGAGCGTGAGCTGCGCGGGCAGGTCCTGGACGAGTACCTGGCGGACTACGAGAGCCGCAAGGGGCCGGTCTCCGAGCCGGCTCGTCAGCGGGCGCGGCAGGTCTTCGACGAGGTGTTCGCCGAGGAGGCCGAGTGGCCCGCCGCAGGCTGAGTCACGAGGGGACGCTCGTCCTCGACAGCGAGGGACTCTCGAAGCTGCTCGCTGACGAAGAACAGGTGGTGGCTCTGATCGCTGAGGCGCGCTCGCGTGGCATGGAGGTCGTGATCAGTGCGCTCACCATCATCGAGGCCGTCCACGCCCGTACGAACAAGTCACGCCTGAACTGGGTGCTTTCCGGGCTGCGGGTCATCCCGGTCGGTGACGAGGAGGCGAGGGCTGCCTCGAAGTTGCTGATGAATGCCGGGTTGCACGGACACAAGTACGCGATCGATGCGGCCGTCGCCGAGGCCGCGCTGCGACAGCACCGCCCCGTGGTCATGCTGACTTCCGATATTGACGACATGGCCAAGCTGTGCGGCGAGCGGGTCCGGCTCGTGGCGGTGTGATTTCTATTGGTTCGCTTTCTGCCTTTCGGTGGATCGCCGGTTTCGGCAACCGACGATCCACCGCTGGGGCGCCAGTGCACGGTTTCGAGCACGGGCCAGGGACGGATCGGGGCTTGGGCGGCGAGCGTTCTTCAGAGGTGCAAGAGGAACGTCCGGGACCGGAACTTCCCCTGGGACCGTCCGCGCTGTCGGCACGGGTGGACGGTGCGGTACCGGGAGCCGGGCGGTAGGCGAGGGCGGCAGCGGGAGAGGTCGTTTGCCCGGCGGGTGGGCGCGGATGGTGCGGACGCTGTCGCCGACGAGGTCGAGAACGACAAGAAGGCCGACGTTCGCTTCGATCCTGCGCCTGCACCCCCGGGCCCGCTCGGTCGACGCCGACGCCGACGCCGACGCCGTGCCCGAGGGCTCCGTGGGCATTGTCGCCCGTGCTCCCGCACCAGTACGCGGACGGCAACTCTCGGGTATCACTTGACGGGTGGAACCGGTTCGCCCGTCAGGCGCGGGCGAATCCTCAATCGACCGACGACAGCAGTGGAGACCCGGGTGCAGGGGCAGTCCGTATCACGACGTGCGATCAAGAACTGCGAGGAAGCGTGGCTCCGGGGAGCCGCGCAGCTGAGGATGGGTCATCGGGACGCCGCGGCCGTGTCCTTTCACGCGGCCGTCACGCACAACCCCCTGGCCGCCGACGCCTGGCTGGGACTGCATGCCGCGGGGCAGTTCCAGGGCCGGGCGGTCGAGGCCATGCACGGTCAGGTCCAGTCCTTCGGTGCCCTGCGCACGAAGCTTCAGACCCCCCTGTCCTCCCGGTTCCAGATCGGGAGCTACGTGACCTTCCGCCTGGAGACGCCCCGCGACCTGTGGCTCGCCAGGGCGGCGCAGATCCTGGACGACGGCATGCTCGATCAGGCGTGGAGCATGCTCTCCCATGCCCTGCTCGACTGCGACGAGACCCGCTTCGTCTGCGCCCGCTATGCCTTCCTGAGGCGGGACTGGCCACTGCTTCAGAACTTCGCCGAGGGCATCCGGGGCTCCTTCCTGCGGGACGAGTCGCAGTTGTGGGTGGCGGCCGGTCTCCTCGCCCAAGGCGTCTCGCACGAGGCGCTCAACGTGTTGAACCCGCTGCCGCAAGCGCTGACCGACGAAGCCGGCTATCTGGGGGAGGCGGCCTATCTGCGCGGCCTCGCGTATGAGCAGCTCGACCGGGCCGAGGAGGCCCTGAAGCAGTTCCAGACGGCGTTCCGGTACAGCCCGAACCTGGACGGTGTGGCCCAGCGGGCGAAGGCCGCGGCCCCGCCCGCGGCACGCGTGCCCGCCCAGGCGGCCCGGGGTGCTCAGGAACAGCCGGAGCACTCCTCCGGTTCCGCTCTGGGCGAGGAGGAACGTTCGGCGTTGCTGGACGAGGCGATGGCCGAACTGGACGGGATGGTCGGACTGACCCCGGTGAAGCGCCAGGTGCGGAGCCTGTCGGCACAGCTGAGGATGGCGGCGGTGCGCAGAGGCCAGGGTCCGGCCGCGGCGCCGGCTCCGCAGCATTTGGTGTTCACCGGGCCGCCCGGCACGGGCAAGACCACGGTGGCCCGCGTCGTGGGCAAGGTCTTCGCGGGACTCGGCCTGCTGGACCGGGGCCACGTCGTCGAGGCCCAGCGTGTCGACCTCGTGGGACAGCACCTCGGGGAGACGGCGGTCAAGACATCCGCGATCATCGACGAGGCGTTGGACGGCGTTCTCTTCATCGACGAGGCGTACGCGCTGTCCAACACCGGGTACTCGGGCGGTGACGCCTACGGCAAGGAAGCACTTCAGGTGCTTCTCAAGCGTGCCGAGGACGACAGGCACCGCCTGGTCGTGGTGCTCGCCGGATACCCGGACGAGATCGCCGGGCTCCTGTCCACCAACCCGGGCCTCGCCTCCCGCTTCCACACCCGGGTGGACTTCCCCGGCTACTCGGCCGACGAACTGGTGCTGATCGCGGAGTCGTTCCTGGGTGCCCAGGGCGACACCCTCACCGACGAGGCGGCGGTCGCACTGCGCACCTCGTGCGACCTCGCCGTCACCGACGGCCTGATCGACCGGCTCGGCAACGGCCGCTTCGCGCGCGAACTCGCCCGGAAGGCCGCAGCGGTGCGGGACCTGCGGGTGTTCGACCTGCATGGCAGCTCCGGGGTCCCGTCTCAGGACGAGGTCACCACGCTGTACGTGGGCGACGTCATGGACGCGTACCAGGAGCTCACTGAAAGCCTTCCGCCGAATCGGTGACGAGGTGACGCCCGCTGTCGCCACGGTCCGCGGGATGCGCGCCGAGCGACCGTGGCAGGCCGATGCGACCGAACGGCGAAGCACCCGGTCGTGCGCTGGGCTCGAACGTCCTCCCGTCCCGAGGCGGAACAGAGGCGGGACGGGAGGTGATCCCCTGCCGCGGTGTGCGGCGTAGGGGAACTTCTGACAGACGACCCTCCATCGGATCAGTTTCCGTCCTCGTCCCGAGTGCGGGGGGCGGCGGGCCGGCGCGGCCGGTGCGAAGGGTCCCACAGGTGGGGAGACGTCAGCTCGTCCTCGTCCGTCGCCCACTGGTCCCTGCTTCCGTTGTTCGTGCTGCTCTCGGCCGTCCAGGGCGTGAACGTGTGCGTGCCCCCGTCAGCATCCGGGTGCGCAGCCGCGTGGGTGAACGGCCGGCCTTCGTGGGTTGAGGAGCGGGGCGGCCGGCGCCCCGTGGTGTCCCCCTCGTCGGAAGGGCTGCCCTCTGGCCCCTCGTGGGGAGCCAGGCCGAAGGCCCGCCTGATCTCGTCGGCGGCCTCGTCCAGCCCCTCCGCCTTCAGGAATCGCGTCACACGGTGTACGAACACCAAGTTCGTCGGCACGGTCGGTCACTGCGTGCATCGCCTGGTCGAGCCAACCCGCGAAGTCGGCGCCGAAGCGGCCGCTGTCGCGAGCCGCCCTTGCCAGTCCCGCGAGCCGCGCCAGTTCCCGCATGGGGGAGCGGTCGCGCAGGCGATGCAGGTCGGTGCTGCCCAGGTCCGCGGGGCGGAAGCGCATCCGGTCCATGCGGAGGTACCGGGTGATGACGGCGATGCCCCTGGGGCGGCCCAGCCTCACCGTGCGCGATTCCAGGTCCGGCGGGTGCACGTGCTTCATGCCCGACGGCAGGACGACGACCAGGTGGGCCCCGCCTCTTGAACCTGTGACCGGCGCACGGCCAGGTGGCGCTGGGCCTTGTCGTACACCCCCTCGTCGGCGATTCCGGAGAGATCGAGGAGGAATCGGTTTCCCGGGCCGGGGACAAGAGGGCTCTCGTCCTTGCCTGTGACGGGAAGCTCCTCGAACCGGACCCCCTCCCCGGCGCCGTCCCGGTCCTTCCCGAACCCGTGCAGCAGCATGATCGCTGCGGCGCGGCGGCCGCTGCCGGGTGGACCGCACTCGGATTTCGCCCATCAAGGCGGGTCAGGTGTGGAGGGAGCGGAGGAACCGCTCGATGAGCCTCTGGCTCTCCTGCTCGGGTTCGCTGGACCAGCGAACGACCCCGTCGTGCGCCTTGAGCAGCAGCATGACGTCGTCGACGTCGACGTCCTGACGGAGGTCGCCCGCGGTCTTCGCCGTCTGGAGCAGTCGGCGCAGTGCTGCTCCGGCCTCCGTGCGGGAGCGGCTGACCGGGCTGTCGTGCGGGAAGTCGTACAGGAATACCGCGGTGAAGGCCCGGTCCTCCAACTGCAGCTCCGCCAGGTGGTTGACGTGGTCGACCAGGCCCTGCCAGGGGTCGGGGTTGGTCAGGGCGGTGAGCACCGACTCCTCGCAGCCGGTGAGCCGGTCCGCGAAGACGTAGGCCAGGAGGTCTTCGCGGGTCGGGAAGCGTCGGTAGAGGGTGGCGGTGCCCACACCGGCGCGTTTCGCGATCTCCTTGATCGGGGCGTCGGCCCCGAGTTCGCGGAAGGCCGCGCGGGCGGCGTCGGCGATGCGGTGCCGATTGCGTTCCGCGTCAGAGCGCAGGGTTTCGCGCGCTTCGTCCCGATCGGTCATTCCGCCGCCTCGAATAAAAGTGGGCACGAGTGCCCACTTAGGTGCTACTGTTCTAAGTGGGCACAGTAACCCACTTCCGCCGCCGGTGCCTGCCCTGGGCACGGAGGCGGACGTTCGTACCGACCAGAGGAAGACCGGCATGCGCGCGTTGACCACGACGAAGGACGGCTCGGTGGAGTTCGCCGAGGTACCGGAGCCCCACCGCACCGCCGGTGAGCTGCTGGTGCAGGTGTCGGCATCGACTGTCAGCCGGGGCGATCTGCATTCCATCCGGTTCTCCCCGCCCGGCAGGGTCGTGGGTCTGGACGTCGTGGGTGTCGTCGCCGAACGGGCTGCCGATGGTTCCGGGCCGATGGCGGGGGCACGGGTGATGGGCTACACCGCCAAGCAGGGGGGAGGCTGGGCCGAGCGCGCCGCGGTCGACAGCTCCCTGGTCGTGCCGATCCCCGACGCGCTTTCCGACGAGATGGCGGCCGCGCTCCCCAACAGCGGGCTCGCCGCGCTCGCGGGCCTGGAGGCCGGAGGTTTCCTGCTCGGATCCAGGGTGTTGGTGACCGGCGCGACGGGCGGTGTCGGCCGGCTCGCGCTGCAACTGGCCCATCTGTCGGGCGCGAACGTGACCGCGTTGCTCAGCTCGCCCGAGCGGCGTGCGCAGTTGCGGTCCTTCGACTGGCTGACCACCACGACCATGGACGAGGCCGAGGGGCCGTTCGACCTGATCGTGGACCTGGTGGGCGGTGAGGTGCTCAGCCGGGCCCTGTCGCTGGTGGCCGAGAACGGGGTGGTGGCGTCGCTGGCACAGACGGTCCCCGAAACCGCGAGCGTGCCCTTCTTCTGGTTCGCGACGCACCCCGGGGCGAGACTCGTGAGCGTCAACAACACCGACGGACAGCGCGAGGCCGGCCGCGGCGTGCGGCGACTGGAACTGCTGGCACACCTCGCCGAGTCGGGACGCATCGATCCTCAGGTCACGGGTGCGGCTCCGTGGGAGGAGGCAGCAGACCTGCTGGCAGCCCTCAGCCGTCGCGAGCTGGACGGCCGGACTGTTCTGCGCGTCTCGTAGCCGAGCAGAGCCTCTCCGGCGCCGCTTCCCGGCTCCACGGGGCCCGATCCCACGAACGCAGCCGCATATCGCGTCGTGCGCGTACCGGACCCGTCAGCGGCCACCGGTGTCCTCATCGACCCCCGGGCCGGTCCCGGCTGCCGGTGGGGACCGACACACGGCGCATGTCCTACGAGTGACGGCTGCGGAAGCCGATGAGCCGATGCTCGCTCCCGCGGCCTACGACTGCCCTGACCGTGTCCGCGCCGGCACACCGGGCGGCGCCCCGACCCCACCGGGCCCGGCCCGAACTCGGACGAACGGCACCCCGGTACAGCGGACCCCACGAGCCCGGAGTGGCCCGGCTCAGCAGACATCCACGACACAAGGAGCACCTTCATGCCCACCGACACCGGTCGCCCCATGTACGCCGTCCGCCAGATCGACTACGGCGGGCCCGAAGTCCTGCGGATCGCCGAGGTCGAGCGACCCGAACCCGGTCCCGGTGAAGTACTGGTCCGTGTCCGCGCCGCCGGCGTCAACCCCGCCGACTGGAAGATCCGCGCAGGGCTCGCCGACCACCGGTTCCTGCAACCCCCGTTCACACCCGGCCTGGACATGGCCGGCGAGGTGGAAGCGATCGGCAGTGAGGTGGCAGGCTTCGGCCCCGGTGACAGGGTGTACGGCATGGTCTACCCGCCACGCGGTGCGCAGGCGCAGTACACCCTGGCGAAGGCCGACATGCTGGCCTCCGTTCCGCCCGGGGTGGATCTGGTCCAGGCGGGAGGTTTGGCCACGGCGGGTTTGACCGCCTGGCAGGCCCTGGCACGCGCCTCGGTGAACTCCGGGCAGCGGGTGCTCGTCCACGCCGCGGCCGGTGGAGTGGGGCACCTGGCGGTGCAGATCGCCAAGGCCCACGGGGCGTACGTCATCGGCACCGCCCGCTCCGAGAAGCACGCCTTCCTGCGCCGACTGGGCGCGGATGAAGTCATCGACTACACGTCGGTGGACTTCGCCGAGGTCGTCGGGAGCGCAGTCGACGTGGTCCTCGACCCGCTGGGCGACGACTACGGCCCTCGCTCGCTGGCGGTGCTTTCCCCCGGCGGCGCCTACATCGACCTGCGCCAGCCCAACCCGGGCCGACCGGAGATACGAGCCAGAGCGCAGGAACTGGGCATCGGCTTCGCCGACATCACCGTCGCTCCCCGTGCCGAGGACCTGGCCGACCTGGTCGCACTGGCCGCTGACGGACTGGTGCGGGTAGAGGTGGAGCGGACTCTTCCGCTGTCGCAGGTCGCCGAGGCGCACGCGCTCAGTGAGGCGGGCCGGGTGAAGGGGAAGATCGTGCTGATCCCGTGACGGCGGTGAGGCCGACCCGTTCGGCTGGTCCGCGCGGAGTGGCCGCCGGGCCACGGGGCTCCGGGACTTCCTCGGCGAGGCGCTGAGCGACCCGATCTCGGCCCTGCTGGTGTCGGCCGCGTGTTCGCCGACTGCCGCGTTTCCCCCCTTCCCCCACGGGCTCAGGCACGTACGGTGCCGAGGCGGTGCTGACGGCCATGGGCAGAGTGGAGAGGGGACCTTCACCGGCATCACTCGTGCGGCCGGTGGAATCGGGGCGGCGCCGCTGCCGCGAGCGCTGGAGTCGCTCACGGACAAGCGGATCGTCGCTGCCGGGCTGCCCGTGCCGCTGAGGCTGCCGTCGAAGGATCGCCCCACCGGCTGGCAGACCCCTGCCGGCTGGCGGACCCCTGCCGGCGGGTCTGGCCGCACCTGCGCGGCCCTTCCCTGGACGGGGGACGTGGTAGTCCGGGGCCGGGTCGCTCGGGAGGCGGGTCCTCCTTCGCGGGGCCGCCGGTGCGTCAGGGGGCCGTGTCCGGCGCCTCGGGTTCGGTCCAGCGGAGGGTCACCGAGAGGTGGGCGCTCGCGTTGGCGCTCGCCAGGACCGCGCCCAGCTTTCCGTCCAGGACGACGCCGAAGGTGACCTCGACCTCGCCGGGGCGTTCGGCCAGGGCGCGGAAGCCGCTGATCACTTCGGAGGCGGCGGCCGTGACCGGGGTGAGCGCGTCGCGCAGGGTGGTCGCCGCGGCCTCCAGACGGGTGCCGAGGCCCACCGCCCCGGTGCCCGCGCGGGCCGGCGGGGCGACGAGGACGACGGTGCCGTCGGAGAGGGGGAACTGGACTGCGTCCGGCATGAGGGCTCCTGTGAGAGGGGCAGACGGGTCAGGTGGGGGTGTGACAGAGCCGCTCGGTCAGGGCCGGGGGCGAGTGCCCCATCCGGGACTGCACCCGGTCGAGCGATCTGAGCAGAGCGGTGGGGTCGCGCTCAGCGCCCCGCGCGTAGTCCAGGACGGCCCGGTAGAAGGCGGCCGAGACATCGGGGTCCATCGCGTCGGCGGCGGTGAAGCAGAGGGTGGCGGCGGAGCGCAGCATCGCCGCCGCGCGCCGCTGGGTGTCGCTGTTGTCGTAGCGGGTCACCTGCTTGTGCGCCGACAGGGCGTAGCTCGTGGGCGCGTCCACCCACGCCTGCTGGCCCCGACGGCTCGCGAGGTAGGCGATGAGCCGGTCGGCCGCCGCACTGTCGGGGTCGCCGTCGGCCGTGAACTTGCCGACGAAGTCGGCGGAGACCTGGAGCACGTCGGGCGTCGGCGTCGTGAAGCGGTACGTGCCGCGCCGTACGGCGTCCTGCCCGAAGTCCGTCGCCGACAGCGCGCCGTGGCTCAGGGAGCAGGCCGGACGCGGCTTCGTCAGCCCGGCGGTCGCGGTGCGGAACGGCCGGGAGGCGGCGCCGTCCAGGCTCGCGCCGACCAGGTCCCGCCAGGACGTCCAGGCCCGGCGCACCGGCTCCGAGTCCCATTTCACGCCGCCCGCCAGCCACTTCTCGTACGCCCCGACGCCGCCGTCCGCCAGCAGCAGGTCGGCGATCCAGTCGGCACCCGGCCAGCCGGAGGTGGGGCCCGACTCCAGCCCCAGGCACCAGCGTTCGGGGCGCTTCGCCAACGCCGACCAGCTGCGCGGGAGTTCACCGTCGACGCGGGGGCCGTACCAGACGAGGGTCTTGACGTCGGCCTTGACGGGGACCGCGTAGACCTTGCCCTTCTCCATGCCCAGCCCGCGGAACGGCTCGACGAACGCCTCCGTGCCGATGTCCAGCGCCTTGAGCCGGCTGCCCGCGTACGCCTGCATGGCGGCGACGCTCGGCAGCACGGCCAGGTCGGGCGGCGCGCCGGCGGCCACCGCCGCGTCGAGTTGCTGGGTCAGATCACGGGTGACCTGGATGTCCACCGTGATGCCGGACTCCTTCTCGAACGCCGCGACGACCGAGTGGAACGCGCGGAACTCGTCGTCCGACCACGGAACCATGATCGTGATGCGGCGCTCGGGCGCACCGCACGCGGCCGCCGCCAGGAGCAGGGCGAGGGCCAGGACCCAGCGCAGCGCGAGCGCCGCCGTCCTCCTCATGGGCGCGGGAACCTGTACTCGGCGAGCCGCGGCCGGTAGGCGAGGTAAGCCAGCGCGCCGGCCGCGGCGAGCAGCGGCAGCACGACGGCCATCGTCTCGTCCGGCGCCGGGGGAGCGGCGCTCGCGGACCGGTCCACCGAGCACAGCACGCCGGTCACGGTGCCGACCGCGGCGGTGGCCAGCCAGGCCAGGGCGAGGGCCGGGCTCGGATACTGCCGGAAGTGCCGGGCGACGATCCGGCCCGACGCCGCGACCAGGACCAGCATCACGGCCGGCGGGCCCACGAGCAGCGGCCAGAACAGGGCCGGGTTGAGCCAGCGGGACGCGCGCTGCCGGTCGACGGCCCGCTCCTGAATGCCCTTCAGATCGTCGAGCGACGCCATCAGCCCTCCGGTGAACGGCACGGCCTCGCGGGCATGACCCGTCTGCCGTCCGCGGGTCAGCTCCTTGCGGGCCAGGTCCATGCCGGAACCGTCGCGCACCGCCGCGTCGGCCCGCTGCTTGCAGGTGGTCAACTGGCCCTGGACGAACTGGATGTGGTTCAGTCCGCGCTGCCCGGCCGCGTTGCCCGCCGTGGCCGAGGTGAGCAGGCTGCTCACCCGGGCGACGGCGTTGGTGAAGCCCGCGCCGGTGCCGATCAGATGCCCGGCGCCGGTCCGCGACACGTCCGCGAGCGCCCGGTCCGCCCGGCCGGCCTCCTCGCGCGCCTCGGCGATGTCCGCGATGGCCGTGTCGGTGCGCTCGGCCGCGGCGACCTGACCGCCGGCCTGCGTCGACACCACCACGTACAGCAGCGCCGTCACCACCACCGCCGCGAGCACACCCGCCCTGAGCCGGCGCAGCACGACGACCGGATGCACGGGCGTACGGGACCGGCGCGGAACGACCTCCGCACGCGCGGGCGTACGGGATCTGCTTGACGCCGCGTCCGGATGCGCGGGTGTGCCGGACCTGCGTAACGCCGCGACCGGAGGCGCGGGCGTACGGGACGGGCGCGGCACCCCGGCCGAGCCCGCGCCCGGCCGGGGCCGGGTCCACCGCCGCCCACCGCTCACCGCGCGTCCACCGGCCCGCGCTCCCCGTCCGGCCC
>NZ_AGBF01000201.1 GCF_000225525.1 Streptomyces zinciresistens K42 | reverse complement strand
GCGGCGCCGGTCGACCGGTGGCGGCGAACCCGGCCGGCGCGTCGAGCCGGGGCCGCGGCCCCGTGCCCTCGACGCCGCTCGCGCCGTACGCGGGCGCCGCGCCGCGGGCGGCGTCAGGTCGGCAGCGACTCCGCCTGGGACCGGATCACGTCCCAGGCCGCGGGCGGGGCGTCGGCGAGGGCCGAGTCGCGCAGGGCGCCGAGGGTCCGGGCGGTGTCGGCGGCGCGGGGGACGCTCGCGGCGAGGAACTCGTGGCCGTCGCGCAGGGCGACGCGCAGGACGGCCGTTCCGTCGTCGTCGTGCAGGGCCGAGGCGACCACGAGGGGCGGTGCCCCGCCCGCCTCTCCCGCGCCCTTGAAGAACGCGCTGGCGATCGGATCGCGCCACCCGAGGCTGAGCAGCAGGGGCCGCTTGGCGATCAGTTCGGCGAGGTCCGTCTCGCGTACCCCGTCGGCCTCCAGCACCGTCGCCCGCGCGTCCAGCACGAGCGCGGCGGGCAGCAGGCAGCGCAGGGTGCTGCCGACGACGTTGCCTCCCACGGTCGCGCTGCGCCGGACCGCCCCCGTGCCCACCTGCGAGGCGGCCAGCCGCAGGGCGTCCGGCATCCGGCCGTCCATCCGGTGCAGCACCACGGCGGCGCCCACGCGGCCCCGCTCCAGGACGTTGGCCTCGGGCAACTCACGCAGGGACATCGCCTGTTGGGGGAAGCCGTCCCGCTGCCAGGTGGCCCACAGGAGGGTCGCCCCGCCGATCGGCACGGCCCCCTCGGACAGACACTCCCGCGCTTCCGGCACCGACGTGGGCAGACGCAAGTGCACCGTGACCACCCTGCCTTTCTCGTGAGTCGACGGGGCCGTGTACGGCGTGTTTCGGTCACGTGCCCCGCGGTAAGACAATCTCGCTCTCGGGGGGCGCGTACAGGGCTCACACGCGCACGCGGTCCAGCGCCGCCCACGCTCCGCGCGGTGGGTTCCGGCCACCTCAACCGCCGCCGCGCGGGACGGGTTCCGACCGTCGACGGCACGCCGCACCGGCGAGGAGCGGCTTCCGACCACCCGTGGTCCGCCGTACCGGCGAGCAACGGCTTCCGACCACCCGTGGTCCGCCGTACCGGCGAGCAACGGGTTCCGACCACCCGTGGTCCGCCGTACCGGCGAGCAACGGCTTCCGACCACCCGTGGTCCGCCGTACCGGCGAGGAACCGGTTGCGGCCACCGCGCCCCGCCGTACCGGCGAGGGGCGGGCGGCGGCCGGGCCCGTCAGGTGTTCTCGGCGGCGGTCGGGGACGCGGTGTGATCGGGGTGGCCGCGCGTGCGGCGGGCCTCCTTCAGCTCCGCCTCGTACAAGTGCGGCCGGCCGTCCGCCAGTTCGCGCACGGCGTCCGCCTCCAGTGTGCGGAACGGCCGGTGGTAGGTGGCGTCGTACGCCTCCACGATCTGGAAGGTCCAGTGCCCGGGGATGACGTTGCGCCCCAGGATCTCGGTGCGGATCCGGTCGGCCCACGCGTGGTGACCGGCCCGCTCCAACAGGTCTACCGCCTCGTCGAGTTGCAGGTCCGCGCTGCCGGTCAGCTGGTGGAAGCCGTAGAGGCGGCCCCGGGCCCGTTCGGTCGTCTCCAGGGCCTTGGACAGCGCGCCCAGCGCCTCCACCGTCCGGTCGTCGACTCCGGCGGGGCGCCGCCGCACGAGGGTGTCGTCGGGGGTCTGCTCACGCTCGTCCACGGGTGTCCTCGCTCTCCTCGGCGACGCTCCGGCGCGCGGTCCGGTCGCGGCGGGCCGGGAGCCGCTGCGCGAGGGCCCCTGCGGGCGGCCGGTGGCGGTGCAGGGCGGCCCGCGCCGCGTTGGCCCCGGGCGCCCCTTGGACTCCGCCGCCGGGGTGGGCGCCCGGCGCCCTGACCCCCTCGGCGCACCATCTCCGCGATCCACGCCGGTGCGCAGGGGGACGTGCGGCCGGGGGACGTCGGGTGGTCCTTGAGCACCCCCAGGCGCTCCCCGACGGCGAGGGCGCGGGCGCGGTGGGCGGGGTCTTCGATGCCGATGCGGGCCAGGCAGTGGCCGTCGAGGGGCATCTGCTGCACCCCGTCGTGATGAGCTGGGCGGTGCGCCTGCACCCCGTCGTGGTCGCGTCGGCGGTCGTCGGCGGGGCCGTCGCCGCGGGGGTGATCGGTGCCGTGGTCGCCGTGCCGCTGACGGCGGTGGCGTGGTCGGTCCACCCGGCGCTGCGCGGACCGGACACCGGCCCCGGACCGGTGGGGTCCGGGGCCGGCGGCGACGCGTAGCGGCGTCGTCCTCGTCCGGTCCGCGGGCTACTCGTCGTCGGAGGTCGTCTCGCGCGTACGGCCCGGCTCCGGCGGGGTGCCCTGCTTGGCGCGCAGGTGCAGCACGTCGCCGATGAACAGGTCGTAGAGCAGGACGCCGATCACGCCGCCGACGAGAGGGCCGACGATCGGGATCCACCAGTAGGCGCTGAACGAGCCCGACAGGCTTCCTGGGAACGCCAGGTCCTTCCAGCCGGCGATCCAGGTGAACAGCCGCGGGCCGAAGTCACGGGCCGGGTTGATGGCGTATCCCGCGTTGGCGCCGTAGGACATGCCGATCGCGGCCACCACGAAGCCGATCACCAGCGGTCCGAGGTTCGCCTTGACGGCCGTGTTGCGCAGGTCGACGACGGCGACGATCAGCATGACGAGGAAGGCCGTGCCGACGATCTGGTCGATGAGCGGGCCCCAGATGCCGCCGTTGAAGTACGGCGCGGGGAAGGTGGCGAAGATCGAGAACGAGGCGAGGGTGTGCCCGCCCGTCTTGGGCCCCTTGCTGGCGTCGTCGAAGGCGTTGATGGCGTCGTGGTAGACGGCGTACACCAGGGCGGCCCCGGCGAACGCGCCGACGATCTGGGACGCCCAGTAGGGCAGGACCCTGGCCCAGGGGAACTTGCGGCGCACGGCGAAGGCGAGGGTCACCGCCGGGTTGAGGTGCGCGCCGCTGACGCCGCCGGCCACGTAGATGCCGAAGACGACGGCCATGGCCCAGCCCCATGTGATCAGCAGCCAGTCTCCGGCGCCGAGGAAGAAGGTGGTGGGTCCGGCGGTGCGGCCGGAGCCGGGCAGTGCGGCGACGGCCATGGCGACCACGCCGACACCGAAGGAGATCAGGACGAACGTGCCGAGGAACTCGGCCAGGCACTCGCCCAGCAGACCCCCGCGGCGCCTGAGCCGAGAGGGTTTCACCAACGGCGGGATCTCCACGGCCATGCGAGCCTCCCAAGCAGTCGCGCGGTGCTGTCCTGCGGCCGCGCGCCGCCTCACCGGGCGGCGCGCGGGGAAGCACCATCGGGCCTTCGTTTCAAGGTCGTCGTGGGACGACTCTCCATGGGTATCGCCCCGCGGCGGCGGCGGCGATCGGAGAGGGGCCGTTCGGGTGGGATGCCGGGCTCGGGGGATCGGGCGGCGCGGGCGGCCGGGTGAGCCCCGTGACCCGAAGGACGCGGTCGGCGTGCCGCTCAGGGCCGAGCGGGGGGCGCGGCCGTGACACGGGCCATCGGATGCCGAAGCCGGCGCCACCTCCGGGATTCCCCCGCTTCGGCAGGGGGGCTGCCCCCACCGGCGGACGCCTGCCCGCCGGATGGATCACCCGTGCCCGGCGTCCGTAGCGTGACAACGCCCGGACCGAACGTCCGACCCGTCGTCCCACCCGCCGAAAGGACCGCCCTGATGGCCGTGTTCGCCCCACGCTCCGGCAAGCGCCGTGCGCACCCCTCCCGTTCACGTCCCGCCGCACGCGGCGCGGCAGCCGTCGCGCTCGCCGTCGTCGGGGCCCTCGGGGCCGGTGCGCTGCCCGCCGCCGCGGCGCCCGGCCCCCTCGCCCGCTTCCAGCAGCAGCGCCTGGACTGGCGCAGCTGCGTCCAGGGGCCGCAGGACAGCGCCGGCAAGGAGCTGGAGCGGGCGGGCGCCCGGTGCGCGGACGTGACGGTCCCGCTGGACTACGCGGACCCGGACGGGCGGACCGTCACCGTCGCGATCTCCCGGATCCGGGCCACGGACACCGCCCACCGCGTGGGCCCGCTCCTGCTCAACGGCGGGGGACCCGGCGGACCCACCCTCGGCGACCCGCCCTGGGTGCGGGCGGCGATGAAGGACGTCGGCCGGCGCTACGACGTGGTGGGGGTGGACCCGCGCTTCGTCGGGCGCAGCACTCCGCTGGACTGCGGCTGGCCCACCGGCTCCTCGATCCGCGGCGCGGGAGCGGACCGGGCCGGGTTCGACCGCGCGACCGCCTTCGCCGAGGACCTCGCCCGCCGCTGCCGCACCCGCGCCGCAGACGTGCTGCCGTTCGTCAGCACCCGCAACACGGCACGGGACATGGACGTCGTCCGGGCCGCGCTGGGCGATCGCAGACTGTCCTACCTCGGCTATTCGTACGGCACCTATCTCGGCTCGGTCTACGCCACGATGTTCCCCGACCGCGTCGACCGGATCGTGCTCGACGGCGTGGTCGACCCCGGCCGCTACGGCCCGCGCTTGCTGCGCGGCACCGAGTCCGCGAACAGCGGTGCCCTGCGCCGCTGGGCGTCCTGGGCCGCGGGCCGTGACACGGCGTACGGGCTCGGCAGCACCCGGCAGGCGGTCCTCGCCGGTGTGGAGCGCGTGCGGACGGCGGCCGGGCGCGCGCCCCTGCGGATCGGCGACCTGCGGGTGGACGAGAGCGTGCTCCCCCTGGTCCTGTTCACCGGCCTCTCCCAGGACAACGACACCGCGTACGGCGACCTGGCGCGGGCCGTGGGCGATCTGCGCCGGGCCGCCGAGGGGCGGGCGGTGACCCCCTCGCTCTGGCTGGCCGAAGCGCTCGCCTTCCTCCTGACGGGGGCCGACTCGGCCTACGGCAGCGCCCAGACGGCGATCCTGTGCGGCGACGTGGCCGCGCCGCGCGACCCGCAGGTGTACTGGCGCGACGTCCAGCGGGCGCGGGCGCGCGACCCGCTGTTCGGGCCGGTCACCTACGGGATAGGCCCGTGCGCCTTCTGGGCGCCGCCGCGCGAGGAGCCGACGGCGATCCGGGACGACGTACCGGCGCTGCTCGTCAACGCGACGGGCGACCCGCGCACGACCTACCGGAACGCGGTGACGCTGCGCCGCGCCTGGCCCGGTTCGCGGCTCGTCACCCTGCGCGGCGCCGACCAGCACGCGGTGTACGGCGTCTTCGGCAGCGCGTGCGTGGACCGTGCGGTCAACTCCTACCTCGCCACCGGTGTCCTGCCGCGCCGCGATCCGGTCTGCGCGCGCACCGCGCCCTGAGCCCCACCCGCCGCCCCTGCCGGACGCGGTGTCGCGTCCGGCAGGGCTCGTCCGGAGGCGGTGTCGTGTCCGGACGGGGCCCTGCCGCCAGAGCTCCGGCGGCCGTGGTGGGCGCCGCCGTCACATGGGCCGCGGGCGGCGCGTCCTGGTGGCGGGGCCGTCGTGGCGGGGCCGCCAGCCGTCCGGGCCCTCGCCCCGCCATTCGATCAGCGCGGACTGCCGCACCCAGTCGTCGTCGACGTCCTCCAGACCCGCGAGGCGCAGGAACTCGACGATGTCCAGCAGCCCGTAGGCCAGCCCCACGAACCGCTCGTTGACGCGGACGCGGCGCCCGCCGTCCTCGGCGAGCGGGTAGATGACGATCGGCTGTGCGCTGGCCATGGGACCAGGGTGCGGTCTGGTGCGGACGCGCGCACGCGGGGTGGGCTCCCGCGCCGGCGGGCCGGGCGGGCCGCCCGGGGGCGGCCGATCAGGGGGTCGGGCCGGTCGCCGTCGCCGCGTCGATGCGCGTGCGCAGCGTGGCCGCGAAGTCCTCCGCGCGGGCGAGCTGCGTCCGCAGATCCGCGACCCGCCGCCGCGCGGCCTCCTCGAAACCGCGGACGCGTTCCAGCAGCCGCTCCCGTTCCCCGGCGGAGACCTCTCCCGCGTCGAGCCGGTCGGTGGCGTCCAGCAGTTCGCGCATCTCGTCCAGGGTGAAGCCGAGCGGTTTCATCCGCCGGATCACCATCAGACGGGTGACGTCGGCCTCGGTGTAGAGGCGAAAGCCCCCCTGGGAGCGGGCGGAGGGGACGACGAGGCCGGTCTCCTCGTAGTGCCGGATGGTGCGCAGGGACAGCTCGGTGCGCGCGGCGACCTCGCCGATCTGCATATGGGTGCTGGCCACGGTCCTTCTCGTCCCCGGGGGTGTCGCGTCGCAGGCCCGCCCGCGTCCCCGTACGACGGCCGGCCGATCTCTACCCTAACGTCAGGGTAGAGTTCCTTGGGTGCCGGCCGGGTAGACCCCGGCCCGCCGTCCTTCACGGTACGGGCGTCCGCGCCCGGCCGTCGCCGTGCCGGGGCCGATGCCGCCCCCGGTGACACGGCGGCCCGAAGGCGGCCGTCAGGCACCGCGGCCCCCGCGGCGGCCCGCCCGGCGGGTAGCCCGCGGTCCCGCCGTGCCCTGTCTCCGCGCTCCCCGGCCCGCCGCCGGGGTGTGCCCGATCACGACTGGTGAGCTGCTTCGTTGTCCTCCTCCGTACTGTCCCCCGTCGCGCGGCTGCGCGCCCTGCGGCCCGAGTGGCTGCGCGACCCGAAGGTGTGGCGCACCGAGGTGCTGGCCGGCCTGGTGGTCGCGCTGGCGCTGATCCCCGAGGCGATCTCCTTCTCGATCATCGCCGGGGTCGACCCCGCGGTCGGCCTGTTCGCCTCGTTCACGATGGCCGTCACGATCGCCGTCGTCGGCGGGCGCCGGGCCATGATCTCCGCGGCGACCGGGGCGGTGGCGCTGGTCATCGCGCCGCTGAACCGGGAGTACGGACTCGGCTACCTCGTCGCCGCGGTCATCCTGGCCGGTGTCGTGCAGGTGGTGCTGGGCGCGCTCGGGGTGGCCCGGCTGATGCGGTTCGTGCCGCGCTCGGTGATGGTGGGGTTCGTCAACGCGCTGGCGATCCTGATCTTCATGGCGCAGGTCCCGGAGCTGACGGACGTGCCCTGGCCCGTGTATCCGCTGCTCGCCGCCGGTCTCGCGCTGATGGTGTTCTTCCCGAGGATCACGACGGTGGTCCCGGCCCCGCTCGTGTCGATCGTCGTGCTGACGGTCGTGACGGTGGCGGCCGGGATCGCCGTGCCGACCGTCGGCGACAAGGGCGAACTGCCGTCCGCGCTGCCGGTACCGGGACTGCCGGACGTGCCGTTCACCTGGGAGACCCTCGTGACGATCGCCCCGTACGCGGGAGCCATGGCGCTGGTGGGGCTGATGGAGTCGCTGATGACGGCGCAGCTGGTCGACGAGATCACCGACACCCGCTCCTCCAAGACCCGCGAGTCCGTGGGGCAGGGCATCGCCAACATCGTCACCGGCTTCTTCGGCGGGATGGGCGGCTGCGCGATGATCGGCCAGACGATGATCAACGTGAAGGTGTCGGGCGCCCGCACCCGGTTGTCGACCTTCCTCGCCGGGGCGTTCCTGATGGTGCTGTGCATCGTCTTCGGGCCGGTCGTCTCGGACATCCCGATGGCCGCCCTGGTCGCCGTGATGGTGATGGTGTCGTTCGCGACGTTCGACTGGCACTCGATCGCGCCGGCGACGCTGCGCCGGATGCCCGCGGGCGAGATCGCCGTCATGGCGATCACCGTGGCGGTCGTGGTCGCCACGCACAACCTCGCCATCGGCGTGGTGGTCGGGTCCGTCACCGCCATGATCGTCTTCGCCCGGCGGGTCGCGCACCTCACGGAGGTCACCGCGGTCACCGACCCGGACGGCTCGCGGGTGGTCCACCGGGTCACCGGCGAGCTGTTCTTCGCGTCGTCCAACGACCTCGTGGGCCGGTTCGACTACGCCGCCGCCCCGGAGAAGGTGGTCATCGACCTGTCGGACGCCCACATCTGGGACGCCTCCTCGGTGGCCGCACTGGACGCCGTCGCGACGAAGTACGCCCGGCGGGGCACCACCGTGGAGATCACCGGCCTGAACGAGCACAGCGCCCGGCTGCACGGCCGGCTCACCGGAGAACTGACCGGCGGTCACTGAACCGGCGGCGGCCACCGGCGGCGCGGCCTCGGATCGCGCCCCGGGCGGGCCGCGGGCGACCATGACGGCAGGGGGCGCGGTGCGGCCTCGCGCGCCCGCCGGTCCGGGAGGTGACCACGCGGCGCACGCTGTTCCCCGTCGTCTTCGCGCTGTGCGCGGACCTGAGCAACGTCGTGGCCCGACGGTCCGGCGGCGCAAGGCGGCGCTCACCGTGCCGCGCTCGCGGGGGCTGCGGGCCGGGCTGATCCTCGATCTGCTGCGCCGCCCGGAGTGGCTCTGCGGGATTCTCGCGGTGACCGCCGCCGCCGTGTGCCGGGCGGTGGCGCGGGCGACCGGGCCGCTGACCGTGTCGCGCACGGCGCTGAACGCCGACCTCGCGGCGCCGGACGGGGAACGCGAGGCCGCGTGAGAGCCCCGGAGCCACGCCGACCCGCCGCTACGGGGGAGAGCGGCGGGCCGACACCCCCATGGTGCCTCAGCGGCGGCCACAAAGCACGCCCTTGGCCGGAACCGGTGGTCCCCCTCCGGATGTCCGCGGCGGCGCGCGACGGCGGTCACGCTCCCGCACCGGCACGGCGGCCCGCCCCCGCCGACCGCCCCACCGTGCCCGCCGTCAGGCCCGATGCCGCCGGGCGCCCCCGGGTCCTCGGCCAGGCGACCGGGAACGCCGCGCACGTGGCCGCTCGGGTCCCGGAGGCGGCGCGGGTGGCCGGGTCCGGCCCGACGCCCCCGTACCGCGCGGCCGTGCCGGACGCCGGGGCAGGGCCCGGTCCGCCGCGGGACCGGGGGGGGGACGGCTGAGCGGCACGCTTTCTGACGGCGGCACGCTTGCCCACTGCTGCACACCCGCTGACTACGGCACACCCTCTGACGGCGGCACGCCACGACCCGGTCCACCGCCGGATCGAACCACCGGAGGCGGTCGCGCGCGGGTGCCGGCACCGCGCCCTGCGTACCGTAATCGCCTGGCGTGCGCGGGCGGGAACGGCGCAGACTCGTGGGCATGGCGGACATGGGAGCGTTCCGGGAGGCCGTCGCGGCCTGGGCGGCGGGTGGACCGGACGAGGACGCGCGGGAGCTCGCGGAGCGGCTCGACGTCCGCACGGCCGTCCTGCTGGAGGGACCGAGCGACGTCGCCGCGGTCGACGCCCTGGCCGCGCTGCGCGGCCGGGACCTGGCGGCGGAGGGGGTCTGCGTCGTGGCCATGGGCGGGGCGATGAACGTCGGGCGGCACGCGCGGCTGCTGGGGCCCTCGGGGCTCGGTCTGCGCCTGACCGGGCTGTGCGACGCGCGCGAGCGCCCCTTCTACGCGCGCGGCTGGGCGGGCGCCGGGGCGGCGGAGCAGCACTACTTCGTCTGCGTGGCGGACCTGGAGGACGAACTCGTCCGCGCGCTCGGTGTCCCGCGCGTCGAGGAAGTCGTGCGGGCCGAGGGCGACTTGCGCCCGCTGCGGACGTTCCAGAGCCAGCCCGCCCAGCAAGGCCGCGACGCCGGAGGCCAGTTGCGGCGGTTCCTCGGCACGAAGAAGGGCCGCAAGATCCGGTACGGCCGTCTCCTCGTGGAGGCGCTGGAGCCCGGTCGCGTCCCCGCCCCGCTCGACGCCCTGCTCGCCGACCTCTGACGCACCCGCACCCGCCTCCTCCAGCACGTGACGGTCGGGCAGGGAGGGTCCCGCGTGACCCCTGTGACTGGTGATGCGGCGGTGCCGGGCCGGGCGCAGACTGGACGGATGAGTGGCACCCACACGGAGCGTGGCGGGGCCGCGCCCGCGGCGCGTGCGACGCCGCGACAGACCGTGGCGCTGGCGGCGATGATGTTCGCCGTCGCGATGACGTTCATCGACCAGACCATCGTGTCCATCGCCGCACCCGAGATCGTCCGCGAACTCGGCCTGTCGGCCTCCGGGATGCAGTGGGTGGTGAACGCCTATCTGCTCTCCCTGGCCGCGTTCTTCGCACTGGGCGGCCGTCTCGCCGACCTGTTCGGGCCGCGCCGGATCGTGCTGATCGGCACCGTGGTCTTCGTGGTGTCGTCCGTCCTGTGCGGCTGCGTCCCGAAGGGCGACGGGGCCCAGGCGTGGCTGATCGCCTTCCGGGCCACCCAGGGGTTCGGGGCGGCGCTGCTCTTCCCGGCGGCGCTCGCCGTGGTGGTGGCGGTCTTCCCGAGCGAGCGGCGCGGACGCGCGCTCGCCCTGTTCTTCGGTGTGACCGGCGCGCTGACCGCCATCGGGCCGCTGCTCGGCGGCTGGCTCACGGCCTGGACGTGGCGCGCGGTGTTCTGGGTGAACGTGCCCGTGGCGGTGGTGGCCGTCGTGCTCACCGCCCTCGCGCACATCGCCGACCGCAGGCGGACCGGCAAGCTCGACGTGCCCGGTGCCGTGCTGATGGCGCTCGGCATGGGCCTGAGCGTCCTCGGCTTCCAACAGGCGTGGGCCTGGGGCTGGGACAGCGCGGCGACCTGGGGCTGCGTCGCGGGCGGTCTGCTCATCCTCTACGGCTTCGTCCGCTACGAACGCGGGGTCCGCGACCCGCTGATCGACCTGCGGGTCTTCCGCGACAGGGCGTTCACCGTCGACGCGTTGGTGCTGTTCTTCGCGATGCTCGCGTTCGTCCCCCTGTTCTTCTTCGCCTCCGTGTACGCGCAGGTGTCCCTGAGCGCCTCGCCGAACCAGGCGGCGCTGTACCTGCTGTACTTCTTCGCCGGGTTCGCGATCGCCTCCCAGTGGGGCGGCCGCATCCTCGACAAGCGGGGCGCGCGCCCGGCCCTGAAGATCGGCACGGTGGTCGGCGCGGTCGGGTTCGCCCTGTGGGCGGGCAAGCTGACCGATCTGTCGATGCACGACCAGTGGCCGTACGCCGCCCTCGCGGGCGCGGGCATCGGCTTCATCCTCGCCCCCGCCTCGACCGACGCCGTGAACCGGGCCATCGGCCCCTCGTACGGCGAGGTCACCGGCATCACCCAGACCGTCCGCAACTTCGCCGCCAGCGTGGGCATGGCCGTCTTCGGCACGATCCTCACGCACGTCACGAACTCCCGCATCACGCGCACCCTCGAATCGCGCGGCCTGCCGCCCGGCCAGGCGCGGGACGCCGCCCGCAGCATCAGCGAATCCGTCACGGGCACGGGTGACGCGAGCCCGCCGACGGGCACCGGCCCGACCGCCGAGGTGATGCGGAACGCGATGAGCGCGATCCGGACGGACTTCGCCGAGGCCAACCAGTGGGTCTTCTACGGCATGGCCATCGCTCTGGGCGTGGGCTACCTGTGCGCGCTGCGCCACCCGGGCGGCCGGGCCCTGACCCCGCGCGAGCCGGACACGGAACCCGTGGACACCCCGGCGGCGACGGACCGGCGGCCCGGTCGACGGGCGGGTTCCTAGGCGCCGTTGGGCACACCGGGCGGTGGGGCACTGTCGTGTCGGAGGGAGCGGCCCACCGGCCCGCCCTGGGGCAGGGACCGTGCGATCCACGCGGCGACCGACCGAGTCAGCCGTCCGCCGCCTGCCCTCTGCCGCCTGCCCTCTGCCCTCTGCCCTCTACCGTCCGCCGTCCGCCGTCCGCCGTCCGCCGTGCCAACGTCCGGACCCGGCCGTGTGCGTCGCCCTCGGCGGGATCGTCCGCGCGCCGGGCCCGAGCGCGTACGAGGTGGACGGCCGTGTGCGGGCCGGTGACGGGGGCTCAGGCGTCCGGGTGCGTGAGCCGTTCCAGGCGTTCGGCCGCCGTCCTGGCGCGGCGGCCTGCCTCGCGCACCCGGCGCCCGCTGTCCCTGGCCCGCTCACGGGCCGCACGGTCGTCGGCGCGTGCCCTGCCGAGGTCGGCCTCGGCACGGTCGAGGTCGGCGGCCAGTGCGCTGACCCGCCGCTGCGACGCGGCGACGTTCTCGGCCGTCTCCCCGGCCTCCCGGGCGGCGTCGGCCGCCTC
>NZ_AGBF01000202.1 GCF_000225525.1 Streptomyces zinciresistens K42 | reverse complement strand
TGGTCAGTGTGACACCGGCCACAGGGTTCTGCGAACGCAGGTGCGAGCCCCCTGCCAGCGGCCTCACGAATCCGTCGAACAGGTATGTCGGGCTCATCCGGATATGCGATTCTGGTGTTCGGTCCTCGCCATGGTGCGCGGACGGGCCGGAAGATCTTCTTCGGCACCTCCGGCAGGGACGGGAGGAAGCTGCGGACATGCCCCACGACGGCCGTGCCCGGACCGGTGTCCCGGGGCCCGGCGGATACGAGCCCGGCACCGCCGGCGCCCGGCCCGCGCCTCCCGCGCCGCACACCGCCACGAGCGAGCGGGTCCTGGCCTTCGCCGGAGCCGCGCTGGCGGCGGTCTACGTGCCCGCCGACGGCGCGGACGACCTGCGTCTGCTGGAGACCGCGGGCTGCGACACCCCCGGGTACCGGCTCCCCGCACGGCTCGCCCTCTCCGGCGGCTCCGCCGCGGCCACCGCCCTGCGCACCGAACGGACCCTGTGGCTGACCGCCGCGGCCCTCGCCTCCTACCCCGACGGCGCCCCCGCGCCCCCGCACGCCCGCTCCGCCTCGCTCGGCGCGCTGCCCCTGACCGGCGACGGCACCCGGCTCGGCTGCCTCGTCGTGGTGGGCACCTCCGCGGACGGCTTCGACGCCGGACAGCGGCGCTTCCTGGAGCGCTACGCCGACGCCGTCGCCGGGCTGCTCCCGGCCGGACCCGCTCCCGGGGCACCGGTCTCCGCCCTGGCCCGCGCCGTACGCGCGCTGCGCGCCGGCTCCTTCGTCCTGGAACCGGACACCGGGCTGATCGACGCCGACGAAACCCTCCTCGACCTCGTCGGCATCACGCCCGACGCCTTCGACGGCAAGGCGGACACCCTCCTCGCCCACGCCCTCCCCGAGGACATCCCCTCGCTGATGTCCGTACTGGAGCCGGCCTCCCCGGCCCCCGGCCGCAGGGAGCTGGAGTTCCGGGTCCGCCGCCCCACCGGCGAACTGCGCTGGCTGAGCCTGAGCTGCCGGACGCGGCAGGGCACCGAGTGCGGCCCCGAACGGCTGCTGGGCGTCGTGACCGCCAGCTCCGTGCGCCGCCGCGCAGCCGACGACGTCTCCCGCATCCAGTGGCTGACCGCCGCGCTCGACGACGCCGTCACCGTCGGCGAGGTCGGCCGGGTCGCCGTCACCGCGCTGCGCGAGCCGCTGGGCGCCGACCGCGTCGTCCTCGCCGACGTGCGCGACGACCGGCTCGTGGTCACGCTCCTCGACCCGCCCGACCCCGAGTCCTGGCCGCGCCCGTGGCGGCCCCCCTGGCCTGCCGAGCCGTCCGACACGGCGATCCGCACCCTGCCCACCCTCCAACTCGCCCTCGACGACGGCCGGATGGACCTGTGGCCCGCCGGCGCCCCGCTGGAGCCGGCGCTCGCGGGCATCGCCGCCGGGGGGCTCGCCGTCCTGCCGCTGCCCGCCCGGGGCCGGGTCGCCGGCGTGTGCCTGGTCGGCTGGGACCGCCCGCACGAGTTCATCCCGGAGGAGCGGTCCCTGCTCACCGCCACCGCGGCACTCGTCGGACAGGCCCTCAAGCGGGCCCACGCGCACGACGCCGAGCAGGAACTCGCCACCATGCTCCAGCGCAGCCTGCTGCCGCGCCGGCTGCCGGAGCTGCCCGGCGGCACCGCCGTCGCCCGCTATCTGCCCGCCCGGCGCGGACTCCAGGTCGGCGGCGACTGGTACGACGTCATCGCGCTGTCCGAGGACCGGGTCGCGCTCGTCATCGGCGACGTGCAGGGGCACAGCGCCGCCGCCGCGACGATCATGGGCCAGATGCGGACCGCCGTGCGGGCCTACGCGGTCGAGGGGCACCCGCCCGACGTGGTCGTCTCGCACGCCAACCGCCTGCTCGTCGGCATGGAGACCGACCTCTTCGCCACCTGCTGCTACGTCGAACTCGACATGGAGGAGGGCAACACCCTGTTCGTGCGGGCCGGCCACCTGGCACCGCTGCTGCGGCACCCCGACGGCAGCACCGAGGAGGTGCAGGTCGAGGGCGGGCCGCCGCTGGGCATCCTCGCCGACGCGGAGTTCCCCCTGACGGCGGTCGCGCTGCCCGCGGGCACCGTGCTCGCCCTGGTCACCGACGGCCTGGTCGAGGCCGCAGACCTGCCGCTGGACGTCGGCATGGACAGAACCCGCGCCGCGCTCGCCGCCGCCGACCCGGCGGACCCGGCCCGCATGGCCGACGCCCTGCTCGGCGACGGCCGGCCGCGCGAGGACGACGTGGCCGTCCTGCTGATGCGCTACGACGGGATGCGGACCCGCCCCATCCGGGCCGGCTGGGAGGTGTGGCGGCTGCCCGACGCGGTCATGCACGCCCGCCGCTTCACCGCGCGCACCCTGCGCGGCTGGAAGGTGCAGGAGGCGGCGGACGCGGTGCTGCTCGTGGTGTCCGAGCTGGTCACCAACGCCCTCGTGCACACCCGGGGCTCCGTGCGGCTCGACCTGATGCTGCGCGGCGACCGGGTGCGGGTCTGCGTCAGCGACTCCTCGCCGCGGGCGCCCGCCAAGCCCGTGATCGTGGACTGGGAGTCGACCGGCGGCCGCGGCCTGCTGCTGGTCGAGGCGGTGTCGGACGCCAGCGGCTCGGTGCCGGTGGCGGGCGGCAAGCAGGTGTGGAGCGAGATCACCGTGCCGTCCGCCGGGGCTGCCCCCGCGGACCCGGGACCCTGAACGGAACGAGGCGAGGGGCGATGCGGACCCGTACGCTGCACGTCGTCGCGGCCCTGGTCGCGGCCGTCCTCGCGGGACCGCTCGCCGCCTGCGGCGGGCCGGGCGAGGCGGACACCGAGAACTTCACCGTCGGACTGCTCCTGCCGAACCGGGTCACACCGCGCTGGGAGCAGTCCGACCGGCCCCTCGTCGAGGAGCGGCTCAAGGCGCTGTGCGGCGGCTGCACGCTGGAGTACGCCAACGCCGAGAACGACGCGGCCCGACAGCGCGACCAGATGACGTCCATGATCACCAAGGGGGTCCGGGTCCTCGTCCTCGCCGCCGCCGACAGCAAGGCCCTGCGCTCCCCGATCGAGGAGGCCCGCAGGGCGGGGGTCCCGGTCGTCGCCTACGACCGGCTCGCCGAGGGCCCGATCTCGGGCTTCGTCAGCTTCGACGGAGCCAAGGTCGGCCGCCTCCAGGGCGAGGCACTGCTGAAGGCGATGCGGGAGCGCGGCCGGGGGTCCGGCGTGGTGATGCTGAACGGCGATCCCAGCAGCGCCAACGCGGGCTGGTTCCGCAGAGGCGCGCTCACCACCCTCGTCGGCGGCGGCGCCGAGATCGCCGAGTCGTACGCGACCGCCGGCTGGAGCCCGGAGCGCGCCCACGCCGACATGAGCGCCGCGCTCGCCGCCCTCGGGGCGGACCGGATCGACGGGGTCCTCGCCGTCAACGACGCGATCGCCGCGGGCGCCCTCTCCGCCTTCAGGAGGGCGGGCGTCGCGGACCCGCCGCCGATCACCGGCCAGGACGCCGACCTGGCGGCCGTCCGCCGTATCGTCCGGGGCGAGCAGTACATGACGGTGTACAAGCCCTTCGAGAAGGAGGCCGCCGCGGCGTCCGCGATGGCCGTGGCCCTCGGCCGGGGCGCGGGGGCCGGCACGGTCGCCACGACGACCCTCGACAGCGCCACCCGCGCCGGCATCCCGTCCATCCTGCTCACGCCCAGGGCGGTCACGGCCGGGGACATCCGGCGCACCCTCGTCGACACGGGTGTGTACACCGTCGCCCAGATCTGCCTCCCGTCGCTGCGCGCCGCCTGCGAACGGCTCGGCATCACCCGCTGACCGGGCTGGTCCGCTCCCCGCGCGGGGCGCAGCATGGAGGGGAGCGACCGAGGGAGAACGACCGAGGGAGAACGACCAAGGGAGTCGGCCATGAAGACCGGAGCCTCGTACTACGACCGCTGGCTGTACTCGCACACCCCCTCCCAGGCCGAGGGCGAACGCGAGGAGCCCGCCGAGCGCACGACCGCCGAACAGCACCCGGACGTCCCGCGGACCGAACCCTCCCAGGCCGAGGGCGAGAGGGAGGACGACACCCGGGCCCGGTGAGCGCGCGGGCGCGGCGCCCGGTACGGCCCGCCCCGCCCGTCCCCGCGCCCGGCCACGTCACGTCCGGCCGCCGCGGCGCCGCACCTTCGCGCTCGCCCTGGTCGAGGGCGGGCGCGACCGCCCCGGTGAGCGGCTGTATGTCCCCGTAGGCGACCGGCCGGTGCCCGCGCCCGTCACCGGCGCCGTCCTCCACGACCCCGAGGGAGCCCGCCGTGACGGGTGCTCGCGCACGGCTGCGCCCTGGACCTCCCCCCGCGTGCCTTCGGACCCGGACGCCGCGCCCGGTCCGCCGTGGCCCGCACCCCGGTGGTCCTGGTCGCACGGGACGAGCCCGGAGCCGTGCTCCGGGCTCTCGTCCGGGCCTCGTGCGCCGGTCATCTCGCGGACCGGCTGCGCGACGCGGCCACGGAGTACGCCTTCGGGCACCCGAGGCGTCGGCTGAGCGACCGTCAGGTCGACCAGATCACCCCGCCGTTGTGCACGATGACCACCTTGCCGTCGGCCCGCAGCACCAGTTGGGCGCCCGCGCGGTTCCACGTCTGGGAGGCCCAGATCGGCCGGTTGTCGCCGTTGTAGACGACGAGGTTGCCGTCCTCCTGGAAGACCGTCCGGTGGTTGGGGCCGAACGTCATCGTCGCCCAGATGGGCTTGCCCTTCTCGTTGTAGACGACGAGGTTGCCGTCCGTCTGCATCACCATCCGGATGCGGTTGGTCGTCCACGCCTGGTTGACCTCCAGGGTGCTGGGCGCGTAGACGGTCTCGGTGCTCCAGTTCGGCCGGGGGGCCGCCTTCGGCTTCGGCTTGGGCTTCGCCTTGGGCGTGCTCGGGCTCGGCGGCGGCGGGGGAGCGGCGTGCTTCGGAGCGACGGCCTTCGCGGGCACGGTCTTCTTCGGCTCGGCCTTCTTGGCCGGCGGGCTCGGCTTCTCGGCCACGTAGTCGTCGAGCGCGGCGGGCGCGGAAGTCGGGTTCAGCACCGTGTCGGACCCCTGCGCAGTCAGCCCCGCGGGCGGGCCCGGCCGGTCGTCCCGGCCGCTCCCCGCGAGCAGCAGGGGTATCGCGATCAGGGCGGCGCCGGCGATGGCCGCACCCGCCAGGACCGGCTTGCGCGGACGCCCGCTGCCGACACCGGTCTGCGACGTGGTGCCGGGCGGCGCCGCGACGGCCGCTGCGACGGCGACGCCCTCGGCGCGCGCCTGGGCGGACTCGGCGGCCCGCGTCTCCTCGGCGGGTGCCGATCCTCCACCGCCCGGTGCGGGGCGCTCGGGGTCCGCACCGGTCCCGGTCCCGGCCGTACCCGCCTCCGCCTCGGCCTCCGCGGAGGCAGCCGAGTTCGCCTTCGAGGGAGCGGACTCGGCCGTCGCGGACGCGGACTTCGCCTCCTGGGCGCCCGAATGTGCCCGCGGATCACCGGACTTCGCCGAATCGGAGCCCGACTCGGCCTCTGCGGTGGCCTTTCCGGCAGACGCCTCACCCGGGTCGGACGGGGGCGGAGCGGTGGTGCCGGGGGGCGTAGAGGACGTGGGCGGCGCGGACGTCGACGCCGTCTCCTCCCCTTCGCGGGCGGCGGCCGACTCCGCATGCGCGCCGGGGTTCTGCTGCTGGGGGGACATGGGGGACTCCTCCTCGGTGGCGGAGCGTTCGATGGCGGACGGGGTCGGCAGCGGCGGGCGGCCGGCCGAACCCCGGTGCACCCGGCGGGCGTCGGACGGCCGCCGCGCCGAGGTGGACGGGGCCGGCCCGGTCCCGGTGGTCGAGGTGCGCGAGACCCGCCGCGGTGGCGCCGCGGACCGGTACGACGCCCTCTCGGGCCGCGAGCTGATCCCGCGGTCCCCAACTTAGCCCGTACCGGGGGTGATCAGCCGTACCACCCGCCCCATCTCTTCGGCGCTTTGTCCGCTCCCGCCGCCCTGGTCCCGGAAAGTTCCCCACCCGGGTGGCGAACGGGCACGTCGACGGCGGATACGGACCCCGGCCGCCCCGCAACGGGCGGGACCGGTGTGGCATCCTGAGGGTTCCCCGATCCGCTCCGCGTCCACACGCGAGACGTCGGTGGCCACGTACGTGTACTGATCGAAGAGTTCAGGTGGAGATGCGGCCCGGACAACGGCAAGAGGGCGCCCCCGAGGTCCCCTCCGCGGAGCCCGGCGGCCCCGGCCCCGCCACCGAGGAGCCGGCCGAGGCCGGCGAGGCGCCCGGGATACCCGAGGCGGTTCGCGCCGCCGCGCGCCAGGCGCCCGGCCACTGGATCGGGGTCGTCGACGCCGGATGGACCGAGGACCGCACGCCGCCCGAGTGGGCCGTGCTCGGGGAGTGGCAGTCGGACGGGACCGGGGACGTGGGCGCGTACCGCCCCAACCCCGCCTACCGGCCCTCCGCCGCCGTGCTCGGCTGGCCGGAGCCCACCGACCCGGTGGACGCGGCGGCGCAGCGGGCCGCGACCGGCTACGGAACGGCGGACGAGGCGCTCGCGGCACTGGCCGGGGCGGAGGTCACCGTCGTGCGGGCACCGGACGGCGGGCCGCTCCTGGCGGCCGGACTGGACGGGACCCCGGTGGCCCTCGTGTTCACCTCGGCGGCACACGAGTTCACGTCCACGGCACTCGCGCATGACACGCTCCCGGCCCGGGATCTGGCCCGCTCACTGCGGGGTTCGGGTGTCTCGCTCATGGTCAACGCCGGAGCCGCCGCCCCCCTGCTCGTTCCCGTGGACGGGCTGCTCGATCCCCCGCCCGGACCGGAAGCCGGGGACGCGGCCGCGCCCCGCTCCGGGGAACCGGCCACCAGCTCTCCGCAACCCTGGCCCCACACCACAGGGAGGACCCCGTGACGCGACCGGTCCAGCACACCTCCACCTCCTCTCCCGCGGAGCCCGCTTCCGCCGCGGAGGAGACGCCCGCGACCGCCGCCGCCCCCGCACCCCGGCCCGAGCCCGCCGGGGCGGCAGGGGAGGTCCGTACCGGCGAGCCGGAATCCGCGGTCGCCGAGGCGGGCACGACGGTCCCGGCCGGCGGCTCCGGGACGCAGGCCGCGCCGGGAACGCGGACGGCGCCCGAGCCCGGGGCACGGACGGAGCCCGGTTCCGCGGCGGGGGCGGGCACCCCGTCCGGGACGCAGCCGGAGTCCGGGCCGGACACGGCGGACGGGCACACCGCGCGGCCGGAGTCCGGCGGCGGGTCCGAGGGCGACGCCGGTGCCGCCGCCGAGGCCAAGAGCCGGCTGCCCGCCCTCGTACGGACCATGACCGCCACCGCCATCGACCGGCCCGAACCGCAGGCCGCGGCGGTCGGGCGGCCGGGCAAGGCGGCACTGGCCGGCGCGGCGGTCGTCGGCGCGCTGCTCGTCTCGGTGCCCTTCCTGGTGCTCGGCGGCAACGGAGACGACAAGAGCCCGAGGACGGCGCCCGCCGGCGGAACCGTGCTCGGCGGCGGCGCGCGGGACGCGCCGGGCGACTTCGTGGCCGGCCCGCCCGACGCCGGGGCCTCCGACGACAGCACAGGGAAGTCCGCTGTTCCCGGCAGGCCGGAGCGCGAGAAGAGCGCGGACACCGCCGCTCGGGGCGCGGGCAAGCAGCCGCCGAAGCAGGACGCCGGGGCGGAGGAACGCTCCGGGGGCGGCGAGAAGAAGCAGGACCGGCCCGCGAAGTCCGGCGGCGGCGAGGCGTCCTCGGGCGGTGGCAAGCCCGCGGGCGCGACGGGCGTGACCTTCAGCGCCCCGGTCTCGCTGCGCAGCAACTACTCCGGGCGCTGCATCGACGTACCGAACGCCGACTTCGGCGACGGCAAGAAGCTGTTCATGTGGGACTGCAACAACGGCGTGGCACAGAAGTGGCAGTTCGCCTCCGACGGCACCGTGCGCATCAACGGCCTCTGCCTGGACGTCGCCAACGCGAACTACAACGACGGCACCCCCATGCAGATCGCCTGGTGCAGCGGCAACAACGCCCAGAAGTTCGTCCTCAACGAGCGCAACGACCTCGTCAACACCGTCGTCGGCAAGTGCGTGGACATCAGGGACAACAACCCGGGCAACGGCGCCTGGCTGCAACTGTGGACCTGCGCCGGTACCGACAACCAGAAGTGGAGCGTCTGAGCACCCGCCGGACGCCTTCCGGCCGAGAGCACCGCTCCCGGCCCCCCGTCCGCCCCGCCAGCGGGGCATGATGGCACCGTCGGCTCGCCGACTCGCGCCCCCGGGACCCGGGGGCGCCGCCGAAGACGCCGCCCTAGCAAGGAGGTTGGTGCGTGTCGCGCCAGGTACTGACGGTCGGACCGGGGGACCGGGACCGCTACCGGACGATCGGTGAGGCACTCGCGGCCGCCCGGACCGGCGCGCTCATCAGCGTCCGGCCCGGGACGTACGCGGAGAACCTGGTGATCCACACCAGGGTCACCCTCACCGCCGCCGAAGGGCGGGGCACCGTCGAGATCCGGCCGCGCTCGGGCAGCGTGCTGGCGCTGCGCGCGGACGCCGTGATGCTCTCCGAGCTGTCCCTGCGCGGCGGCGACGCGGAACTGCCGGCCGTGGACGTACGGCGCGGACAGGCCGCGCTCGACGGCTGCGAGATCATCGGCGCCGCCTGGACCGCGGTCCTCGCCGGCGGCACCGGCTCCCTCGCGCTGCGGGACTGCCGGATCAGCAACCCCCAGGGCGCGGGCGTCGTCGTGACCTCGACGACCCCCACCACCGTGGAGTCCTGCACGCTGGAACACCTGGGCACCAGCGGCCTGGTCCTCGCCGAGCAGGGCGAGGCGCGGGTGCGCGGCTGCACGGTCCGCGACGCGCGCGGCAACGGCCTGCTCGCCAACGGCGACGCCACCGGAAGCGTCGAGGACTGCGACATCTCCTCCACGGACAAGCCGTCCATCGCCCTGGAGCAGAACTGCTCCCTCACCGTGATCCGTTCGGTCGTGCACGACACCAGCACCGGTGTCCACGTGACCACTTCGGGCCGTACGACACTGGAGGACGTCCGGGTCACCGGGGCCTCCGGCAACGGCATCGCGCTGGCCGGGGGCAGCGACCCGGTGCTGCGCCGCTGCCGGGTCTCGCGCACCCGCGGCCACGGCGTGTTCGTCACCGACCGGGCCCGCGGCACCTTCGAGGACTGCTGGGTGGACGGCGCCCAGGGGGCCGCGCTGCGCGTCGCGGGCGCCGCCTCCCCGGCGCTGACCGGGCTGACGGTCCGCGACTGCGAGCAGACCGGCCTGCTCCTGGAGGAGGACTCGGCGCCGGAGCTGGACCGCCTGGAGGTGATCGGAGGCTCGCCCGCCGTCGCGGTGCGCGCGGGCGCCAACCCGCTGCTGCGCAGGGCCCGTCTGGTGGAGCCCGCGGGCGACGGCATCTCGGCGGGCAAGGACGCCCGCGGGCGGGCCGAGGACTGCGAGATCGTCCGGCCCAAGGGCGCGGGCGTGCGCGCGGGTTCCGGCAGCACGCTCTACCTGGCCGGCGGCGGCGTCTCCGACACCGCGACCCACGGCCTCGTCGTCGAGGACGGCGGCAACGTCACCGTCCGGGACTTCCGCGTGGAGATGTCCGGCGAGGAGGGCGTGGTGGTCGCCGCGGGCGGCGAGCTGACCGCGAACCGCACCACCGTGCACGCGGCGCAGGGCCACGGCTTCCTGCTGAAAGAGGGCGCGCTGGCCTCCCTCAGCGGCTGCGAGGTGAGCGGCGGCGCCCAGGACGGCTTCCGGGTGGAGTCCACCGCACCGGTCTCCCTGGTCAACTGCCTGGCCCGGGAGAACGAGGGCGGCGGCCTGGTGCAGACCACGCCCGGCGAACGACTCGCCGTGGACGGCCTGAAGAGCACCGGCAACGGCAAGCGCGACGCGTGGGGCACCGGCAGTGCCGAGAACACCGACCCGGCCGGCTCCGGCGCCGCGGACGCGCCCCCGCCGGACCGCGTGGACGGCCCGCTCGGCGCGCTGAACGCGCTGATCGGCCTGGACAACGTCAAGCAGCAGGTGCGCACCCTGGTCAACCTCACCCAGCTCGCCCAGCGCCGCGAGCAACTCGGCATGTCCGCACCGCCGATGAGCAGACACCTGATCTTCGCGGGCCCGCCCGGCACCGGCAAGACGACCGTCGCCCGCCTCTACGGCGCGATCCTCGCCGAACTCGGCTCGCTGCGCAGCGGCCACCTCGTCGAGGTCTCCCGGGCCGACCTGGTCGCGCAGGTCGTCGGCGGTACGGCGATCAAGACCTCCGAGACCTTCCAACGCGCCCTGGGAGGCGTGCTGTTCATCGACGAGGCGTACACACTCAGCGCCGACAGCGGCAACGGCGGCGCCGACTTCGGCCGCGAGGCCGTGGACACCCTGCTGAAGCTGATGGAGGACCACCGCGACGACGTCGTCGTGGTCGCCGCCGGGTACTCCCGGGAGATGGAGTCCTTCCTGGGCTCCAACCCCGGTCTCGCGTCCCGCTTCTCGCGCACCGTCGAGTTCGAGAACTACTCCGTGCCCGAACTCGTCGCCATCATGGAGAACATGTGCGCCCAGCACCAGTACGAGCTGGGCGAGGGCACGGACGCCGCGCTCGCCGCCCACTTCGAGGCGATGCCGAGGGACGCCGGCTTCGGCAACGGCCGTGCCGCGCGCGGGGTGTTCGAGGACATGGTGGACCGCCAGGCCGTCCGGCTCGCCTCCCAGGCCCAGGTCGGTGAGCACGATCTGCGGCTGCTGCTGCCGGAGGACGTCTCCGTCACCGCCGCCGCGCGGGCCGCCGACTCCGCCGTCCCCCAGGACGACCCGCTGACCCGGCTCGGCGACATGATCGGCCTGGCCGAGGTCAAGCGCGACGTCGCGGACCTGGTCAACCTCATCACCACCGCCCGGCACCGGGCCGCCGCCGGGCTGCCGGTGCCCTCGCTCAGCCACCACCTGGTCTTCACCGGCCCGCCGGGCACCGGCAAGACGACCGTCGCCCGGCTCTACGGCGAGATCCTCACCCAGCTCGGCATCCTGGACCGGGGCCAGCTGGTGGAGGCGGCCCGCGCCGACCTCGTCGGCCGCTACATCGGCCACACCGCCCAGCTCACCCGCGAGGTCTTCGAACGGGCCCGCGGCGGTGTGCTGTTCATCGACGAGGCGTACACCCTCACCCCGCAGCGCGGCGGCGCGGACTTCGGCCAGGAGGCGGTGGACACCCTGCTGAAGCTGATGGAGGACCACCGCGACGAGGTCGTCGTCATCGTCGCCGGGTACACCGACGAGATGGAGCGGTTCCTGTCCTCCAACCCGGGGCTGTCCTCGCGCTTCCCGCGCCGGATCACCTTCGCCGACTACTCCTCCGAGGAACTGGTCACCATCGTGCGCGCCCAGGCCGCGAGCATGGGCTACGAGTGCGGTCCCGGCACCGGCCCGGTGCTCAGGTCGTACTTCGAGGCCCTGCCCAGGGACCGTTCGTTCGGCAACGCCCGGCTGGCCCGGCAGGTGCTCGAATCGATGGTCACCCGCCAGGCGGGCAGGCTCAGTTCGCTGGCCGCGCCCACCCTGGACGATCTGCGCATCCTCGTGCCCGAGGACGTCGCGGCGGCCCCGAAGGCGGCCGGACGATGAGGCCGCCCGCCCGCGGGGCCGCCCGGCTGCTCTCCGGCGCCGGGCTGGCCGCCGCCCTGCTGCTGCCCGCGGCCGTCCCCGCGGCCGCCGCCGGCGGCTCCAAGGGCCAGGAACTGCCCCCCATGCCCGCCGCGCTGGCCCCGGACGCGGCCTGCACCCCCGCCTC
>NZ_AGBF01000203.1 GCF_000225525.1 Streptomyces zinciresistens K42 | reverse complement strand
GCGCCGGACCCCGTCTGCTTCTCGATCGGCGCGGGAAAGTACAACTGCACGGTGTGGAAGCAGGCCGAGTCCTTCACCGCGTCGGGCACCCGGGTCGGCGTCCTGAACGCGGGCACCAACTACTTCTACTGCCAGCAGAACCTGGGCCGGCGCGAGACCTCCGGCCGCTGGACCAACGTCTGGTGGGCCAAGACGGACGACGACAGCGGCAACACCGGGGTGTACGTCAGCGACGTCTACATCGAGGGCGGCGACAACGACGAGCCGGTGCCCGGACTGCCGGTCTGCTGAGACCCCTCCTGTGCGGCGGCGTACTCCTCCAGGCCCGCGAGCGTCACCCGCCTCTCCTCGGCGAACAGCCGGGTGCCCCGGTCGCACAGCGCCGCGTCCGCGCGCGCCCGCGCGCAGAACTCCTCGGGCGTGGCCCCGAACAGGGCCCTCAGCCGGGCCGAGTCCCGCAAGAGCCCGGTGAGCAGGGGACGTTGGCCCGGGTGGACGCGGGGCGCGCCGGTGCCGTCGTGCAGGACACCGTGGCGGTTGATGTAGACGAAGACCCCGGGGAGCGTGGTGCCGTCCGCGAGGCCGGTCCGCGCCACGGACGAGGGCAGCCGCACCCGGGTGTAGTTGCCGTGCGGCAGGGGCACACCCTCGCTGGCGTCGATCACCGCGAGCTGCTCGCCGTCGAGCCAGATGACGAACAACTCCCTCACGCGGCCCGGCGCGTGGAACGGTGAGGCCGAGACATAGCCGAGGCGGCTGACATGCGCCGAGACGCCGACCTCCAGGCCCGTCACCCGCGCCCGCACCATCGGCAGCGGTGAGGTGATCCCGAACGCCTCCATCTTGCGGCGCAGTTGGGCGGGAGACGCGTTGGAGCCGACCGCGAGGACGGGCGTGCGGTCGTCGTGCACCAGGCGGTCCAGGGGCAGCAGGCGGTCCCCGGCGAGCAGCCCGGAGTCCGCGGGCCAGGCGCCCGGATAGCGCAGCGGGTGGTCCCGCGGAGCCTCCGCCAGGCCCAGCGCCTCCAGGCTGCGGTCGTCGTCCACGGGCCGCACAGCGCTCACTCCGTCCCTTCGGTCCTCGTCCGCTCGCGGCCCCGCCGGCTCAGCCCGACGGAGGCAGCTCGCCCGACCCCCGGGTGATCAGCCGCGTCGGCAGCTCGATGCGCTCCGGGGCGACCAGTGTGCCGTCCAGCTGCCGGAACAGCCGCTCGGCCGCCGTCCTGCCGAGGGCTGCGGAGTCCTGGGCGACCACGGTCACACCCGGCTGGAGCAGGTCCGCGAGCTCGAAGTCGTCGAAGCCGACCAGCGCCACGGGGCGGGCGTGCGCGGCGAGGACGCGGATCACCGTGACGGTCACCCGGTTGTTGGCCGCGAAGACCGCGGTGACGGGGGAGGGGCCGGTCAGCATCTCCTCGGCCGCCCGCCGCACCCGCTCGGGATCGGTGACGCCCAGGGACATCCAGGCGTCCTCCACCGGTATCCCCGCGTCCTCCATCGCGGCCCGGTAGCCCCGCAGCCGCTCGGCGGCCGTGTGGATGCGGGGCATGTCGCCGATGAAGCCGATGCGGCGGTGACCGTGGCCGATGAGGTGGGCGACCCCGTCCCGGGCGCCGCCGCGGTTGTCGGAGAGCACGCAGTCGGCGTCGATCTGCCCGGCCGGGCGGTCGACGAAGACGGTCGCGACGCCCGCCTTGAGCTCGGGCTCCAGATAGCGGTGGTCGTCGCCCGCCGGAATGACCACCAGCCCGTCCACCCGCCGCGCGCACAGCGCGAGGGCCAGCTCCTGCTCACGGTCCGGGTCCTCGGCGCTGGAGCCGTTGATGAGCAGCGCGCCGTGCGCGCGGGCGACCTCCTCCACCGCACGGCTGAGCGGACCGTAGAAGGGGTCCGCCAGATCCTCCAGGACCAGGCCGATGCTGGCCGTACGGCCCTTGCGCAGCACCCGCGCGCTGTCGTTGCGGCGGAACCCCAGCGCGTCGATGGCCTCCTGGACGCGGCGCTCGGTCTCGGGGGTCACCCCGGGCTCGCCGTTGACCACGCGCGAGACGGTCTTCAGTCCGACTCCGGCACGCGCCGCCACGTCCTTCATCGTCGGCCGATTGCCGTATCTGTTCTCGGGAAGGCGGTCGGGTCGGCGGATGGTCTCGGGCACGATGCGCTGTCCTGTCCTGTCGTCGCCCACGGGGGGATGCGTCGTCCATGGGTTTGTATGAGGATGTGGCGTCGAGCATAGAGCCTGGACAACGTTGTCAGATCCGGGAGACACTGTCCACCGCGCTCTCCGGCCCGCGCCCCCCACCGCGGGACCGGCGTGCCCGATCCCCGTGGCCGGGCGGGGAGATCCGATTGGTTGACGGGGAGAACTGACACTGATGCACACCGACCTCGTGGCTGCGCTCGACATCGGCGGCACCAAGATCGCCGGGGCGCTGGTGGACGGCCACGGCACGATCGTGGCCCGGTCCCAGCGCGCGACGCCGGCGCGGGAGGACGGCGAGACGGTCATGGGGGCCGTCGAAGAGGTCCTCGGCGAACTCTCGGTGTCGCCCCTGTGGAGCCGCGCCACGGCCGTCGGCATCGGCAGCGCGGGCCCGGTCGACGCCTCGGCGGGCACCGTGAGTCCGGTGAACGTCCCCGGCTGGCGCGCGTACCCCCTGGTCCGGCGGGTCCGCGAGGCGGCGGGCGGCCTGCCCGTCGAGCTGATCGGCGACGGCGTCGCCATCACGGCGGCCGAGCACTGGCAGGGCGCTGCCCGCGGCCATGACAACGCGCTGTGCATGGTCGTCTCCACCGGGGTGGGCGGCGGCCTCGTGCTGAACGGCCGACTGCACCCGGGCCCCACGGGCAACTCCGGTCACATCGGCCACATCAGCGTCGACCTGGACGGCGATCCGTGCCCGTGCGGTTCGCGCGGCTGCGTGGAGCGCATCGCGAGCGGCCCCCACATCGCCCGCCGGGCCCTGGAGAACGGCTGGCGGCCCGGACCGGACGGGGACGCCTCCGCCGCCGCGGTGGCCACGGCCGCCCGGGAGGGCGACCCGGTCGCCGTGGCCTCCTTCGAGCGGGCGGCCAGGGCGCTCGCCGCGGGGATCGCCGCCACCGCGACCCTGGTCGAGATCGACATCGCCGTGATCGGCGGCGGCGTCGGCAAGGCCGGCGACGTCCTGTTCACCCCGCTGCGCAAGGCGCTGACCGACTACGCCGCCCTGTCCTTCGTCCAGCGCCTCTCGGTCACCCCCGCCCAGATGGGCACGGACGCCGGCCTCGTGGGAGCCGCCGCGGCCGCCCTCGCGAAGACGGCGGGGGCGACGGCCGCGGGCGTGTGAGCGGGGCGCGGCGGGATCGTTCGCGCGCGGGGCCGCCCGCATCCCGGCACGGGCAGCGCGCCCCCGGCCGGCCTCGACGCGTTCGCCCGCGCCACGCTCGGCGTCGGGGAGGAGATCACAGACAGCCGGACCCAACCCTGGGCACCGGGCATGCGTGCCGCGGCCCGCACACGGAGCGCTCGCCGATGACTTGACCGTCCGGCACGAAGGGCGCGCCCCCGGGTGGAGACGGTGCGCCGGACGCGGCGGCCGATTCCGTGGGACCCCCCGGTGAGGCGTGCCGCGTTCGCCTCCTTCCGCGGTTCACCCGGAGGCGGGGCGTGACTCCGGGGGCGGTCGCGCAGTTGAACCGGTCATGAAGAAGCGCAGCATGCTCGCCATCGCCTCCCTGGCCACCGGGTTCGTCGTCGCCGCGGTCACCCCCTCCCACGCGGCCGAGTCCTCCGGTGCCGCCGGTGCCCCCACCGCCGGGCTGCCCGGCACCACCGGCGGCGAGATCAAGGCCGCCGGGCTGGACATGAGCGGGAAGAACAAGCTCGGCGGCATCGGCACGACCGCCCCGACCAAGCTCGCCGGGATCAACGTCGACCGGACCCTGGACTCGTTCGGCGGGGCCGTCAACCGCGAAGCGGACCGCGCCGTGAACGACGCGCCGCACGGCAAGGGCGGGAAGAAGGGCTGACGAGCCCGCAGCCCCCACCCCCACGGCGCCGTACCACCGCGGTCGAGCGGAGGGCGGCGCCGCCGTAGTGCGCACTCTCCCGCGGGTGGTTTCCATGGCAGTGTGGAGCGGGCAAGCCACAGGGGGCCAGCAGAAGAGGGGGAAACGTGATCGTTTGGATCAACGGCGCGTTCGGTGCGGGGAAGACCACCACCGCACGGGAGCTGATCGAGCTGATCCCGAACAGCACGCTCTTCGACCCCGAGGTCATCGGCGGAGCGCTCGCCCAGCTGCTTCCGCCCAAACACCTCACCGAGGTCGGCGACTTCCAGGACCTGCCGATCTGGCGGCGCCTCGTGATCGACACGGCGGCGGCCCTGCACGCCCAGCTCGGCGGGACCCTCGTGGTCCCGATGACCCTGCTCCGCCAGGAGTACCGCGACGAGATCTTCGGCGGACTCGCGGCCCGCCGCATCACGGTCCAGCACATTCTGCTCGCCCCGGCGGAAACGATCCTGCGTGCCCGGACAGCCGACCGGGAGACACCGCCCGACCCGCCCGACGGCGAGATACGCGTCCGGCACTGGTCCTCCGACCACATCGAGCCCTACCGCGCCGCGCTCGCGGCGTGGCTCACCGCGGACGCCCATCCCGTCGACAACGGCGGCCTCACCCCGTACGAGACCGCCGTGCGGATCGCCGAGGCGGTCGGCAGCGGCGACGTGCCCGTCTGCGACATCGTGCAGACGCCCGAGCCCACCGCCGAGACACTGGCCGCGGGGGTGCTGCTCTTCGACGAGCGGGACCGGTTCCTGCTCGTCGACCCCACCTACAAGGCCGGCTGGGAGTTCCCCGGCGGTGTCGTCGAACCCGGCGAGCCGCCCGCGCGCGCGGGCATGCGCGAGGTCACCGAGGAGACCGGGCTGCGGCTGCGGGAGGTGCCCCGCCTCCTCGTCGTCGACTGGGAGCGCCCCCAGCCGCCCGGATACGGCGGCCTGCGCATGCTCTTCGACGGCGGCCGCCTCGACTCCGCGGACATCGAACGCCTCCTGCTGCCCGGCCCGGAACTGCGCGACTGGCGCTTCGTCACCGAGGCCGAGGCCGCCGACCTGCTGCCCCCCGTGCGCTACGAGCGGCTGCGGTGGGCCCTGCGGGCACGTGAACGCGGTGCCGCGCTCTACCTGGAGGCGGGCATCCCCGCGCCCTCCTGAGCCGCGCCGCACGGCACGGGCGCGGTGGGGCGCACGGCGCGGACCGCGCACCCCGCCGCACCGCGCGGCCGCTCAACTCGCGGCGTACGCGCGCAGGAACAGCGCCTCGGCCACCGACAGCCGCTCCAGCTCCTCGGGCGAGACGCTCTCGTCCACCGCGTGGATCTGCGCCGCAGGCTCGCTCAGGCCGATGAGCAGGATCTCCGCCCGCGGGTAGAGCGAGGCGAGGGTGTTGCACAGCGGGATCGAGCCGCCCTGCCCGGCGTACTGCATCTCCTCGCCCGGGTAGGCCACCGCCATCGCCTCCGCCATCGCCCGGTAGGCGGGGCTCGCGGCGTCGGCGCGGAACGCCTGGCCCTGCCCGGCCTGTTCGGTGCTCACCCGGGCGCCCCACGGCGTGTGCGCCTCCAGATGGGCCTGGAGCAGCTTGGTCGCCTCCACGGCGTCCACACCCGGCGGCACCCGCAGGCTCACCAGCGCCCGCGCGCTCGCCTGCACGGACGGGGTGGCGCCGACGACCGGCGGGCAGTCGATGCCCAGGACGGTGACGGCCGGGCGCGCCCAGATGCGGTCCGCGACCGTGCCGGACCCGATGAGCCCGACGCCGTCGAGCACCTTCGCGTCCCTGCGGAACTGCGCCTCGTCGTACTGCAGCCCCGGCCACGGCTCCTGGTCCGTCAGCCCGTCCACGGTCGTCGAGCCGTCCTCCGCGCGCAGCGAGTCCAGTACGCGGATCAGCGCGCCCAGCGCGTCCGGCGCGGCCCCGCCGAACTGTCCGGAGTGCAGGTTGCCCGCCAGGGTGTCGATCCGCACCCGCAGCATGGTCATGCCGCGCAGGGTCGTCGTCACCGTCGGCAGGCCCACCCGGAAGTTCCCGGTGTCGCCGATCACGATGGCGTCGGCCTCCAGCAGTTCGGGGTGCTGCTCGGCGTAGCGCTCCAGGCCGCCCGTGCCCATCTCCTCCGACCCCTCGGCGATGACCTTCACATGCACCGGCACACCGCCGTGGGCCCTGAGGGCGCGCAGCGCCAGCAGGTGCATGATCACGCCGCCCTTGCAGTCTGCGGCCCCGCGCCCGTACCAGCGGCCGTCGCGCTCGGTCAGTTCGAAGGGCGGGGTGGTCCAGCCGGCCTCGTCCAGCGGGGGCTGCACGTCGTAGTGCGCGTAGAGCAGGACCGTCCTCGCGCCCTCCGGCCCGCGCAGATGGCCGTAGACCGACTGGGTGCCGTCGGGGGTGTCGAGCAGGGCCACGTCCTCGAAGCCCTCGGCCCGCAGCGCGTCCGCGACCCAGCGGGCGGCGCCCTCGCTCTCGCCGCGCGGGAACTGGTCGAAGTCCGCGACCGACTTGAACGCCACCAGTTCGGCGAGTTCCGCCCGCGCCCTCGGCATCAGCGAGGCGACGGTACGGGCGAGCGGATTCGACGACATGGGCACGCTCCTTGTGGGTGCGACGTTGTACGGGTGAGTGCTGTGATCCTCCCACAGCGGCCTGCGACGATGCCCGCCGTAGGATGCGGGGGACAGCAGAAGGCGGCGGCTTGATCGGGAGCAGTAGACCATCGTGAGCAGCGAGAACTCTTCGGCGGACGACGTACAGCAGGTGTGGGACGTCGTCGTGGTGGGCGCGGGACCCGCGGGGGCATCGGCCGCGTACGCGGCGGCGGTCGCCGGGCGGAGCGTGCTGTTGCTGGAGAAGGCGGAACTTCCGCGCTACAAGACATGCGGCGGCGGCATCATCGGCCCATCACGCGACTCACTCCCACCCGGCTTCGAACTGCCGCTGCGCGACCGCGTGCACGCGGTGACCTTCTCCCACAACGGCCGCTTCGCCCGGACGCGCCGCTCCAAGCAGATGCTGTTCGGGCTGATCAACCGGCCCGAGTTCGACCAGCAGCTCGTCGAGCACGCGCAGAAGGCGGGCGCCGAGCTGCGCACGGGCGTCACCGTGCAGCGCGTGGAGCAGCACGGCTCGGCGGTGCCGGACCGGCGCAGTGTCGCCGTCGTCCTCCAGGGCGGCGAGACCCTGCTCGCGCGGGCCGTCGTCGGCGCGGACGGCAGCGCCAGCCGGATAGGAGCCCATGTCGGGGTGAAGCTCGACCAGGTGGACCTCGGTCTGGAGGCGGAGATCCCGGTGCCGGACACGGTCGCCGAGGACTGGCAGGGGCGCGTCCTCATCGACTGGGGCCCGATGCCGGGCAGTTACGGATGGGTCTTCCCCAAGGGCGACACCCTGACGGTGGGGGTGATCTCCGCCCGTGGTGAAGGCGCCGCGACCAAGCGGTACTTGGAGGAGTTCATCGGGCGGCTCGGCCTCGCCGGGTTCGAACCGAGCGTCTCCTCGGGCCACTTGACGCGCTGCCGGGCCGGTGACTCGCCGCTGTCGCGCGGCCGGGTGCTGGTGTGCGGGGACGCGGCGGGCCTGCTGGAGCCGTGGACGCGCGAGGGCATCTCCTTCGCGCTCAGGTCGGGGCGGCTCGCGGGGGAGTGGGCCGTGCGGATCGCCGAGGCGAACGACGCGGTGGACACCCGGCGCCAGGCCCTGAACTACGCCTTCGCGATCAAGGCGGGGCTGGGCGTCGAGATGAGCGTCGGCAAGCAGCTGCTGGCGGCCTTCGAGCGCCGCCCCGGTCTCTTCCACGCGGTGCTCACCGGGTTCAGGCCGGCGTGGAAGGCGTTCATGGACATCACCCGCGGCTCCACCACGCTGGCCGGGCTCGTCCGCACCCACCCGATGGCCCACCGGGCGCTGACCGTCCTGGACCGCCGTGCGGCACGGCCGCTCGACGAGGGCGCCGCCCCCGAGGACGACGGTGCGGCGACCTGAGGGGACCGGCTCCGGGTCCCGTCAGGAGGTGACGGTGATCCGGAAGACGGGATGGTCCGGGGCGGCCGCGACGATCTCCTCGTCGGAGGACTTCGCGGTCACGCCGTTGAAGTACTGGTCGACCTCCCAGCCCCACTTCTCCAGATAGGCCCGCAGGACGGGGAGCTTCTCGGCGTCGGGAAGCTCCACCGCGGTGAACGTCCGCACCTTGCGCCCGACCCGCAGCTCGCCGCCCCCGGCCGCCCGCATGTTGCGCACCCACTGCGAGTGGCCGCGCGCGGAGACCAGGTACCGCGCGCCGTCGTGGGTGTGCGGGTTCACCGGGATGCGCTGCATCCGGCCGCTCTTGCGCCCGCGCACCGACATCTCCGCGGTGCCCGCGATGCTCAGTCCGTGGCGGGCGAGCCAGCCGACGACGCTGTTGAAGCGGACGTTGAGGGGGCTGCCCTTGAGGTAGTACGGCGACGCCATGACGACTCCCGGTGTTTGAGAGAGCAGTGCTCTCACTTGTGAGCAGTGTGCACGAAGTCCGCGAGGCAAAGCAAGAGCAGTGCTCTCGAATGTGTGCACCGCTCGCTCTTTCGTGGGAGAGTGACCGTATGAGCCAGGGCAGCACCACCGAAGGCGCGCGGGCCCGCGCCAGGGCCGAAGTCACCGCGGCCATCAAGGACGAGGCGCGCCGCCGGCTCGCGGCCGAGGGCGCCGCGAAGCTCTCCCTGCGGGCGGTGGCCCGCGCACTCGGCATGGTCTCCTCCGCCCTCTACCGCTACTTCCCCAGCCGGGACGACCTGCTGACCGCTCTCATCATCGACGCCTACGACTCCCTGGGCGAGCGCGCGGAGGCCGCGGACGCCCGGTCCGCGGACGCCGGCCCGCTGGGGCGCTGGACCGCGGTGGCGGAGGCCGTACGGGAGTGGGCGCTGGAGCACCCGCACGAGTACGCGCTGATCTACGGCTCGCCCGTCCCCGGGTACAGCGCGCCGGCCACCACGGTGCCGCCCGCCTCCCGGGTCGGGCTCGTCCTCCTCGGCATCCTCCGCGACGCCCACCGGAGCGGGGCCCTGACCACGCCACCGGTGCCCGCCGCACTGCTCCCCGAGGCCGAGCGCATGGCCGCCGAGCTGGCTCCCGACCTCCCCCCGGCCAGCGCCGCGGCGCTCGTCGCCGCCTGGGCCCAGCTCTTCGGGCTCGTCGGCTTCGAGCTGTTCGGGCAGTTCCACCGGCTGGTGGAGGACCGCGTGACCTTCTTCCGGCACGCGGCGGCCCGGCTCGCCCGCGGCGCGGGCCTGGACTGAACGGCCCCGCCCGGCGCACGCGGCCGCGGAGGCCGTACTTCCCGGGAAGCACGGGTGACCGTCGCGTGCGGGGGACGCCGCGGCTTCCTGGTCGAGGACACCGAGCCGGACGAACTCGTGCGCGCCGTGCGGGCGGTGGTCGCGGGCGACGCCCTGCTGTCACGCCGGGGGTCACCGGCGGCTCGTCGCCGAGTTCACGGCCCGCTCCAAGGACCCGACGGCCGCGCCTGCCTGTCCGAACTCACCGAACGGGAAAGGGAGGTGACGGCGCTGGTCGGCATCGGGCTGTGCCACGAGGCGATCCCGGCGGCTGGTCGCCGGCGCGCTGACGGCGAAGACCCACGCCGGCGGCACGCTGCTCAAGCTCGGGGCCCGGGACAGGGCCCAACTGGTCGCCCTCGCCTATGAGTCGGAGTCGGTCCGGCCGGGCCGGCTCGGCCGATCCACGTCGTCCGGCACCTGCGCGGGCCGCCTGAACCGCATCAGCACGCTCACCACCCGCACCCCGAACAGCGCGACGGCGGCCACCGTGCCCACGGCGACGAGCGTGCCGCCGACCCCGGCCGGCAGAGCGAACAGGAACGCGGGCCCGGCCACGGCCCCGAACAGCAGCGCCGCCGCGAACACCGCGCTGCACAGGGCGTATCCGATCTCGACGGTCATCGCGTCCCGCTCGGCCTGACTGCGCCGTCCCCCGTATGTGGTCACAGGGGGCAGTGTCGCAGCGGGTGCCCGGCCGAGCAAGCGGCTGCGCCGGGCACCCGCGCGGAGGCCGCGGGTCCGCTCGCGCTCCGATGGGACCGCCGGCGCGGGCCGGGCCGGTGCTGCCCGCCGCCCGCCGACGGCCCGGCCGCGGTCCTCGGCCCCGGTGGGCCGGTGGGGGTGAACCGTGCCGTCAGTCGGGGACCGCGCGGCGCGTGGCGACCCCGATGAGCGTGGCGACCGCCGCCAGGACGGCCACGCTGGTGAGGGCGACGGGCAGCGAGAACCACTCCGCCATGAAGCCGATGGCGGGCGGCCCGAGGAGCATGCCGCCGTAGCCGAGGGTGGAGGCGACGGCGACGCCGCTCGGACCGGCCAGGGTCCCCGCGCGCTCCACGGCCACGGGGAAGAGATTGGCGAGCCCGAGACCGGTGACCGCGAAGCCGAGCAGCGCCGCCCAGAGCGAGGGGGCGAGCGCGCCGAGCAGCATCCCGGCGACGGCCACGGTGCCGCCCGCGACGACCGTACGGCCGTGGCCGAGCCGTTCGAGCAGGGTCGTACCGCTGAGCCGGCCGATGGTCATGGCGAGCGCGAAGAGCGAGTAGCCGGCGGCGGCGAGCCCCGGTGAGGTGCCGAGGTCCTCTTCGAGGTGCAGGGCTCCCCAGTCGGCCATGGCGCCCTCGCCGTAGGCCGTGCACAGCGCGATCAGGCCGAAGACGATCACCAGCGCGCGGGTCCCGGAGCGCGGCGGGGACGTCTCGCGCCGTCCGGCGTCCGCGGGCGGGGCGGGCGCGGCGGGCGGGGTGTGGCGCAGCAGTTCGCGGCCCGCCACGGCGGTCACCAGCAGGCCGATCACGGTCAGGCCCGCCAGATGCCGGGCGGGGGAGAGGGCCCCCGCGACCAGGCCGCCGAGCCCGGCACCGACCATGCCGCCCAGGCTGAACGCCGCGTGGAAACTGGGCATGATCGGGCGCCGGACGGCCCGCACGAGGTCCACGGCCGCGCTGTTGAAGGCGACGTTGATGCCGCCGTACGCGGCGCCGAACACCAGCAGCACCAGTCCGAGGGCGAGCGGCGAGCGGGTCAGCGGGGGGAGGGCGACGCTGAGGGAGAGCAGGACCGCGCAGGCCACGGTGACGCGATGGCTGCCGTAGCGGCGGCACAGCCGGCCGGTGAGCACCATGGTGACCACGGCACCGGCGGACACTCCGAGCAGCGCCAGCCCGAGGGTGCCGGAGGTGGCGCCGGTCTGCGCCTTGACGGCGGGGATGCGGACGACCCACCCGGCGAACAGGAAGCCGTCGAGGGCGAAGAAGACGGTGAGGACGACCCGGAGCCGGGTGAGCGGAGGGTGACCCGGCACGGCGTTGTGCGATCGGGTTTTGTTTATCAGCGGCACAAATGCAGGCTAGGCGGCGCGACGGGATGCGGCAAGACCGGCGGGAGCGGGCTGTCCGGGGCGAACGGCGGGATGGGCGCTGGTGAGGGCGCTGAGCCGGTGGGCGGGACGGGGCGGGAGGACTTGGGGCGGGACGGGGCGGGAGAACTCGGGGGAAAGGGTGCCGGTGGGTGCCGGTGGGTGGTTGCCGGCGGGGGCGGGCGCGTCTGCGGCCCGTTCCGGCCAGGGCCCGTCAGCGCGGTGCCGGGCGGCGGGGCGGAGCGCACGGCGTCGGAGGTGGCGGGGCGGAGTCCACGGCGGGTCCGCGGCGGTGGGGGCGGCGGGGCGGGAGCCCAGGGCGTC
>NZ_AGBF01000204.1 GCF_000225525.1 Streptomyces zinciresistens K42 | reverse complement strand
CGCACCGTCGGCGGGACGCGCCGCCGGGCCCGGCCGGCGCGTCGTCGCGCGGGGGTGAAACGAGGGGTGACTCCGGCCGGACTCGCCCCCGGCGGGGGCCGGTTCGCGCGGGCGGGACGCCAAGTGGGCGCTGGTGCGGGCCGGTTGACGGCGCCGGTGGTCAGTCCGCCGGCGTCCGGCGGGTGCGCTCGTAGTGGCGCCGGGCCTTCATCCGGTTTCCGCACGCGGCCATCGAGCACCAGCGGGCCCGGTTGGTCTTGCTCCGGTCCAGCAGGAACAGCCGGCACTCCGGATTGGCACAGGGGCGCAGCCTCCCCGGCATGGCCTGTCGCAGCGCGCCCCAGGCCAGCACCGCCTCCACGGCCGTGCGGCGGTCGGCCGGAGGGGTCGGCTCCCAGGTGACGCCCTCGTCGGACACCCGGGGGCGCGAGGTGACGTCGGCGAGCAGGGGGGCGAGGGCGGCGGCGGGGCGCTCGCCCCGGATCACGTCCTGGAGGGTGTCGCGGGCGCGCACCAGATGCCGCCGCTCCGCCGCGCTGCCGTCGCCGCCGTGAGCCCGCTGCCAGGACCGCGCCGCCTCGGGGTCGGCCAGATGGTCCAGGACGGTGCCGTCGGCCACCGGCGTGGTGTTGAGGAGTTCCAGCAGGGCGTCCTGCCGTTCCCGATCGCTCACCGCGCACCTCCTCGCCCGCTCGCTCCGCCAGGCAGATTACAGGATTCAGGCCCCTTCTAACCGTTGAAGTTCACTTGACAGGTTAGCAAGGTGGTGGTCCACTCGATACGTAACCACCAAAAGTCGCCAGAGGGGTTAGATTCATGTCCGTCGCAGTCCATCACCGCACCGTGACCGTGGACGGTCACGAGGTCTTCTACCGGGAGGCGGGCGAGCCGACGGCGCCCGTCGTCGTGCTCCTGCACGGCTACCCGACGAGCTCGCACATGTTCCGCCACCTGATCCCCGCGCTCGCGGACCGCTACCGCGTCATCGCCCCCGACCACATCGGCTTCGGCCAGTCCGCGATGCCGTCCGCGGCGGACTTCCCCTACACCTTCGACTCCCTCACCGAGATCACCGCGGGGCTCCTGCGGGAACTGGGCGTCGACCGGTTCGCGATGTACGTCCAGGACTACGGCGCCCCCGTCGGCTGGCGGCTCGCGCTGCGCGACCCCGACCGGATCACGGCCGTCATCAGCCAGAACGGCAACGCCTACGAAGAGGGCTTCGTGAAGCCCTTCTGGGACGGCGTCTTCGCGTACGGCGAGAACCCGGGCCCCGCCACCGAGGCCCCCATGCGTGGCGCCCTGACCCTCGAACAGACCCGCCGGCAGTACGTCAACGGCGTCCCGGACCCCAGCCTGGTCAGCCCCGACAACTGGGTGCACGACCAGGCCCTGCTGGACCGGCCCGGCAACGACGAGATCCAGCTCGGCCTCTTCCGGGACTACCTCACCAACGTGCCGCTGTACCCCCGCCTCCACCAGTACTTCCGGGACACGCAGGTTCCGCTGCTCGCCGTCTGGGGTGCCAACGACGAGATATTCGGCCCCGCCGGCGCGGAGGCGTTCCGCCGGGACCTGCCCGACGCCGAGATCCATCTGCTGGACACCGGCCACTTCGCCCTGGAGAGCCACTTCGCGGACATCTCCGGGCTGATCCGCGCCTTCCTCGGCCGCGTCCTCGGCTGACATCCGGCCGCGGCACGGACCGGCGCCGGGCCCGGCCGGACCCGTACGGCACGGCGCGGCGGGCCCCGCCCCCCGCCGCGCCGCCCGCGGACCGGACGGCGACCCTGCGACCGCGCGCCGGCGCGGACCTTCCCCGTGAACAGGAGCACCACATGAACGACGAGGGATTCCACGAGGGCGAACGGCTCGTCCAGCGCCGCGCCGGCGTCGTGCAGGCGGCCGACCGGCTGGAGGGAATGCTCCGGCCACCGCGCCTGACGCCCGCGCTGGGCGGCCATCTCGCGGAGCGCACGTTCGCCGTCGTCACCGCGCGGGACGGGGAGGGGACGCTGTGGGTCTCGCCCCTGGCCGCCGAGCCCGGATTCCTCGGGGTCCGCGGCTCCGCCCTGACCGTCGCGGCGCGGCCCGCGCCGGGGGACCCGCTGCACACCGTGCCCGCGCCGCAGGACGTGGGGCTGCTCGTGATCGACCTGGGCCTGCGCCGCCGTGTCCGGGTCAACGGCAGGCTGACGGACAGCTCGGACGGTTCCCTGACGATCGAGCCCGACCAGGCGTACGGGAACTGCCCCGCGTACATCCAGGAGCGGCATCTCACCGCGGCGCCGGCCACCGCCGCCGGGACGGATCCGGCACCGACAGGTCCGGCGGCCGGCATGTCCGGCGCTCTGGAGGCCGACGACATCGCCCTCGTCCGGGCCGCCGACACCTTCTTCCTCGGCACGGCGCACCCGGAGCGGGGCGCCGACGCCTCGCACAAGGGCGGCGAGCCCGGGTTCGTCCGGGTCGAGGGCGGCGAGATCTGGTGGCCCGACTACGCGGGGAACAACCTGTTCAACAGCCTGGGCAACATCACCGCCGACCCGGTCGCCGCACTCCTCTTCGTCGACTTCGCCACGGGCCGCACGCTCCACCTCGCCGGTGAGGCCCGTGTCGAGTGGCTGGACCCCGCGGACCGGCGGCAGGACGAGGGCGGCACGGGGCGGCGCGTCCGCTTCACGCCCCGGCGGGTGCGGCGCGGCCGGGCGCGGCTGCGCGGTCGACTCCTGCGCCGCTCCCCGCGCAACCCGGCGGTCGGGGAGGCCGGGTGACGAAGCCGGGCGGGGCGGCCCACCGGCGGTGACCGATCACCGGCGGTGACCGACTCACCGCGCGGGGGGACTCGATGCCCGCACCGCCGTCGGTGAACGCCGGACCGCCGGAACGCCGAAGGACGTGCCGCGCGGGGGCCGTCGTACCGGGGGGTACGCGGCCCCGCACGGCACGTCTGCGCGGGGGGCGGGGGGCGGGGGCGGTGGGGCGTCTCAGAAGTCCGTGGGCATCCCACTGGCCTCGGCGATGCCCCGCAGCTCCTCCGTCTCCCTGTGGCGCTCCTTGATGTAGGAGGCGATCTCGCCCAGGCGGACCGGGTCGGCGGCGGTGTTCGCGTCGGTGACGATCCGGACGGGACCGGTGTCGTCCACGTCGATCTCGACCACTTCGTTGTCCATACGGCCGGTCACGGCCGTCGCGATGACGAGGGCCGCCTCGTCGCGGACCTCCTGGGGCAGATCGTCGTCGCCCCCGGAGTCGAGCGCGAGGTCGAGGCCGGAGAGGCGCTCTTCCTGGATCGCCTGGAGGACCGGTTCCACCAGGCGCCGCAGGAGGCGGTAGTCCTCCGTGTCCATCCGAATGCGCAGGAGGTCCAGGTAGGCGTCCACGGGCCGGCCGTCGTCATGCGGAATCTCGGATTCGCTCATCCACTCCGTGTTTCCAGCACGGCGCGGCTCACACACGCCGCCACCGGGCGAGGGCGAAGGAGAACAGCCCGAACAGCACCAGACCCGCCGCGACGCACACCAGCAGCCAGGGCCCGAGCGGTGTGTCGGCGAAGGTGCGCAGCGTGTCGTCCAGCCCCTTGGCCTGGTCGGGCTCGTAGTCGACGGCGGCACGGACGGCGAAGACACCGGCCGCCGCGAACACCAGTCCACGGGCCGTACCGCCGCCCACCCCGGTGACGTCCACGGCCTGCCGGGTCCGCCGGCTCATCCGGTCGAGCCTGAGGTGGTCGTGGTACTTGCGCAGCACGGCCCGTACGCCGATCCAGCCGCCCGCCACCACGATGCCGACGCCGGCCGCGCCCACCAGCCACTGGCCGCCGGGCAGCTCCAGGGCCCGTGCGGTGGCGTCCCGGGACTGCTTGTCGCTGGACCCCCCGCCGCTCTGCTGCCGGGTGGCGGCGAACGTCAGCACGGAGTACGCGACGAAGACGTAGAACCCGCAGCGCACGGCCGCGAGCAGTCGTTTGCGCGCACTGCGGCCGTCCTTCCCCGCGGAGCCGAACAGGGCCTCCGAGAGCCGCCACAGGGCCATGCCGACCAGACCGATGCCCAGCGCCCACAGCATGACCGCGCCGAACGGCTTGCGCGCCAGCTCCTGCAGCGCCCCGCCCCGGTCGGCCTGGGCGCCCGTGTCGCCGAACGCGATCTGCAGCGCCAGCGCGCCCACGAGCAGATAGATCACGCCTCGCGCGGCGAGACCCGCCCGTGCCGCCCCCTCCGTGGCCGAACCCCGTGCCGCTCGCCGGGCCCGGAAACGGCCGGCCGATGCCAACGCACTCGTATTCATGTAGACCTCCCGGCAGACCGGATGCCCCGGCTCGGCCCCCACACACGCGGCGGCCCGCCCGCTGCCCCCGGCGTCCACCGCGGACGCCGCCGGTGTCCGTCATCGGGCCCGGACCTCCTCCGCACGCCCGTGGAGGCAGCGGGACGAGGGAGGTACGGGGAGGTCCGCCGTGCGTCCGGTCGGCCCCGCCGATCGTCCTGCGGTGCGCCGGGCCGGGCCCGCCCCGGCCGCCGGGTGCCTGCCGGTGATCGGGTGTGTAATGGAGCCGAGGAGGGGGTCCCGGGCCGGGGAGAGCAGCCATGAGACACCGCTCGTACAGGCGCCGGCCGGCGCGGGCCGGGCGCACCGCATCGTCGAGGACGCGCCGGTGGGGCACCGGGCCCTCGGTCCGGGTGGTCTCCCCGGGCTTCGGCAGGCCGGTGGAGCCCGAGCGGCGGGAGGCGGAGCTGGCGTGGTTCGTCGGCCACATGGCGGCCGACGGGTGGACGCAGGTCCACCGCACGCCCGGCTGGGTGCTCCTCGCCAGGACCGAGCCCGGCCGGGGCGGGACGGCGATGGGCGTGGGCGCCGCGGGCGTCGCCACCGGCAGCGCCGTCGGCGGGGTCGGCCTCGCGGGCGCGCTGGCCGGCATCGGAATGATCGTCTTCGGGGTGTTCCTGACCCTGACGATCATCGGGGCCGTCGTCGGCATCCCCATGGTCATGGCCGGGCTGGCCGTCTTCACCGGAGGCACCGCCGCCGCCACGGCGGGCGGTGCGGTCGGCGCGGCGGGCGTGGCGGTCGGTCTCAGGGGCGCCGCCGCCCGCGACGAACAGGTGCATCTGCGGGCGTGGGCCGACGGCACGGGACGGATCTTCGCCGAGGACGCGTAGCGCGTCCGTGCGGACCGGTCAGGACCGGTCAGGACCGGTTGGGACGGGGGTCAGGGCCGGGGTCGGGACCGGTCAGGAATCGAGAAGCCGTTCCCGGCGCGCGGCTCTAGCGTGAAGGACATGAACGACAACGCAGCTCACACCGCCGTCACCGCCGTCACCGCCGTCACGCTGGAAGTGGCCGACGTCGAGGCCGCCCGGCGCTTCTCCACCGCCTTCGGCGTGGACGCGTACATCCGCCTGCGGGCGTCCCAGGCGCCCTCGACCGGATTCCGCGGCTTCACCCTGGCGCTCACGGTGCCCGGACCCGCCACGGCCGACGTCTTCCTCGACGCCGCGGTGAAGGCCGGGGCCACGGTCCTGAAGCCCGCCGCGAAGTCCCTGTGGGGGTACGGCGGAGTCGTCCGGGCACCCGACGGGACGATCTGGAAGGTCGCCACCCCGCACAAGAAGGACACCGGTCCCGCCACGGGCCGGATCGACGAGGTCGTGCTCCTGCTGGGCGTCGAGGACGTGAAGGCCAGCAAGGAGTTCTACGTCGCGCGGGGCCTGAGGACGGCGAGGAGCTTCGGCGGCAAGTACGCCGAGTTCGCCGCGGACGAGGCGAGCCCCGTGAAGCTGGCGCTGTACAAGCGCCGCGGCCTGGCCAAGGACCTCGGGGTGCCCGCCGAGGGCACGGGGTCGCACCGGATCGTCCTCGGCAGCGCCGCCGGCGCGTTCACCGATCCGGACGGCTTCGCCTGGGAGGCGGCCACGGCGGCCACCGGCACGGCCTCTTCGGCCTCCGCGCGGCACTGACCGGCCCGTACGGCCGGATCACCGCCGCGGGCCGGTGCGCGGCGACGGCCCGTCGTGGTGGTCCGCGGCCCGCGCCACCCGCTTGAGCGCCGACGCCGTCGCGGCATCACCCACCTTCGCGGGCTCCTCATGGACCGGGGTATGGACCGGGGTCGCGGAGCGGTCCTGCCGGAAGCGGGACGGAGCCAGCCGGTCCCCCGGTCCCCGGTGCTCCGCGGGGGCAGGGCCGGAGCGGCCGGAGGTCTCGGGGCTCTCGGGGGCGGCTGCCCGCTCCTCCCGCCGCGCGCCGCCGGGCCGGTCCTGCGCCGCCGGCGCCTCGTCCCGGCGGCCGGGCTGGGTCAGCCAGGCCACGGCCGCGCCGGTGAGGGCGACCGGCCACTCCACCAGCCCCGCCGCCCCGAGCACACCGGCACCGGCGTAGACCGCCATCCGGCGTCCGCGCGGCGACACGGCCGCGATCCGGTCGAGCGCGCCGTCCGCGGCCCTGGCCACCTGCCCCGCGCCGGGCACGTGCCGGAGCCCGGCGCCCACGAGCCGCAACGGCCCGGGAAGATCCGGTGCCCGCGTCCTGACCTGGCTCATCGCGCTCTCCCTCCGCACGGCCCGAGACGGTTCCAGGGACCGGGTTTCCCGAAAAATGCGGCATATGTCCCTCTCGCGTGACCGGTGGCGCTCCGCCGCCCACGGAGACGGAGCGGCACGACCGCGAAGCGAGTGGTGTACCGGCGCCGGAACGGGGACCGTCCGGAGGGCCCCGCCGCGTCAGCGTCAACCGGCGGGGCCTTTCGTGCGTCCGTTGCCTGCCGCGGCACTAGCTGCCGGGCACCGTGTCCTCGAACGCGGTCCCGGCCGCGCGGTACGCGCCGACCTTGGCCGCGACCTGCGCCGGGGTCAGCACCTGGTCCTTCACGTGCAGCACGTAGTCGACCTGCTGGTCGTACGAGCGTGGGGTGGTGCTCGTCTGGCCCGCGAGGTCGATCAGCCACTGGTTGAAGTTGATCGACATGGGCCGCTCGGGCAGGTACGAGGCGTCGTGCGTACCGAAGAGCTGCCCGTCGACGTAGTACGTGATCGTGTTGTCGTCGATGGTCAGCACCAGGTCGCGCCACCCGGCGAAGCTCTGCCGGGACGCGGTGTTCGTGTTGACGGCCTGCCAGGGATCGGGGTTGTACGTCTCCCAGGACGTCGTGTACAGGATGTTGGCGGGCTCGCCCCAGCCGCCGTTGGGCAGGTACTCGAAGTCGTACTCCGCGTAGTCGTCGGCCATCGGCGCCTTGAGGTCGTTGATGGTGAAGAACGTCTGGACGAGCCGGTCGCCGTCCGGGCCGGACAGCGGCGCGTCCGAGAACCTGACCCGGGCGGCGTAGGTGCCGTTCTTGAACTTCATGGACTTCGTGAGCACTTCGGTCTGCCGGGTGCTCTCCGGGGTGCCCGCCGTGGAAGTCCGCAGGTTCATCACGGAGTTGCCGCCCGAGGAGGCGAACGTGACGTTCTCCGGCGACCAGGTGGCTCCGGGCACGCCGGGCCCGCCGGAGTTGGAGCGCACGTTCCAGCCGTTCGCCGAGATCCTCGGGTCGGCGGAGCTGCCGTAGTCGAAGTCGTCGAACAGGCTCTGCCCGCCCGCCGGGGGGTCGGTGGGCGGGTCGGTCGGGGGATCGGTCGGGTCGTCGCCCTGGGGGGCCGTGCCCCACACGGTGCCGCCGGACACCTGCGCGGTGATCCTCGACCAGTCCGCGTACGACGTCTGCGCGGCGCCGAAGGAGTAGTCGTCGCTCTGCCGGAGGGTCTGCCAGTCCGTGCGGTGGAAGCGCAACTGCATGTCCCCGGTGTCGGCCCCGGGCGCGAGCGTGCCCGCCCCCGCGGTGAAGCCGATGTCGAGGTAACGGTCGGCGGTGGCCGTGGGGTTGGCCAGGGTGCCGAAGGTGCCGGTGATGTTGGCGCAGCCCTTCACGGCCCACGAGCAGGCGAAGCGGTACGCGGCGCCGGCCGAGTCGGCCTTGAAGTAGTAGCGGACCTTGACGCTGCTGAGCGCGAGGGCGCCGGTGCCGGTGTTGCGGACCTTGATCCAGGGCTCCGCCTGGTCGGCCGTGGCGCCGGAGGCACTCGTGCGGTACTGGACCCGCACGCTCTCGGCGGCGGCATTCGCGGTTCCGGCCAGGGCGGTGAGCCCGGCGGTGCCCAGGGCCATGGCCGCGGCGGCCGCCGCGGCGGCGCGCAGCCTGCTGGACGTGGTTCGGGACGTCATGCTGATTCCTTCCGGGACGGGATGCGGGGTTCGTCGTGCTCGGCGGATCAGGGTGGTGCCGTGGTGCGTCCTTCAGGGGTGGCGGCGGACCTTCAGCGCGTCGAGACGCGGCAGATGGCGGTCCAGCCGGGAGCGGAAGTCGGCCCAGGGCGTGGGCCCGCTCCAGGCCCGGTCCGCGAGGGCGCAGAGCCGGGGGTAGGTGAGGTGCTCCAGCCGCGCCGGGGTGGCGGCGTACTCCGTCCACAACTGGGCCTGGGTGCCCAGGACCCGGGCCGCCGCCGCGGCATCGGCCCCTGCGGGCACCGGGTCGTGGGCGTGGACGTCGCGCAGCGCGACGACGGCGCCGGGCTGCGCCGGATGCTCCTGGGGTCCGCCGCGCTGCGGATAGTCGAAGTAGGTCGCGCGGTAATGGGTGTTGACGACGTCCAGGCCGCGGCCGGCCGCCGCCAGGGCGTGCGCGGGGTCCCGCCACGCCATCACCGTGAACTCCTCCGGCAGTTCGGCGCCGGTCTCCGCCCAGCCGACCGGCCGCCGCCCGTTGCGGACGAGGAACGCGCCGACGCGGCCGAGGAACCAGCCGTGCAGCCCCGCCGGACCGCTCAGCCCGGCCGCGCGGGCACGCCGGACGGCCTCGGCGCTGTGCTCCCACTCGGTGACGGGGCACTCGTCCCCGCCGATGTGCACGTAGGGCGAGGGGAAGACGTCCATGACCTCCTCCAGCACGGTGGCGCAGAAGTCGAAGACCTCCTCGTGCACGCCGAGGACGGTGTCGCACACCCCCCACCGGGTCCAGACGTCCAGGCCGCGGTCCGGACGGTTGCCCAGGTGCGGATAGGCGGCCAGCGCCGCGCGGACATGGCCGGGCATCTCGATCTCCGGCATCACGGTGACGCCGCGCGCCGCCGCGTACGCCACCAGGCTCCGCAACTCGGCCTGCGTGTAAGCCCCTTCGTGAGGTGTGCCGTCATGCTCGTCGCTGCCCGCGCGGACCACGGAGGCGGGCCGCCGGCCGCCGATCTCGGTGAGCTTGGGGTAGGCGGGGACCGGCATCCGCCAGCCCTGGTCGTCCGTCAGATGCAGATGGAAGACGTTGATCTTGTGCAGGGCGAGCAGGTCGACGTACCGGCGCAGATACGACACCGGCTGGAAGTGCCGGGCCACGTCCAGCATCGCGCCGCGCCACGGGTGCCGCGGCACGTCCGTGATCTCCGCGCACGGCAGCGACCATTCCACCGCGCGCTGCGGCGACGACGCGAGGGCCTGCCAGGGCAGGAGCTGGCGCAGGGTCTGCACGCCGCGCAGCAGACCGGTGACGCGCGCGGCGCGCAGCAGCACCGAGCGCGGTCCGACCGTCAGCCCGTACCCCTCGTCGCCCAGACCTGCGAGGGCGGGGTCCAGGACCAGGACGACCGCCCCGTCCCCGGCGGACCGCAGGGGCAGTCCGGTGGCGGGCGCCAGCAGGGTGCGCAGCAGCCGCGCGGCGGGCTCGGCGCCCTTGCCGACGCGCAGACAGGTGTCGGGGCCGAGGCTGAACCGCCCTGATCCGGCACGGGCCTTGGCGGGGCGCGGCAGCAGGGAGGAGGCCAGTGGCGGGACTGCGGGCACGGCGGTCTCCGGGGTAGGGGGCGGTCGGCGGTCAGCCTTTGACGGCACCGGCCGCGAAGCCGGCCGTCACATGGCGCTGGAGCAGCAGGAACACCGCCAGCGCGGGAAGGGCGAAGAGCGTGGAGGCGGCCATGGTGGCGCCCCAGTCCGTGCCGAAGACGTTCTGGAAGGAGGACAGCCACACGGGCAGGGTGCGGTTGTCCTGCTGCTTGATGATGAGGAAGTTGGCGTAGGTGAACTCGTTCCAGGCCGTGATGTAGCCGAACAGCGAGGTCGCCATCAGCCCGGGGGCCAGCAGCGGGAACGCGATGTGCCGGAAGGCGCCCGCGCGGGTGCATCCGTCGACCTGCGCCGCCTCCTCCAACTCCGGTGGTATGGCGGCGATGAAACCGCGCAGCACCACGATGGTGAAGGGCAGCGTCATCATGAAGTAGACGAGCGTGAGCGTGGGCAGCCGGTCGAGCATGCCGGTGTCGCGGGAGATGATGTACACCGGGATGATCAGCGCCTCCCAGGGTGCCATCTGCGCGAGGAACACCATCAGCAGGAACTGCCGCCGGCCGCGCCAGCGCATCCGGGCCACCGCGAACGACGCGCCGAGCGCCACCAGGAGCGAGAGCAGTACGGCGCCGAGGGTCACCAGCAGGCTGTTGCGCCAGAACAGCCCGAAGCCGTCGGCGCCGACCGCCGTGCGGAAGTGCTCCAGCGTCCATGTCCGCGGCAGCAGGCCGGGGTTGGCGGACTGGATGTCCCGGTTGGGCTTGAACGCGGTGACGATCATCCAGTACACGGGGAAGAGGCAGACCACGACCGTCAGGCCGGCGGCCAGGTGCAGGGGAAGGCGCCGCGGGCGCGCGCGGGGCGGCTTGACGGCGACGGCGCGCACGGTGCTCACAGGGCCTCGCCCTCCTGGCGGAACAACTGGCGGAAGGAGAGGGCGAGGACGCCTGCCAGCATCAGCACGGTGACCACGGAGGCCGCCGAGCCGAGGTCGTAGCGCTGGCTCGACAGGGCGGTCTGCACGGCGTACACGGGCAGGATGGTGGTGGCGTCGCCCGGACCGCCGTTGGTCATCACCCAGATCTGCACGAACGCCTTGAAGGTCCAGATGACCTCCAGCGACAGCACCAGCATGAAGATCGGCCGGATCATCGGGAACGTGACGGCGCGGAAGATGCGCCGCCCCGACGCGCCGTCGACGCGCGCCGACTCGTACAGCTCGCCGGGCACCGTGACGAGCGCCGAGTACAGGGTGATGGCGGCGAACGGCACCGACTGCCAGACGATCAGGATCACCAGGATCGTGAAGGCGGCCGGGCCGTGCGCGAACCAGGGGTAGCGGTCGAAGGAGCCGAACCCCACCTGCTTCAGAGCCCAGTTGACGATGCCGAACTCGGAGTGGAACAGCCACTGGAACACCGTCGTGGCGGCGACGACCGGCATGGCCCAGGTCAGCACGAGTGCGCTGAGCACGGTGAGCCGCCCCGCCCGGCCGAGCCGTTCGATCATCAGGGCGACCAGGGTCGCGATCAGCATGATCAGGGTGACGTTGACGGCCGTGAAGAGGAACGTGCGCCGGACCACCTGCCAGAAGCGGGGGTCGCCCAGCAGGGTCGCGTAGTTGCGCAGCCCCACGAACCGGGCGTCGCCGCGGATGAGTTGGCGCAGCCGGAAGTCCTGGAGCGAGATCAGCACCGTGCGGGCCAGCGGGTACACGAGCAGGTACAGCATGCCGAGGACCGCGGGCGCGATCAGCAGGTACGGCCAGGCCGCGCCGCCCCCGGACCGGCGGGCGCCCGCGCGGGGCGGGAGGCCGGCGCCGTCGGCGTGCCGGGGGAGCGGGGCGGGC
>NZ_AGBF01000205.1 GCF_000225525.1 Streptomyces zinciresistens K42 | reverse complement strand
TCCCCGGCCGCGGGCGGGCCGCGCGTCCTCGCGGCCGGGTCAGCCGGCGGACACCGCGTCCAGGTCCGCCATCAGCAGTTCCCCGTTGATGACGGCCCCGGCCCGGTAGCCGCCCGACGCCGCGTTGACGACCTGCTCGGCGAAGCCCGCCGCGTTGCCCGCCGCCCAGACTCCGGGCACGGAGGTGAGGCCGGTCGGGTCCACCACCGGGTACGCGCCGAACGGGGTCTGCTGGAACTCGGCGCCCAGCTTCTCCAGGAGCCCGGTCCGCGGCACCGCGCGCGGCGCGACGAACAGCGCCTGACGGGGGTGCACGGAGCCGTCCGCGGCCAGGCGCACCCCGGTGAGCCGGTCGTCCTCGACGACGAGCCCGGCCACCTCGCCGGGCACGACCTTCACCCCGGCCGCCGCGAGCCTGCGCAGGTCGTCGCCGGAGAGAGCGGACTCGGCGACCCGGTGCAGGAAGAAGGTCACGTCCTTCGACCACTGCGTCACCATCAGCGCCTGGTGCACGCCGAGCGGGGTCGTCGCCAGCACGCCGAAGGCCCGGTCGCGGACCTCCCAGCCGTGGCAGTACGGGCAGTGCAGCACATCCCGGCCGAAGCGCTCGGCCACGCCCGGGACCTCTGGCAGCTCGTCGCGCAGCCCGGTGGCCACGACCAGCCGGCGGGCCCGCACCGCACGCCCGCTCGCCAGCGCGACCGTGAAGTCCCCGCCGCGCGTGACGTCCACGGCCCGGTCCCGGACCAGTTCCACGCCGTAGCGGGCGATCTCCTCGCGCCCGGCCGCCAGGAACTCCGCCGGGGCCACGCCGTCGCGGGAGAGATAGCCCTGCACATGGGCGGACGGCGCGTTGCGGGGTTCGCCCGCGTCGACGACCAGGGTGCGGCGCCGGGCCCGCCCCAGGACCAGGGCCGCGGACAGGCCGGCCGCGCCGCCTCCGACGACGACCACCTCGTACCGCTCGCCGCCCCGGTCGTCGGCCCGCCCGTGGTGCCGCTCCTCGTACTGCTCGGTCATGGTGACCACCTCCGCGACGACCGTCGCCCACGGCGGCGGGATTGACAAACGCGTTTGCCGATTCTGCAATACAGCCATGAGTACCGACGACGTTCTCGCCGAAGTGGGCCCGCGGCTGCGCAGGCTGCGCAAGGACCGGGAGGTGACGCTGACGGCGCTGTCCGAGACCACCGGCATCTCCGTCAGCACCCTGTCCCGGCTGGAGTCCGGGCTGCGCAAGCCCAGCCTGGAGCTGCTGCTGCCGATCGCCCAGGCGCACCAGGTGCCGCTGGACGAACTGGTCGGCGCGCCCGCGGTCGGCGACCCGCGGGTGCGCTCGGCGCCGCTCGAACGCCACGGGCGCACCTTCTGGCCGCTGACCCGGCAGCCGGGCGGGCTCCAGGCGTTCAAGATCCTCGCGCCCGCCCGCCGGGAGGAGCCGGAGCAGCGGACCCACGAGGGCTACGAGTGGCTGTACGTGCTCTCCGGGCGGCTGCGGCTGGTGCTGGGCGAGCACGACGTGGTCCTGGAGCCGGGCGAGGCGGCCGAGTTCGACACCCGGGTGCCGCACTGGTTCGGCTCGACGGGGGAGGGGCCGGTGGAGTGCCTGAGCCTGTTCGGCCCGCAGGGCGAGCGGATGCATGTGCGGGCGCGTCCCCGGAAGGCGTGACGGAGGCGGCCGGTGTGCGGCACCCTGTTCCCTGATCGGCAAGCGACCGCTTAGTATGCGAACCGGACCCGGTCGGACGCAGCAGCCCCGTTACCCCGTGGAGGCCCCGGATGCAGGCATGGCACGTGCACGAGAACGGCGAGCCGGGCGAGGTGATGCGCCTCGCCGAGACGGCCAGGCCCACGCCCGGCGACGGCCAGGTCCTGCTGAGGGTGCGGGCCGCGAACATCAACTTCCCGGACGCTCTGCTGTGCCGGGGCCGGTACCAGATCACCCCGCCGCTGCCGTTCACCCCGGGTGTGGAGATCTGCGGGGAGACCGAGGACGGGCGGCGCGTCGTCGCCACCCCCGCGCTGCCGCACGGCGGCTTCGCCGAGTACGCCCTCGCGGACGCCGCCGCCCTGCTGCCCGCGCCCGGCACGCTGGACGACGCGGAGGCCGCCGCCCTGCACATCGGCTACCAGACCGGCTGGTTCGGCCTGCACCGCCGGGCCGGCCTGCGGGCGGGCGAGACCCTGCTCGTCCACGCCGCCGCCGGCGGGGTCGGCAGCGCGGCCGTCCAGCTCGGCAAGGCGGCCGGAGCGCGGGTCGTCGGCGTCGTGGGCGGCGCGGGCAAGGCGGCCGTGGCCAGGGAGCTGGGCTGCGACGTCGTCGTCGACCGGCACACCGAGGACGTCGTCGCGGCCGTGAAGGACGCGACCGGCGGCCGGGGCGCCGACGTGGTCTACGACCCGGTCGGCGGCGAGGCGTTCACGCAGTCGGCCAAGGCCGTCGCCTTCGAGGGCCGGATCGTCGTCGTCGGCTTCGCCGGCGGCACGATCCCCAGCCCGTCGCTCCACCACGCCCTGGTGAAGAACTACGCGATCCTCGGCCTGCACTGGGGCCTGTACGCCACCAGGAACCCGGAGCTGGTCCGGCACTGCCACGAGCGGCTCACCGAACTCGCCGCCGCCGGGGCGATCACGCCGCTGGTGAGCGAGCGGGTGCCGCTGGCCGGGGCCGCCGCCGCCGTCCAGCGCGTCGCCGACGGGGTCACCACCGGCCGGGTCGTGGTCGTCCCGGCCCGGCGCAACGGAGCCGCCGCATGACCGGCGACGCAGCCGGACTCCGGCGCCGCACGGCCGCGTTGCTCGCCGCGCACCCGCCGGCCGGCACCGGCCGCCTGGACTTCCTGCGCGCCCGCTTCGACGCCGGCCTCGCCTGGGTGCACTTCCCCGAGGGCCTCGGCGGTCTCGGCCTGCCCCGCTCCCTCCAGGCCGTCGTGGACGCCGAACTGGAGGCCGCGGGCGCCCCCGGCAACGACCCCCGGCGCATCGGCATCGGCCTCGGGATGGCCGCCCCGACGATCCTCGCGTACGGCACCGAGGAGCAGAAGCGGCGCCACCTGCGGCCGTTGTGGACCGGCGAGGAGGTCTGGTGCCAGCTCTTCAGCGAGCCGGGCGCCGGGTCCGACCTCGCGGCGCTCGGCACCCGCGCCGTCCGCGAGGACGGGGGCGACTGGGTCGTCAACGGGCAGAAGGTGTGGACCTCCAGCGCCCACCTGGCCCGCTGGGCCATCCTCATCGCCCGCACCGACCCGGACGCGCCCAAGCACGCGGGCATCACCTACTTCCTGTGCGACATGAGCGACCCCGGCGTCGAGGTCCGGCCGCTGCGCCAGATCACCGGCGAGGCGGAGTTCAACGAGGTCTTCCTGACCGATGTCCGCATCCCCGACTCCCGGCGCCTCGGCGGGATCGGCGACGGCTGGAAGGTCGCCCGGACCACCCTGGACAACGAGCGCGTCGCCATCGGCGGCATGCGGCTGCCGCGCGAGGGCGGCATGATCGGCCCGGTCGCGCGGACCTGGCGCGAGCGGCCGGAGCTGCGCACCCACGAGCTGCACCAGCGGCTGCTGACGCTGTGGGTGGAGGCCGAGGTCTCCCGGCTCACCGCGGAGCGCCTGCGCCAGCAGCTCGTCGCAGGCCAGCCGGGACCCGAGGGCGCCGGGATGAAGCTCGCCTTCGCCCGCCTCAACCAGGAGATCAGCGGCCTGGAGGTAGAACTCCGGGGCGAGGAGGGCCTGTTGTACGACGACTGGACCATGCGCCGGCCCGAACTCGTCGACTTCACCGGCCGCGACGCCGGATACCGCTATCTGCGCGCCAAGGGCAACAGCATCGAGGGCGGGACCAGCGAGGTCCTGCTCAACGTCGTCGCCGAGCGGGTCCTCGGCCTGCCCGCCGAGCCGCGCACCGACAAGGACGTCGCCTGGAAGGACCTCGCCCGATGAGCACCCAGCCCGACCTGCTGTACTCCGAGGAGGAAGAGGCCCTGCGGGCGGCCGTGCGGGACCTGCTCGCCGACCACTGCGACGCGGCCGGTGTCATCGCCCGCACCGAGTCGGACGCCCCGCACGACGTGGCGGCCTGGAAGGCGCTCACCGACGGCATGGGGCTCGCGGGCCTGCTGATCCCCGAGGACCTGGGCGGCCAGGGCGCCTCGCACCGCGAAGCCGCCGTCGTCCTGGAGGAGTTGGGCCGGGCGGTCGCCCCGGTGCCGTATCTGACCAGCGCGGTCGTGGCCACCGAGGCGCTGCTGGAGTGCGGGGCAGGCAACCTGCTGACCCGGCTGGCGTCCGCGACCCGAGTCGCCGCGCTCGCGGTCCCCCTGAGCACCGCGGCGGGCCACGCGCACCCGGCCGTACGGCGCGAGGGCGGCGTCCTGCGGGGGAGGCTGACCGGTGTCGCGGACGCCGTGGCCGCCGACGTCCTGCTCGTGCCCGCGGACGACGGCGGGCTGTACGCCGTGGACGCCGCCGACGTGACGCTCACCCCGCAGTCCTCCCTGGACCTGACCCGCCCGCTGGCCTCGGTCACCCTCGACGGGGTGTCCGGCCGCCTGCTGGGGGACGCGGGGCCCGCCGTGCGGCGGGCCCTGCGGGCCGGGGCCGGGCTGCTCGCCTCCGAACAACTCGGGCTCACCGAATGGTCGCTGACCGAGACCGTGCGCTACCTGAAGGAGCGCAGGCAGTTCAACAGGCCCGTCGGCGGCTTCCAGGCCCTCAAGCACCGGCTCGCCCAGCTGTGGCTGGAGGCCGTGAACCTGCGCGCAGCCGCCCGCGGCGCCGCCGACGCGCTGGCGACCGGCGAGGACGTGGACGTGGCGGTCGCCGTCGCCCAGGCGTTCGCGGCGCCCGTCGCCGTGCACGCCGCCGAGGAGGCCGTCCAGCTGCACGGCGGCATCGGCATGACGTGGGAGCACCCGGCGCATCTGTACCTCAAGCGCGCCAAGGCCGACTCGATCGCCTACGGCACGGCGGGCGCCCACCGCGCGGCCCTGGCCGAGCGGATCGACCTCCGCGCCCCCTGACCGGCCCCCGCGACGACCGCGCGCGTCCCGCCCGGCCTCGGGGGCGGGACGCGCGGCGGTCCGCGGCCCGCGCCCCGCCCCGTGAGCAGCGGCAGCCGCACCACCCCGACTGGCCTCCCGCGCCAACTGGCCCGCCGCGGACGGCTTCCCGGACGCCGGACCTCCGCGACATCACACGTTCGGAGGACAGGTCAGCCGCCCGGACGAACCCCCCGCTACGCCACACTTGCCGCCGAACGCCGTGAACCGGGCGAGTCGGCGTGGCGGAGGAGGTTGACGATGGCCATTTCCATCTCAGTGGTGCTGCTGCTGTTCATCCTGGCGGTGATCTTCGTACGCAACGGCGGGCTGAAGATCACCCACGCCCTGGTGTGCCTGCTGCTCGGCTTCTATCTGGCGAGCACCAGCATGGCGCCGACCATCAGCAGCGGACTCACGGCCACGGCGGACATCGTGAGCAGCCTCAGACCGTGAGGCTCAGCGCGCCGAGAAGACCCCGATGCCGTTCGGCACGGGCCGTTCCGCGCCGCCGGAGGGGTGGTTGCGCACCGACACCGCAGCCGCCCCCGGCTCCCTGGCCACCAGCGTCGAGGACCCGCCGCCGTCCAGGCCGAAGGCGTCACGCGCGCCCAAGTCCCGCATGAGGGAAGCGACTTCCGCGACGGTCAGACCGCTCCGGTACGCGGGTGCGCCGTCCAGCGCGAGCAGCAGCAGACGCCGTCCGCCGTCCGCGACGCCCACGGCCGTGCGCACGGCCGAGACCCGGTCGTCGAGGCCCGGCAGCGGTCTGCCGTCGTCCAGCACCGGACAGCCGCCGAGCGCGAAGCGGTACGGGACCCGCGACGACGCCGGCACCAGCCGGTGCCGGACCGCGACCGGTTCGCCGACGAAGAACCTCCGCAGCAGCCGCGCCCCCTTCTCCCGGCCCACGAGGACCGTCGTACCGCGGGCGATCGGGCCGGTGCCGGGGGTCCGGGCCGTGGAGGCGACCCGGCCGCGCCGGACCGTCACCTCGAAGGTGTCGGCGCTGCACGGCGCCGCCCGGTCGGTGTCCGTGCCGCAGGTGGCGCGGACCCGGGAGGCGCTGCCCCAGGCCGCGGTGAACGCGCCGACCGAGCCCACCGGCAGGGCGTACTGGTTCAGTCCGCGCAGCGGCAGCCGCCCCTCGGGCGTGCGCACCGAACCGCTCAGCCGCAGCGCGCCGAGCCGGGCCCGGCGGTCGACGCCCACGCCGAAGACGGCCCGGGTGCCCGTGCCGGGCGGCAGCGCCGGACCGAACCGCTGGCCGTCGGGCACCGCCCCCTTCAGCGCCCGGCCCCGCGCGACGGCAGGTCCCACGCTCGCCCCGGTCGCCTCGACGCCCGGGTGCTGCGCCTCGCCGATGTTGAAGAAGTCGCCGTTCACGCCCGCGACCGCGCCCCGCGCGGCGGCCTGCCGGGACAGGGGCGCCCGCGCCGCCACCGCACCCGGGTACAGCAGATCCAGACGCACCCGCGGCTCGCGCAGATCGACGCCGAGCAGATGCGCGCGCGCCGTGCCCCTCGCGGCCGGGATGTCGAACCGCTCGTACACCACGCCCGGCGCGATCGGGGTGACCTGCCGCGCGGCGCCGGCCGGTGCCGCCCCCGCCAGGGCCGCACCGGCCGGCGCGGCGAGCACCGCGAGCAGCGCGAGCGCCGTCCGGACCGGGCCGAGGCGTCTTAGGCGTCTTCGGCGAGGCGTCACGGTTCCCCCTGAGGTCGCGTCACACGGGCAGGACTCGGGGGGAAGTCCACCAGACGGCGACGGCCCGAGGGCCCCTAACCGCCGACGACGCGGGAACGGATCAGGAAACGCACTCCCTCGGGTGCCTCCAGGGAGAAGCCGCTGCCCCGGCCCTCGACCACGTCGACGATCAGCCGGGTGTGGCTCCACGCCGCGTACTGGCCGCGCGACATCCAGAACGTCACCGGCTCCGCCACGCCCTCGACGTCCAGCTCGGCGAGCAGCACGTCCGAGCCGCCGGTACGGAACTCGCCCGCGGGATAGCACATGGGCGCGCTGCCGTCGCAGCACCCGCCCGACTGGTGGAACATCAGCGGACCGTGCATCTCCCGCAGCCGCCGCAGCAGGTCGCCGGCAGCGGGGGTGAGCTCGACACGCGGGGTCTCCTCGTCCATGCGCCCAGGGCACCACGGGCGACGTTGCGAGAGGGTTGCAGCCGCGCCCGGGGTCGGCCGTGCCGCGCCCGCCTCAGCGGTCGTCGTGCTTGTCGCGGCGGGACGCCGTCAGCAGCGGGAGCATCGGCAGCAGGGAGACCACGACGACGACGGCGACCAGGAGCAGCAGGTAGTTCTCGATCCCGGGGACCGAGGAGCCCAGGGCGTACCCGGCCAGGACCAGGGTCTGGGACCAGAGCAGACCGCCGACGACCTGCCAGAGGGTGAAGGTGCGCACGGGCACGCCCAGCGCGCCCGCGGCCGGGTGCAGGACCGTGCGCACCAGGGGGACGAAGCGGCCGATGACGAGGGCCTTGCCGTAGCCGTAGCGGGCCAGCAGCCGTTCGGCGCGGGCCGCCGCCTCCCGCAGCCGCCGCCGGTCGGGGCGGGCCAGCAGGGCGCGCCCGCCGTGCCGCCCCAGCAGGAACCCGACCTGGCCGCCGGCCACGGCCCCGACCGCCGCGCACAGCATCACCTGCCACAGCACCAGGCGGGGCTCCTGGCCGGCGCTCGCCGCGCACAGCACCCCGGCCGGGAACAGCAGCGTGTCACCGGGCAGGAAGAAGCCGACCACCAGCAGACCCGACTCGGCGAAGACCACCGCGAGGACGCCCAGGGCGCCGAAGGCGGCCAGCACCGAGCCGCCGTCCAGCAGATTGACCGCGAGCAAGGTCCTCACCTCCCGGCCGCCGTCCTCGGGTGCCTCCCGTCCAGCATCGCGTGCGCGCGGGCGGCCCGCCCGCCCCGGCCGCCCGCGTCAGGCCCGCCCGTACGCCTCCTGGGAGCGGCGCGAGAGCGCGTCGATGACCACGGCCGCGAACAGCACCCCACCGGTGATCATGAACTGGACGGCGGCCGGGGTGTCGGTGATCGCCATGCCCGAGGCGATCGACTGGATGACGAGCATGCCCAGCACCGCCGACCAGGTCGAACCGCGTCCGCCGAACAGGCTGGTGCCGCCGATGACGGCCGCCGCGAGGGCGTTCAGCAGCAGCACGCCCGTGCCCGAGCTCTGGCTCACCGAGGTGATGCGCGAGGCCAGGAACAGCCCGCCGATCGCGGCCATCGTGCCGGACACCGCGAGGACCGCCGTCTGCACCCGGGTCACCCCGAGACTGGCCCGCCGGGCCGCCTCGACGCCGCCGCCCAGGGCGTACACCTGCCGTCCGTAGCGGGTGCGCCGCAGCACGGTGTCCAGGCCCGCCACCACCACGAGGAAGATCAGCAGGGCCAGCGGCAGTCCCTGGAACCGGTTGAGGACGAAGGCGGCGGCGAACGCGACCACCGCGAGCCCGGCCGCCCGCGCCACGACGAACCGCAGCGAGCGGTGCGGCATCCGCGCGGCCACCCTGCGCCGCATGTCCTGGTACGGCACCAGGAAGACCAGGGCGACCGCCAGCGCCGCCACCGCGTAGGCGACGGCGTCCTGGGTGAAGTAGTAGCCGGTCAGCGCGGCGACGAGCCCGTTCGCGTCGAGGTTGATCGTCCCGCTGGAGCCCAGGACGTAGAGCATGAGGCCGTTCCAGGTGAGCAGTCCGGCGAGGGTGACCACGAAGGCGGGCACCCGGGTCCGGGCGAACGAGTACCCCTGCACCGCGCCCGCGGCGGTGCCGGCCAGCACGGCCACGATCACCGCCAGCCACTCCGGCACGCCGTTGTTGACGTTGAGGACGGCGAAGACGGCCGCCGCGAGCCCGCTGACCGAGCCCACCGACAGATCCAGTTCGCCCAGCAGCAGTACGAAGACGATCCCGACGGCGATCATGCCCGTGCCGACGATGTCCACGCTGAGGTTGGACAGGTTCCGCGGGGACAGGAAGCTGTCGTCGAGGGACTGGAAGGTGATCCAGACGATCGCGAGGACCACCACCACCGGCAGGGAGCCCAGCTCGCCCGCGCGCAGCCTGCGCCGGGCGAAGGCGCCCCAGCGCTCCAGGGAGCGGGCGAGGGCCGGGCGGCGGGGCGCCGCGCGGGCCCCGGAGGCGGGCGACGGCCCGGTGCGCGATCCGTCCGCCGTGTCGGGGGTCCCTTTCACCACGCCGCCTCCTGGTGGGTGTGCCGGCGGGGCGCGTTCTCCGTGGCCCCGGTGACGGACGCGATGATCTGCTCCTGCGACGCGGTGTTCACGTCGAAGAAGCCGTTGTTGCGGCCGAGCCGCAGCACGGCGGCCCGGTCCGCGAGGGCCTTGACGTCACCCATGTTGTGGCTGATCAGCAGCACGCCCATGCCGCGGTCGCGCAGTTCGTCCACGAGGTCCATGACCTCGGTGGTCTGCTGGAGTCCGAGGGCCGCGGTCGGCTCGTCCAGCAGGATCAGCCGGGGGTCCCCGAGCAGCGACCGGGCGATGGCGACCGTCTGCCGCTGGCCGCTCGACAACGACACGACGGGGGCGCGCAGTTCCGGCACGGCCCTGGTCAGCCGCTCCAGCAGCCGCTGGGTGCGGCGCTCCATCTCCATCTCGTCCAGGAAGCCGTACCGGCGGATCTCGCGGCCCAGGAAGAGGTTGCCGACCACGTCGAGGTTCCCGCACAGCGCGAGGTCCTGGTAGACGGTGGCGATGCCCAGCTCCCGGGCGTCGCCCGGCCGCCGGACGTGCACCTGGCGGCCCTTCCACTCGATGACGCCCCGGTCCGCGGGGGCGACCCCGGAGATCACCTTGACCAGGGTGGACTTGCCCGCGCCGTTGTCGCCGAGCAGCGCGACGACCTGGCCGGCGCGGATCTCCAGGTCGATGTCCACGAGCACCTCGACGGCGCCGTAGCGCTTGCACACCCCGTGCAGCGCGAGCAGTGGGGGAGCGGACACGGAATCGGCCTCCTTCCCCGGTCGGGTCGGGTCGGGCCGCGGCGGTGGCCGGGCCGGTTCAGGTCAGTCCGGCCGCGGCGCACGCGGCCTTCAGGGCGGGGGTGCAGATCTGGTGGACCGTGTAGACGCCGTCCCTCACCACGGTGCTGTCGATGTTCCCGACGGTCACCGACACGGGGCGGAGCATCACCGCGGGCACCCGTCCGCCGCCGCGGGTCGTCACCTCGCCGCCGGCCGTCCGGCCGAGCGGCTCCCCCCGGGCGGCGGCCACCGCCATGGCGGCACCCGCCGCGGCCTCGGGCCCGAACGGCTTGTACACGGTCATGTACTGCTCGCCGCCGACGATGCGGCGTACGGCGCCGAGTTCGGCGTCCTGGCCGGTCACCGGGGGCAGCGGGGCCACCTTGTTGGCCTTCAGCGCGCTGATGCTCCCCGCGGCCAGGCCGTCGTTGGCCGCGTAGACGCCGTCGATGCCGTCGACGCCGAGGGCCGAGACGGCCCCGTTCATGTTCTGGTTGGCGACCTCGGGCCGCCACTGGAGGGTGTCGTAGGACTTGCGGATCTCCACCTTGCCGTCCAGCACGGACAGCGCGCCCCGTTTGAACAGCACCGCGTTCGGGTCGCTGGGGTCGCCGTTCATCATCACGATCCGCGCGCCGGGCACCTTGCCGCCCATCGCCGTCAGCAGGGCCCTGCCCTGGAGGCGGCCGACCTCCTCGCCGTCGAAGGAGACGAAGCCCGAGACGGGGCCCTCGGCCAGGCGGTCGTAGGCGATGACGGGGATCCCGGCCTCGTCCGCCTTGCCGACCGAGGGGGCGAGCGACCTGGCGTCCACGGCCACGAGCAGGATCGCGTCGACCCCCTTGGAGATCATCGACTCCATCTGCTGCTGCTGGGTGAGGACGTCGCCCTTGGCGTTGTCGGCCTCGACCGTGCAGTCGGCGCACCGGTCCTTGATCTCCCGCTCCAGCAGCGGCCGGTCCTGGGTCTCCCAGCGCGGCGTGGCGGTGGCCGGCAAAAGGACGCCGATCCTCGGTCCGCCCGACGCCTCGGAGGCGCTGCCGCTGTCCGTGGCGCAGGCCGCGAGCATCACGGCCGTGCCCGCCGCGAGGGAGACGAGGGACGCGTTCCGGATGCTGGCCTTCACGGGAGGGACCTCCCTCGTCCGTCACCCCGCCCGGTGCCGCCGGCGGCCCGGCCGCGGGGCACGGCGTCCGGCCCGCTCACGTGCCGCGCCGGCGGGACGCGCGGCCGGTGGCCGGCGGACCGGCGGACGGCCGC
>NZ_AGBF01000206.1 GCF_000225525.1 Streptomyces zinciresistens K42 | reverse complement strand
CGGGTGCCCGGCGAGCCGCAGACCCGCGCCGACGGCGGCACCCGGGGCGACACCTGCCACATCGATGTCGTCGACCGCTGGGGGAACATGGTCGCCGCCACCCCCAGCGGCGGCTGGCTCCAGTCCAACCCCGTCGTCCCCGAACTCGGCTTCCCGCTCGGCACCCGACTGCAGATGGCCTGGCTGGAGGAGGGACTGCCGAACTCCCTCACCCCGGGGCGCCGCCCCCGTACGACGCTCACGCCCTCGATCGCCCTGCGCGGCGGTGTGCCCGTCATGGCCTTCGGTACGCCCGGCGGCGACCAGCAGGACCAGTGGCAGCTGCACTTCTTCCTCGCGGTCGCCCTGCGCGCACCGGTGCGCGGCGGCCTCGACCTCCAGGGCGCGATCGACGCACCCAACTGGCACAACGACAGCTTCCCCGGGTCCTTCTACCCGCGCGGCACCCGGCCCGGGAGCGTGACCGTGGAGGCGCGCACGGACCCCGACGTGGTGGCGGAGCTGCGGCGGCGCGGCCACGACGTCACCGTCGGCGACGCCTGGTCGGAGGGCAGGCTGTGCGCGGTCGCCAGGGACCCGGACACCGGCGTCCTGTCGGCCGCCGCGAACCCGCGGGGCATGCAGGGGTACGCGGTCGGCCGCTGAGCCGGGCCGCGGCCCCGCATGTTCACCGCCCGGACATCCGGCGTCCACCCGGCGGGCGGGGGTTGTCAGTGCGGCGTGTTCTCATGGAAAAGTGATCGAATACAACGAAACCATCGAAGAGTTTCTCGCACAGCACGCCGACGACGTGGAGAAGGCGGTCCGCGAGGCCGCCGCCGCCGAGATCATGCCCCGCTTCCGGCAGCTCGCCGACCACGAGATCGCGCAGAAGAGCGGACCGCACGACCTGGTGACCGACGCCGACCGGCTCGCCGAGCGCCGGCTGACCGCGTCCCTCGGCGCCCTGCTGCCCGGCTCGGTCGTCGTCGGCGAGGAGGCGGTGCACGCCGACCCGGACGTCTACGACGCGATCCAGGGCGACGCCCCGGTCTGGATCGTCGACCCGGTCGACGGCACCCGCCAGTTCGTGCACGGCGACCCCGCCTTCTGCACCCTCGTCACACTGGTGCGGCACGGCGTCCCGCTGGCCTCATGGACGTACGCCGCGGCCCGCGACCAGCTCGCCACGGCGGTCCGCGGCCGGGGCGCCCACCTCGACGGCGTGCCGCTGCGCGCCGGGGCGCCGCGGCCGGGCCGGGACCTCGAAGTCGCCACGTCCCACCCGGACTACACGACCGACGCGCAGAAGCGGGCGCTGTTCGGCCTGTGGACCGACGGCGTGCGCCCGCGCCCCTGCGGCTCGGCGGGACTGGAGTATCTGGCCGTCGCCCGGGGCGAGTTGGACGCCGTGGCGTTCAGCTGGGAAGCGGCCTGGGACCACGCCGCGGGCATCCTCCTCGTGGAGGAGGCGGGCGGCGCCCATCTGACGCACACCGGCGAGCCGTTCCGCGTCACCGGGGGCAACGCCCTGCCGTTCACGGCCGCCCGGGACGCGGCCACCGCCGCGAGGATCGCCGGCCTGCTCTCCGGCGGAGTGGGACAGGCCGCATAGGGCCGCCGAAGACCGCCCCGGGGCGGCGGGGGAGGCGCGCGGCGGCCCCGGACCGCCGCACGGATCGGCCCCACCGCGCGGCGCGGGCGGTACGAGCGGGCGGGCGGCCGGGCACGGTCGCCCGCCCGGTGCACCTCCGGGCGACGGCCCCGTCGGTGCCCCGGCATATCCTGATCCCTCAAGGCCGTCGCCTGACAAAGGGGTCCGAAGGTGCCGTCGATGCTGGATGCGGTCGTGGTGGGTGCGGGACCGAACGGACTGACCGCCGCCGTGGAGCTGGCCCGCAGAGGCTTCTCCGTGGCGGTGTTCGAGGCGCGGGACACCGTCGGCGGCGGCGCGCGCACGGAGGAGCTCACCCTGCCGGGCTTCCGCCACGACCCGTGTTCCGCCGCCCACCCCCTGGGCGTCAACTCACCGGCCTTCCGGGCCATGCCCCTGGACCGCTACGGCCTGGAGTGGCTGCACCCCGAGCTGCCGATGGCGCACCCCTTCCGCGACGGCAGCGCGGCCGTGCTGGCCCGGTCCGTCGCCGAGACCGCCGCCTCCTTCGGCCCCCGCGACGCGGGCGCGTACCGCAGGCTGATCGACCCGTTCCTCACCCGCTGGGACACCCTGCTCCACGACTTCATGTCGCTGCCCCTGAGCGCGCTGCCCCGCGACCCGGTGACCCTCGCCCGCTTCGGCCTCGTCGGACTGCCCCCGTCGACCCTGCTGATGCGCCGCTTCCGCGACGAACGGGCCAGGACGCTCTTCGCCGGGCTCGTCGCCCATGTCATCGCCCCGCTCGGCGGCCTCGCCACCAGCGCCGTCGGCCTGGTCTTCGCCCTGGCCGCACACGCCCGCGGCTGGCCCGTGGCCCGCGGCGGCTCGCAGTCCCTCTCCGACGCGCTCGCCGCGTACCTCCAGGACCTCGGCGGCGCCATCCACACCGACTACGAGGTCAAGCGCCTGGACGACCTCCCGCCCGCCCGCGCGTACGTCTTCGACACCTCGCCCACCGCGCTCGCCCGCATCGCCGGCCTCGGCGGCTACTACGCGGGCTTCCGCTACGGCCCCGGCGTCTTCAAGATCGACTACGCGCTGGACGGCCCCGTGCCGTGGACCGCCCCGGAGGCCCGGCGGGCCGGCACCGTGCAGGTCGGCGGGGACAGCGCCGAGATCGGCGCCGCCCTGCGCGCGGTCTCCCGCGAGGGCCGCGCACCCGAGCGGCCGTTCCTGATCACCGTGCAGCCCGGCGTCGCCGACCCCACGCGCGCCCCCGAGGGCAAGCACGTCTTCTGGGCGTACGGCCATGTGCCGCACGGCTGGACCGGCGACCTGACGGACGCCGTCGAGCGCCAACTGGAGCGGTTCGCACCGGGGTTCCGCGACCGCGTCCTCGCCCGCGCCACGGCCGGCCCGCCCGAGCTCGCCGCCCGCAACGCCAACTACGTCGGCGGCGACATCGCCTCCGGCGCCGCGTCCGGACTCCAGCTGCTGCTGCGGCCCAAGCTGTCCCTCTTCCCCTACACCACCCCGCACCCGGCCGTCTTCGTCTGCTCCTCGGCCACGCCCCCCGGCCCCGGAGTGCACGGCATGCCGGGACACAACGCGGCCAAGGCGGTGTGGCGGCGCCTGCGCCAGGAGCCGTGAGGCCGTCCACCCCGCCCTCCCACCGGACCGCCGAGGAGGCAGTCATGACCACCATCAGGCTCGTGCGGAGCGACATCACCCGGGAGCGGGCCGACGCGATCGTCAACGCCGCCAACTCCTCCCTGCTGGGCGGGGGAGGCGTCGACGGCGCGATCCACCGCCGGGGCGGCCCCGCGATCCTCGCCGACTGCCGCGCACTGCGCGCCTCCCGCTACGGCCGGGGACTGCCCACCGGGCAGGCGGTCGCCACCACCGCCGGGGACCTGGACGCCACCTGGGTCATCCACACCGTCGGCCCCGTGTACGCCGCCGGCGAGGACCGCTCGGCCCTGCTGGCCTCCTGCTACCGCGAGTCCCTGCGGGTCGCCGACGAACTGGGCGCAGGCACGGTCGCCTTCCCCGCGATCTCCACCGGCGTCTACGGCTGGCCCATGGACGACGGCGCCCGGATCGCGCTGGAGACCGTGCGCACGGCGGACACCCGGGTCCGGGAGGTGCGGTTCGTGCTCTTCGACGAACCGGCTCACGCGATCTTCGCCGCCCGCCTGGACGAGAGCGCCCCGGGCGACGGACCCTGACCGCGGCGGGTGACCCGGCGCACATCCGACCCGTCCCCACGCGACCCGCCCTCTCCCTGCATAGGCGAGGTCCATGTCGGATTCTCGCCAGCCCCCGGCGCCCCCGTCGCCGATGCTGGACCCATGCAGAAGGGGATGCACACCGACACCGAGCGCTGCGTGCGGGCCGTCCGGTCCAAGGACGCACGCTTCGACGGCTGGTTCTTCACGGCCGTGACGACCACCGGGATCTACTGCCGGCCCAGCTGCCCGGTGGTCCCGCCGAAGCCGGAGAACATGCGGTTCCTGCCGAGCGCCGCTGCCTGCCAGCAGGCCGGGTTCCGGGCGTGCAAGCGCTGCCGCCCGGACACCAGCCCCGGCTCCCCCGAGTGGAACCTGCGCGCCGACCTCGTGGCCCGCGCCATGCGGCTGATCGCCGACGGGGTCGTGGACCGCGAGGGCGTGCCCGGACTCGCCACCCGGCTCGGCTACAGCACCCGCCAGGTCGAACGCCAGCTCCTCGCCGAACTCGGCGCCGGACCCCTCGCGCTCGCCCGCGCCCAGCGCGCCCAGGCGGCCCGCCTCCTCATCGAGACGACGCCCCTGCCCATGGCCGACATCGCCTTCGCCGCCGGGTTCGCCTCCGTCCGCACCTTCAACGACACCGTCCGCGAGGTCTTCGCCCTCGCCCCGGGCGAACTGCGGGCCCGCGCGCCCCGCGGCGGCCCCGCGAGCACCCCCGGCGCCCTCACCCTGCGGCTGCCGTTCCGCGCCCCCCTCACCCCCGACAACCTCTTCGGCCACCTCGCCGCGACCGCCGTACCCGGCGTCGAGGAGTGGCGCGACGGCGCGTACCGGCGCACGCTCCGGCTGCCGTACGCCCACGGCGTGGTCGCCCTGACACCGCGCCCCGACCACATCGCCTGCCGCCTCACCCTCGGCGACCTGCGCGATCTGACCGTCGCCATCAGCCGGTGCCGTCGGATGCTCGACCTGGACGCCGATCCGGTCGCCGTCGACGGGCAACTGCGCGGCGATCCGCTGCTGGCACCCCTGGTCGACAAGGCACCGGGCCGCCGCGTCCCGCGCACGGCCGACGAGGCGGAGTTCGCCGTACGGGCCGTCCTCGGCCAGCAGGTCTCCACGGCGGCCGCCCGCACCCACGCCGCCCGCCTCGTCGCCGCCCACGGCGAGCCGGTCGAGGACCCCGGCGGCGGCCTCACCCACCTCTTCCCGACCCCCGCCGCACTGGCGTCCCTGGACCCGCAGACGCTGGCGATGCCCCGGACCCGCCGCACCACGTTCACCACCCTGGTGGGCCGACTCGCCGACGGCTCGCTGCGCCTGGGCCCGGACAGCGACTGGCCCGAGACCCGCGCCCGCCTCCTGGCGCTGCCCGGCTTCGGCCCCTGGACCGCCGACGTCATCGCCATGCGCGCGCTCGGCGACCCCGACGCCTTCCTCCCCACCGACCTCGGCATCCGCCGCGCGGCCCGGGACCTGGGCCTGCCGTCCACCCCGGCGGCCCTCACCGCCCGCGCCGCGGCCTGGCGGCCCTGGCGGGCGTACGCCGTCCAGTACCTGTGGGCGACGGACGGCCACCCGATCAACGTCCTCCCGGCGTAGGCACGCCGGCCACCGCACCCTCGTGAGGAACCGCTGATGAAGCAGCACACCGTCATCGACAGCCCCTACGGCCCCCTGACGCTCGTCGCCGAGCACGGCGTCCTGTGCGGCCTCTACATGGCCGACCAGCGCCACCGCCCGGCCGAGGAGACCTTCGGCTCCCGCGCCGGCGCACCCTTCGCGCAGGCGGAGGAGCAGCTGGAGTCCTACTTCGCCGGTCAGTTGAAGGAGTTCACCCTCGAACTGCGCCTCGCCGGAACGCCGTTCCAGCGCAGCGTCTGGGAGCGGCTGCGCGCCATCCCCTACGGTGAGACCCGCTCCTACGGCCAACTCGCCGACGCACTCGGCAACTCCGGCGCCTCCCGCGCCGTGGGCCTGGCCAACGGCAGGAACCCGATCGGCATCATCGTGCCCTGCCACCGCGTCGTCGGCGCGGGCGGCGGCCTCACCGGCTACGGAGGCGGCCTGGAGCGCAAGCAGCGCCTGCTGGACTTCGAGAGCGGCACGGCACTGTTCTGACCCCCGCGGGCGGGGTCCGGGCCGGCGGGACCGCCGTCAGCCCACCCGGCGGCCGTCCTCCAGCTCGACCGTCCCCGACCCCGCCGCGAGGACGTCCAGCGCCGCCAGGACCCGGCGGCCCAGGGGGCCGGGCAGCCGCGCGGCGAGCTCCTCGCGCGGCACGAGCCGCCAGGACAGCAGCTCCTCCTCCTGCAACCGGATCGCCCGGAAGTCCTCCTCGTCCAGCACCCCGCCGTCGTACAGGTACGCGACCAGCGGCGGCCGGCCCGGCCCGCTGGACCAGTCCACCGCGAGCAGCCGGCCCGGCTCCCGGTCCAGGCCGATCTCCTCGGCCGTCTCCCGGCGCGCGCCCTGACGCGGCGTCTCCCCCTGGTCCGACTCGACGGTGCCGCCCGGCGAAGCAGGCGGGTTCGTCGATTTCTGGCCGGTGAGTCGCAGGAACCGACGCGTGAGTGGTTCACCGACAGCTATGAGTATGGCGGGTTCGCGGCCGAACAAGATCGGGGCGAGCGGCCCGTCAATGCTGAAGTGTGTCTGGCTGGTCGGCGATCTGAGCGCCGTGGTCTGAACGGGCTTGACCTTGACGCTGGGTCAACCCTCCACCCTTCCGGGAGGAGCTTCCGCGCAGTCGCCCGGAACAGCTCCGCGAAGGAGGCAGATGACCATGACAGCCCAATCGATCGCCGGTCCGGCGATTCGCGTGGAAGATCTCAAGAAGTCGTACGGGAAGCTCGAAGTGCTGCGCGGTGTGGACTTCGACGTGGTGCCGGGCAGCATCTTCGCCCTGCTCGGTTCCAACGGGGCGGGCAAGACCACGACCGTGAGGATCCTCGCCACGCTCCTGAAAGCCGACGCGGGGGCGGCGAGCGTCAACGGCTTCGACGTCGCCACGCAAGCGGCGAACGTGCGCGAGTCCGTCAGTCTCACCGGGCAGTTCGCGGCCGTCGACGAGATCCTCAGCGGTCGGGAGAACCTCGCCCTGGTCGCCAGGCTGCGCCACCTCAACGACCCTGGCGCGACTGCGGATGACCTGCTGAGGCGTTTCTCGCTGAGCGAGGCGGGCGCGCGGCGAGTGTCCACGTATTCGGGTGGGATGCGCCGTCGGCTGGACATCGCGATGAGCCTCATCGGGAATTCGCCGGTGATTTTCCTGGACGAGCCGACGGCCGGACTCGACCCCGAGGCGCGCATCGAGGTGTGGGATGCGGTCAAGGAGCTCGCCGGCCACGGAACGACGGTGCTGCTCACCACGCAGTACCTGGAGGAGGCCGAGCAGCTGGCCGACCGGATCGCGATCCTCCACCAGGGCCGGATCATCGTGAACGGCACCCTCACCGAGCTCAAGCAGCTCTTCCCGCCCGCCAAGGTCGAGTACGTCGAGAAGCAGCCGACTCTCGAGGAAATCTTTCTCGCAGTCATCAGCGGCGGCGAAAAGAGGGACATTACTGGCACGACATCTGGGGGACGAGGATGACCACGTACTTCTTTAGCGACACTGCCGCGCTCACGGGGCGGACACTGCGCCATGTCACACGCAGCATGGACACCATCATCACGACCGCCATCACTCCGGTCGCCATGATGCTGATGTTCGTCTACGTGTTCGGCGGCGCCATTGATACCGGGTCGGTTCGGTACGTGAACTACATGCTGCCCGGCATCCTGCTCATGACCATCGCATCGGGCATCTCCTACACCGCGTACCGGCTGTTCACCGATGTGAAGAGCGGGATCTTCGAACGATTCCAGTCCATGCCGATCGCGCGGTCGGGTGTGCTGTGGGCCCACGTCGTCACCTCTTTGGTCGCCAACCTGATCGCGCTCGTGCTCGTCGTGGGCGTTGCTGTGCTCATGGGCTTCCGCTCAGGGGCAGAAGTGTCGGCATGGCTCGCGGTCACCGGCATCCTGCTTCTGTTCACCCTGGCGCTGACCTGGCTCGCCGTGATCCCCGGGCTTTCTGCGTCGTCGGTCGAGGGCGCTGGCGCCTTCGCCTACCCCCTCATCTTCCTGCCGTTCGTCAGTTCGGCGTTCGTGCCCACAAAGACGATGCCCGGCCCGGTGCGCTGGTTCGCCGAACATCAGCCGGTGACGTCGATCGTCAACACGATCCGCAGCCTGTTCGCCCAGCAGCCGGTCGGTAACGACATCTGGACCGCCCTCGCGTGGTGCGTGGGCATCCTCGTCGTGGCGTACGTCTTCGCGATGGCCGCCTATCGCCGGAAGATCGCCTGAGGCAGTCTGAGACCCGTGCTCACCATCAGCCAGCTTGCGGCGTACGCCGGGGTGACGGTGCGGGCGGTACGTCACTACCACCGGATCGGGTTGCTGCCGGAGCCCGAGCGCGACCGGTCCGGGTACCGGACCTACGACGCTGTCGCGGTCGTGCGACTGATCCGGATCCGCAACCTCGCAGACGCCGGCGTGCCGCTGGCTCGGGTACAGGAACTCCTTGACGCCGGCCCGGAGGAGTTCGCCGGCGGCGTCCAGGAGATCGACAAGGCTCTGCGTTTCGAGATCCGGCGGCTGCAGGACACTCGCAGGCGACTCGCCAGGCTCGCCGCCGGAGAGCACCTGGCGCTTCCGCAGAGTGTTGTGGTCTACCTCGACCGGCTGCGCGGTCTCGGCGTTGAGGAGCGTTACATCGAGATGGAGCGGGACGCCTGGATCATGATTGCCGCCCAGGTGCCGCACTCGATCGACTCCGTGATCGCCAAGAAGCACGAGGAACTGGACGACCCCGACATGGTGAAGCTCTACAGCCTTCTCAGCGGTGCACTCGACTGGCCGGCCGACGATCCGCGGATCGTCGAGGTCGCCGACATCATGGAGCGCTTGATGGTTCGCGCGGTGGAGGCCGGCGAGGTGGGTGCCGAGGACGGCATCGACGACCAGTTCGTCGACCTGCTGGACTCAGCCATGGTCGAGTCCTCACCGCACGCCGCGCGGCTGTTGGCGATCCTGGAGGAGCGGGGCTGGAGGGGCTGGACCCGCATTGAGCGAGTGCCTGTCGGCAGACTCAACAGCGAGCTACCTCCATCGTGAAGGCAGGTCACAGTCCTGGAGTGACGCTATTTGGGGGTGCACGTGCTTCCCGGGGACGGCCGCTTGAACCGCCCCGGGTCGAATGGAGACTCGATTTCATGAAAGGATCGAGTCATGGCACGACCTTCCCGTTATCCGCTTGATCTCCGCCGTCGTGTGGTGCGCATGGTCGCCGAGGTGCGCGACGACTACCCGGACGAGACGGCTGTCCTGCAGGCGGTTGTGGAGAAGCTGGACATCGGTTCCCGCGAGACGCTGCGGAACTGGGTGAAGCAGCACGAGGTCGACGCGGGGACGCGTCCGGGGACGACGACGGAGGAGTCAGCCCAGCTCAAGGCGTTGAAGAAGGAGAACGCCGAGCTGAAGCGGGCCAACGAGACCCTGAAGGCCGCAGCAAGTTTCTTCGCGGCCGAGCCCGACCGGCCACACACGCGCTCGTAGCGTTCATCGACGAGCACCGGGACCGCTTCGGCGGGGTCGAGCCGAGAAGAAGTGGTCGATCCGGTTCAGCTTCGATCGCACCGTCGGCGCCTGGCGCTTGCCGACCCCGGCGAAGTAGGCGTCGACATGACGCGGCGTCAACCGCCACGGGACCACACCGTAGTGGTCGCACACCTCGATCACCGGTTTCGTCAGGCCGTCCAGCGTCGAGGACGCCAGGCTCGCCACGTCTCGCGCCCACTGGTACTCGACCAGCGCGTTCACGAAGAACAGCAACTCGTCTTCCTCGTCCGCCCCGCCTGCGTACCGGCGTTGCAGCAACAGCACGTCGCTCAGCCCCGGGCTCGCCTCCCAGCAACTCCGCCTCTGCGGGCGACGGTTCGCTGACAGGCGGTAGGAGGGAGAGCACGCGAGTCCCGGAATCTGCCACGAACGTTTCAGCAGAGAGTCCTGAAATTCAGGAGAACAGCCCAACATCCTGAGTCGTCAATGTAGGAGCCCATCGAGCCTCCTGCCAGCTGAAATGGAACGACGCGCCGATCAGCCCCTCAGGGAACCCGCCCGTACTCCAGTTGGCGCCCAGCCCTCGCGGTAGTTCGGCTCCACGAGCAGCACCCGGCCCGCGGCGTCCCGGAACAGCGCGGCCGCACCTGCCAGGACACGGGGGAGACCGGCGATGTACGCGGCGAAGTCCTGCGTCGACGTCATGGCCGGAAGCCTAACCGGCCGCCGCCCGCGCACCCCGGTCCCGGCCCTCGGCGGGGGAGCGCACGAGGGGTGCGCGCCCGGTGCGCCCGCCGGGCGTTCTCAGGGGCCGGGCAGGGCATGACGGCACGGCCCTCCTGCGGTTAAGGTCGCAGCGGCGCGACTGGCCTTGACGTGCGCGAGGCCCGGAGAGCAAGGGGAGAACAGGTGACACAGCGCGTGCTCATCGCCGCGGACAAGTTCAAGGGTTCACTCACGGCCGTCCAGGTCGCCGAGCGGGTGACGGCCGGTCTGCGCCGGGTCGTGCCGGACGTGCGGGTCGAGGCGATGCCGGTGGCCGACGGCGGCGACGGCACCGTCGACGCCGCGGTGGCGGCCGGGTTCGAGCGCCGTGCGGCACGGGTCGCCGGGCCCCTCGGCGAGGAGGTGACGGCGGCGTTCGCGCTGCGCGGCGACACCGCGGTCGTGGAGATGGCGGAGGCCAGCGGGCTGCAGCGGCTGCCCGCGGGCGTGTTCGCCCCGCTGACCGCGTCCACGCACGGCTCCGGCGAACTGCTGCGGGCCGCGCTGGACGCCGGTGCCCGCACCATCGTCTTCGGGGTCGGCGGCAGTGCCACCACCGACGGCGGCGCCGGGATGCTGAGCGCCCTCGGTGCCCGCTTCCTGGACGCGGACGGCGAGCCGGTGCCCCCGGGCGGCGGCGGCCTGCGCGAACTGGCCACGGCCGATCTGTCGGGCCTGGACCCGCGCCTCGGCTCCGTCGAACTGGTCCTCGCCAGCGACGTCGACAACCCGCTGACCGGCCCGAAGGGCGCCCCGGCCGTCTACGGGCCGCAGAAGGGCGCCTCGCCGGACGACGTGGCCGCCCTGGACGCGGCCCTCGCGCACTACGCGAAGGTGCTGGAGCGCGCGGCGGGCGGCCACGTCGTCCGGCGAGGCGCCCTTC
>NZ_AGBF01000207.1 GCF_000225525.1 Streptomyces zinciresistens K42 | reverse complement strand
GACGCGCGCCCGCCGGGGGTCCCGTCCGCCGAGGTCCCGCCGGCCGCCTCACGGCCCTCCGGTTCGGGCTCCTCCTCGGCGCGGAGACCCTAGCCCGGCGGTCCACCGGACCGGCGCGTGCCGCGCGCCGGACCGGTCCGTGCCGCACTTCGGGCCAGTGCGTGCCGCGCCCCTCGGGCCGGTGCCTGCCGCGGGTCGGGCCGTGCTGCTCAGCCGCCGTAGAACAGGTCCTCGACCACGGCGCGCGCCCGGCGGGTGACCCTGCGGTACGCGTCGAGCATGTCGCCCACGTGGCCGGGCTCGTACCCCAGGTAGCGGCCGACTGCCGCCAGCTCCCGGCTGTCCGCGGGGAAGGTGTCCCCGGCCCGCCCGCGCACCAGCATGACGGCGTTGCGCACCCGGGTGGCCAGCACCCACGCCTCGTCCAGGATGCCCGCCTCCTCGGCCGGGATGAGCCCGGCGGCGGTCGCCGCGGCCAGGGCCTCGCGGGTGCGGGTGGTGCGCAGACCGGGCTCGGCCCAGCCGTGCCGCAGCTGGAGCAGCTGGACGGTCCACTCGACGTCGGACAGGCCGCCGGGGCCGAGCTTGCTGTGCAGCTTGGGGTCGGAGCCGCGCGGCAGGCGCTCGGTCTCCATCCGGGCCTTCAGCCGCCGGATCTCGCGCACGGCGTCCTCGCCGAGCCCTTCGGCGGGATAGCGCAGCGGGTCGATCAGCTCGATGAAGCGGCCGGCCAGCTCCGCGTCGCCGGCGACCGGCTCGGCCCGCAGCAGCGCCTGCGACTCCCAGATCAGGGACCAGCGGCGGTAGTACGCCTCGTACGACTTCAGGGTGCGCACCAGCGGGCCCGACTTGCCCTCCGGCCGCAGGTCGGCGTCGATCAGCAGCGGCGGGTCGGCGCTCGGGATCTGCAGCAGCCGCCGCATCTCGCCGACCACCCGGTTCGCCGCGGCGGCGGCCTCGTGCTCGTCGACGCCCTCCTGCGGCTCGTGCACGAACAGGACGTCGGCGTCGCTGCCGTAGCCCAGCTCGTGTCCGCCGAACCGGCCCATGCCGATGATCGCGAACCGGGTGGGCAGGGTGTCGCCCCAGCCGGCCCGGACCACCGCGCGCAGGGTGCCCGCCAGCGTCGCCGCCGTCAGGTCCGACACCGCGGCGCCGACCCGGTCCACCAGGGCGCCCTGGTCGGCCTCGGCGGGCTTGGTCTCGGTGCCGTAGGAGTCCACGATGTCCGCGGCGGACGTACGGAACAGCTCGCGGCGGCGGACGCCGCGGGCCGCGGTGACGGCCTGCGCCCCGTCGTCGGCACGGCGGACCGCGGCGAGGATCTCCTGCTCCAGATGGGCGCGCGAGCGCGGTTCCAGACGGGTGCCGCCGTCGCCGTCGCCGAGCAGCGCGACGGCCTCCGGGGCCCGCATCAGCAGGTCGGGGGCGAGCCGGCCCGCCGACAGGACGCGGGCGAGGTTCTCGGCCGCGGCGCCCTCGTCCCGCAGCAGCCGCAGGTACCAGGGGGTCTTGCCGAGCGCGTCGGAGACCTTGCGGAAGTTCAGCAGGCCCGCGTCCGGGTCGGCGGAGTCCGCGAACCAGCCCAGCAGGACCGGCAGCAGGGTGCGCTGGATGGCCGCCTTGCGGGTCACCCCGGAGGCCAGCGCCTCCAGATGCCGCAGCGCCGCGGCCGGGTCGGCGTAACCGAGCGCGATCAGCCGCTCCCGGGCCGCGCCCGCACTCAACCGCGCCTCACCCGGGGCGAGTTGGGCGACCGCGTCGAGCAGCGGCTGGTAGAAGATCTTCTCGTGCAGCCGCCGTACGACGCCGGAGTGCCGCTTCCACTCGCGGTTCAGCTCGGCGACCGGGTCGGCGCGCAGGCCGAGCGAGCGGCCGATGCGCCGCAGGTCGGCGTCGTCCTGGGGCACGAGATGGGTGCGCCGCAGCCGGTAGAGCTGGATGCGGTGCTCCATGGAGCGCAGGAAGCGGTAGGCGGCGTCGAGTTGAGCGGCGTCGGCGCGGCCGACGTACCCGCCGGCGGCGAGTGCCTGGAGGGCGTCCAGCGTGGTGCCGCTGCGCAGCGAGGCGTCGTCGCGGCCGTGCACCAACTGCAGGAGCTGGACGGCGAACTCGACGTCCCGCAGTCCGCCGGGGCCCAGCTTGAGCTGCCGGTCGAGCTCCGCGACGGGGATGTTCTCGACGACCCTGCGCCGCATCTTCTGCACGTCGGCCACGAAGTTGTCGCGCTCGGCGGCCTTCCAGACCAGGGGTTGCAGCGCCGCGACGTACTCCTCGCCCAGGTCGAGGTCGCCGGCGACCGGGCGCGCCTTGAGCAGTGCCTGGAACTCCCAGGTCTTCGCCCAGCGTTGGTAGTAGGCGAGGTGGCTGCTGAGGGTGCGCACGAGGGGGCCGTTGCGGCCCTCGGGCCGCAGGTTGGCGTCCACGGGCCAGATCGAGCCCTCGACGGTCGTCTCCGAGCAGATCCGCATCATGTGCGCGGCGAGGGAGGTCGCCGACCGCAGTGCCTTGGCCTCGTCGGCGCCGTCCGCCACCTCGCCGACGAAGATCACGTCGACGTCGGAGACGTAGTTGAGCTCATGGCCTCCGCACTTGCCCATCGCGATCACCGCGAGCCGGCACAGGGCGGCGTCCCGCGGGGCCTCGGCGCAGGCGATGGCGAGCGCGGCGCGCAGGGTGGCGGTGGCGAGGTCGGCGAGTTCGGCGGCGGTCTGGGCGAGGTCGGTGGTGCCGCACACGTCCCGGGCGGCGACGGACAGCAGGCAGCGCCGGTAGGCGACGCGCAGCGCGACCGGGTCGGCGGCGTCGGCGAGGCAGCGCTCGAACTCCTCGACACCGGGGTGCAGGTCCCGCGGCTCGTACATGACCAGCGCCTGCCAGTCCCCGGCGTGCCGGGCGAGGTGGTCGGCGAGCGCGGCGGACGCGCCGAGCACCCCGAGCAGGCGGTCGCGCAGGGGCTTGGCCGCTATCACCGTGTCCAGCAGCTCGCGCCGGTCGGTGGGGCCGGGCTGGGCCTCGATGAGCCGGACGAGGCCGTGCAGGGCGAGGTCCGGGTCGGCGGTGGCGCCCAGGGCCTCCAGCAGGACCGGGTCGTTCCTGACGAGCGCCAGCTCCGCGCCGTCCAGGAGCCGCTCGGCGGCCGACGGGTCGGTGAAGCCGTGTCGCAGCAGCCGTGTGAAGGTACTGCTCCTGCGTCCCGGCGCCGTCATGCCAGCCCTCCCGTCCGATCGGGTCCGTACGCACCCGATCAAGGTCGTACGCGGATGAGCCTAGCCGCACTCCCGGGACGCGGCGCCGACGCGTTCCACGGGTCGGCCTTGTCTGGGCGGACGCGCGGGGAGCCGTCCCCCGGCCTGCGGGGCGGACGTCCGCGACCGCCGCCGGGCGGGGCCGGGGGCAGGGCACGTCGGCTTCCGGCGCACGGCCGGGCAGAAGGCCGCTTCCGGCGCACGGCCCGGCAGAAGGCCGCTTCCGGCGCACGGCCCGGCAGAAGGCCGCTTCCGGCGCACGGCCCGGCAGAAGGCCGCTTCCGGCGCGCGGAGCCCGGTCGGGGCCGTTCGGTGGCGCCGCGGGCGGATTTCGGCTTCGGTGAGGGGGAGCCGTTCAGCCAGACCCGCTGGCGATTCACCATGGAGGACTAGCGATGGACTTCACCCTCGAAGTGATCCCGCTGCCCGTGACCGACATCGACCGGGCCCGCGACTTCTACCGGGACAAGGTCGGCTTCCACGTCGACATCGACCAGGAGGTCATGCCGGGCATGCGCATCGTCCAGCTGACGCCGCCGGGCTCCGGCTGCTCGATCGCCCTCGGCGAGGCAATCTGGGGCATGACCGAGAGCGAGACCACCCCCGCACCGGGCACCTACCAGGGCCTCCAGCTGTGCGTGGCCGACATCGAGGCGGCCCGCGCGGAACTCGTCGAGCGCGGCCTGGACGTCTCGGAGCCGGTCCGGTACGCCCCGGACGACGGCGCGACCTTCGTGTACTTCACCGACCCCGACGGCAACGGCTGGTCGATCCAGGAGTACCGCCGCCGCGCGACGGAACCCCTGCACCAGGCGCTCACCCGCCAGCCGGCCGGCTGAGCGGCCCACCCCCGCCCCCGCCACGACCGGGGCCGGGGCCGGGGCGGGGGCCGGGGCCGGGGCCGGGGCGGGGGCGACACGGGGTCCCGCCGGCGCCTACAGCACCGGCAGGTTCTTCCGCAGCTCGAACGCCGTGACCTCGCTGCGGTACTCCTCCCACTCGCTCTTCTTGTTGCGCAGGAAGAAGTCGAAGACGTGTTCGCCCAGGGTTTCGGCGACGAGGTCGCTGCGCTGCATCAGGGCCAGGGCCTCGCCCAGGTTCTGGGGCAGGGGCTCGATGCCCATCGCGCGGCGTTCGGCGTCGGAGAGGGCCCAGACGTCGTCCTCGGCGCCGGGCGGGAGCTCGTAGCCCTCCTCGATGCCCTTCAGGCCGGCGGCCAGGAGGACCGCGTAGGCCAGGTACGGGTTGGCACCGGAGTCCAGGGAGCGGACCTCGACGCGCGCGGAGCCGGTCTTGCCGGGCTTGTACATCGGCACCCGGACCAGGGCCGAGCGGTTGTTGTGGCCCCAGCAGATGTACGAGGGCGCCTCGCCGCCTGCGCCCGCGGTGCGCTCGGAACCGCCCCAGATGCGCTTGTAGGAGTTCACCCACTGGTTGGTGACGGCGGCGATCTCGGCGGCGTGCTTCAGCAGGCCCGCGATGAAGGAGCGGCCGACCTTGGAGAGCTGGTACTCGGCGCCGGACTCGTAGAAGGCGTTGCGGTCGCCCTCGAAGAGCGAGAGGTGGGTGTGCATGCCCGAACCGGGGTGCTCGCTGAACGGCTTCGGCATGAACGTCGCCTGCACGCCCTGCTCCAGCGCGACCTGCTTCATGACCAGGCGGAACGTCATGACGTTGTCGGCGGTGGACAGCGCGTCGGCGTAGCGCAGGTCGATCTCCTGCTGGCCGGGCGCTCCCTCGTGGTGGGAGAACTCCACCGAGATGCCCATGGACTCCAGCATGGTGATCGCCTGGCGCCGGAAGTCCATGCCGATGTTCTGCGGGGTGTGGTCGAAGTAGCCGGAGTTGTCGGCCGGGGTGGGGCGCGAGCCGTCCAGCGGCCGGTCCTTCAGCAGGAAGAACTCGATCTCGGGGTGGGTGTAGAAGGTGAAGCCGAGGTCGGAGGCGCGGGCCAGGGCGCGCTTGAGGACGTAGCGCGGGTCGGCGAAGGACGGCGAGCCGTCGGGCATGAGGATGTCGCAGAACATCCGGGCGGTGCCGGGCGCCTCGGCGCGCCAGGGCAGGACCTGGAACGTCGACGGGTCGGGCTTGGCGATCATGTCGGACTCGTACACCCGGGCGAAGCCCTCGATGGCGGACCCGTCGAAGCCGATGCCCTCGTCGAAGGCCTGCTCCAGCTCGGCGGGGGCCACGGCCACGGACTTCAGGAAGCCCAGCACGTCCGTGAACCACAGGCGTACGAACCGGATGTCGCGCTCCTCCAACGTCCGGAGCACGAACTCCTGCTGCTTGTCCATCTTGCGCTTCCCCATCCTTGCTGGTCAGGCCGCCTGTCTCCGGTGCGGCGGAAGGCGGTCGGGCACCTGAGCATCACACCACAACACCGTTTCGGGCGCGTTGCGGACCTTGATCGCCGCGACGGCCCGGGGCTGAACGCCCGGCTCCGGATGCCGTCCCGGCCCGGCAGCCGGTCTCGTCGCACCGCTCCGTCGCCCATCTTGCCTGCTCGCCCCCGCATCCGTAATGCCAGGCCCCGCGCATCCGTGACGCCTGGCTTCACGCATCCGTGACGCCTGGCTTCGCGCATCCGTGACGCCGGGCCCCGCGCATCCGTGACGCCGGGCTTCGCGGGACCCACCCCGCTTTAAGTTGCCCTGATCAGCGCCGGCGATGTCATCGGCCACGAGGGCGAGTGGCGCACCGTCGAGGAGGCCGCGACCGCCCCGGGCCCGATGGGCGGGTTGGCCGTCGTGTGGTCACGTGGGTGTACGGCACCTCCATGTCCGCCGCGACCTCGCGGGTCGTCGGCGTGGCGTCCCCGAGGACGGCGAGCCGCATCAGGAGGCGCAGTGCCGGGTCGGTGGAGCGCAGCAGCCGCATACCGGGCAGCGCAGGTAACGCGCATCCCCGGTTCAAGATATCGGCGTCCGCCGCCGCGTGCGGGCGCGGGGGCGCCCCGCCGACGGGGGACGATCGGCGGGGCGCCCGGTGCCGCAGTGGTTCGGGGCCGTCAGTGGACGGAGTGCTCCTCCCGGGGGAACGTGCCGCCGACGACGTCCTCGGCGAACGCCCTCGCCGCCCCGCCCATGACCGCGCGCAGGTCGGCGTACTGCTTGACGAACTTCGGGACCCGGCCGCCGGTCAGGCCCAGCATGTCCGTCCAGACGAGGACCTGGGCGTCGGTCTCCGCGCCCGCGCCGATGCCGACGGTCGGGATGTGCAGTACCCGGGTCGCCTCGGCGGCGAGCTCGGCCGGGACCAGTTCCAGGACGACCGCGAACGCGCCCGCGTCCTGCACCGCCTTGGCGTCCCGCAGGAGCTGCGCCGCGGCCTCCTCGCCGCGCCCCTGGACGCGGTAGCCCATGGCGTTGACGGACTGCGGGGTCAGGCCGATGTGGGCCATGACGGGGATGCCGGACTCCACCAGCAGCTCGATCTGGCGGTGCGAGCGCTCGCCGCCCTCCAGCTTGACCGCGCCGACACCGGCCTCCTTGACCAGCCGGGTGGCCGAGCGCAGCGCCTGGACCGGTCCCTCCTGGTAGGAGCCGAAGGGCAGGTCGGCGACGACGAGGGCGCGGGAGGTGCCCCGTACGACGGCCGCCGAGAGCATGGCCATCTCGTCCAGCGTGACGGGCACGGTGGTCTCGTAGCCCAGGTGGCAGTTGCCCGCGGAGTCCCCGACGAGCATGACCGGGATGCCGGCCTCGTCGAACACGGACGCGGTCATCGCGTCGTAGGCGGTGAGCATGGGCCACTTCTCGCCCCGCTCCTTGGCGAGAGCGATGTCGCGCACGGTGATGCGGCGGGTGCTCTTGCCCCCGTACAGCGCCTTTCCGCTGTCGGAGGGCTTCGCCTGAGGCGTCTGGGCAGCCGAGAGCTGCGTCATGGCAACGGCTCCTTCATGTCATCTCGAGGCACCCTGACGGCGTCCCCGGACCGTTTCCATGGTGGCACTTCGTGCCTGCGGGGGCCAGACCGGCCCCGTGTGAGTTGCGGCCCGCGCGGACCTGCACGCCGCCGCGTAAGTCCTGGGTAAGAAAAATAAGATACGAGACGGTTCCGTATCGTAATGGGAGTAGGTTCGGGCGCATGACTTCTCCCGCCGCCCCAGCCACCCGCATACCGGAAGCGGTGCACCGGCGCCGCTGGGCGATCCTCGGCGTGCTCATGCTCAGCCTGCTGATCGTCGTGCTGGACAACTCCATCCTGAACGTCGCCATCAAGACCATCTCCACCCCCGCCCCGACCGGCCTGGGCGCCACGCAGAGCCAGCTGGAGTGGGCGATCAACGCCTACACCCTCGTCTTCGCGGGCCTGCTGTTCAGCGCGGGCATCCTCGGCGACCGGCTCGGCCGCAAGAAGGTGCTGCTCGGCGGGCTCGCCGTGTTCGGTGTCGGCTCCGCCCTCGCCGCGTTCTCCGGCTCCCCCGGCCAGCTCATCGCCTTCCGCGCGGTGATGGGCCTGGGCGCCGCGTTCGTCATGCCCGCCACGCTCGCCGTCCTGATGAACGTCTTCGAGCGCGAAGAGCAGCCCAAGGCGATCGGCATCTGGGCCGGCGGCGTCGGCCTCGCCATCGCGATCGGCCCGATCACCGGCGGTTTCCTGCTCGACCACTTCTGGTGGGGCTCGGTCTTCCTGATCAACGTGCCGATCGTGCTGCTGGCCCTCGCGCTGATGCTCTGGCTCGTGCCGGACTCGCGCGACCCGAAACCCGGCCGGATCGACCCCGTCGGCGTGGTGCTCTCCGTCGTCGGACTCGTCCTGCTGGTCTACGGCATCATCAAGGGCGGCCAGCTCGCCGACTTCACCGACCCCACGGTCCTCGGGACGATCGGCGCGGGCCTCGTCGTCCTCGCCGCCTTCGTCGTCTTCGAGAAGCGCAGCGACCATCCGTCCATCGACATGGGCTACTTCCGCAACAAGGTCTTCTCCGCGGCGGTCGTCGTCATCGCGCTGGTCTTCTTCGCGCTGATGGGCGTGACCTTCTTCTCGGTCTTCTACACCCAGAGCGTGCGCGGCTACTCGCCGCTGGAGACCGGCCTGTTGATGCTCCCGCTGGCCGCCGCCCAGATGATCTTCGCGCCGCGCGCCCGGCTCCTGGTCGACCGGTTCGGCAACCGGGCCACCACGACGGCCGCGATGCTGCTGATCGCCGCGACCCTGGCCGCGTTCGCGACCTTCGAGGCGGACACGCCGATCTGGATCCTGGAGGTCGTCTTCTTCCTGATGGGCGCCGCGATGGCGCACATCATGACGCCGATCAGCGTCGTCATCATGCAGGCCCTGCCCCGCGAGAAGGCCGGTTCCGCGTCCGCGCTGAGCAACACCTTCCGCCAGGTCGGCGGCGCCCTCGGCATCGCCGTACTGGGCTCGGTGCTCTCGACGGCGTACCGCAACGGCATCAAGGACCGGCTGACCGCGCTGCCGCCGGACGTACGGCACACGGCGGGCGAGTCGATCGAGGCCACCCTCGGGGTCGCCGCCCGGCTCGGCCCGCGCGGCGAGGCCCTGGTCGGCCCGGCCCACGAGGCGTTCCTGAACGCCATGCACGTCACCGCCCTGTGGGGCGCGGGCGTCGCCGTCGTCGGCGCGGTCGTGGTGGCGCTGTTCCTGCCGGGCCGGACCGCCGCACCGCAGAAGGACGAGGGGGAACGGGAGTTGGTGGCGTCGGAGTGATCGGCCGCCGCGGCGCGCGGGGGCGCCGCGGCCCGCCGCCACCGTACCCGGGGGACAATCAGCACAGCCCACGGAAAGGACCGACCAAGTGAGCCCCGCCGACCGCCACCCCCGGCAGGACGGGCCCGTGCGGGGCCGTCCGCGCAGCGAGGCCGTGGAGCGCGCCATCATGGAGGGCGTCCTGAAGCTGCTGGAGGACGGGGTGCCGCTCGCGGAGCTCTCCATCGAGCGCATCGCGCGCACCGCGGGTGTCGGCAAGGCCGCCATCTACCGCCGCTGGAGCGGCAAGGAGGCCCTGTTCGTCGACGTCGTACGGGCCGCCGAACCCCCGGACGCGGAACTGCCGGGCACGTCGGTGCGCGACGATGTGGTGGCACTCCTGGAACAGGTGCGCAGGCGCGGTCTGATGACGCGCTCCTCGGTGCTCCTGCACAACGTCATCGCCCAGATGAAGCGCAGTCCGAAGATCTGGGAGGCGTATCACACCGAGGTCGTCGAGCCGCGGCGCCGCAAGCAGCACGCACTGCTGCTGCGCGGGCAGCGCAGCGGCGAACTCCGCGCGGACATCGACGTCGACGTGATGAACGACATCGTCTTCGGGCCGATGCTGGTGCGGGCCGTGATGCGCCCCGACGCCGAACTCCCCGAAGGACTGGCCGAGCAGATGGCCGACGCCGTCCTCGAAGGTCTACGGCCCGTCAGTTCACCGAGTCCGTAGCACGCGTGTGCGCGTTTCGTCACAGAGCGCGCTTTCTCCGGCGCCGCCGGAACTCCCGGAGCGGAGTTGCACGTCCTCGCTCCTGTACGGCCGTCACGGGTACGGCGGGAACGGAGCCGATCATCCCCTAGGGTCTGGTGTGGGCGCGGGGGACGACGGTGGTGCACGGCAGGCAGTGAGGCGACGGTATGGCGCAACAGGCGTATGTGACGGAGACGGACGGCGGCGGCTCGGGACCCGAGCGCCGGGAAACCCGGCTCCGGCGCCTGACGGACCGTTTCAAGGGCCGCCCGGCCTCGGGCTGGCGGAACGATCCGCGCATCTGGCGGCGGGGTCTGGTGGTGGCGGCCTGCGCGCTGCTGCTCGCCCTGGTGATGCTGCTGCACGCGAAGATCCCGAACGCCATCGGCAACCTCGGCAGCCTGACCGAGACCTTCCTGCCGTGGCTGGGGGTGTTCGTCCCGCTGCTGCTCCTGCTGGCCCTGGTGCGCCGCTCGGCGACCGCGCTGATCGCGGTCCTGGTACCGGCGGTCGTCTGGCTGAACATCTTCGGCGGTCTGCTCAGCGACAAGACCGGTGCGGGCGGTGATCTGATGGTGGCCACGCACAACGTCAACGCGGAGAACCCCGACCCGGCGGGCACCGCCCGGGACGTGGCCGCCTCGGGCGCGGACGTGCTGGCCCTGGAGGAGCTGACGGCCGCCGCGGTCCCGGCCTACGAGAAGGCGCTGGCCCCGACGTACCGGTACCACTCGGTGCAGGGCACGGTCGGGCTGTGGAGCAAGTACCCGCTGAGCGGGGTGAAGCCGGTCGACATCAAGCTGGGCTGGACCCGTGCCATGCGGGCCTCGGTGAGCACGCCGGCCGGGCGGGTCGCGGTCTATGTCGCGCATCTGCCCTCGGTGCGCGTGAAGCTGGAGGCCGGGTTCACCGCCCGCCAGCGCGACAAGAGCGCGGACGCGCTCGGCGAGGCCATCGCCGACGATCCGGTCGGGAAGGTCGTCCTGCTCGGCGATCTCAACGGCACCATGAACGACCGGGCGCTGAACGCGATCACCGCCCAGATGCGCTCCACGCAGGGCGCCTCCGGCAGCGGGATGGGGTTCAGCTGGCCGACGTCGTTCCCGCTGGCGCGGATCGACCAGATCATGGTGAAGGGCATCGAGCCGATGAGCTCGTGGTCCCTGCCGGCCACCGCGAGCGACCACCTGCCCCTGGCGGCCCGCGTGAAGGTCGACACGTCCTCCCCCTGAGCGGCGCGGGCGGGCGGGGCGGCACCCGGTGCCGGGCGGCCCCCGCGCCAGCCCCCGCGCCGGCCCCCTCGCCGGTCTCCTCGCCGGTCTCCCGCGCCCGCCAGGCCGCCTTCGGCCT
>NZ_AGBF01000208.1 GCF_000225525.1 Streptomyces zinciresistens K42 | reverse complement strand
CGCATGACGGTCCATGACGCTGCGCTCCTCGGCTCGGCGGACGCCGTCCGGCTCCCGGCCGTGACGTGCCTCCAGCGTCGGCCGCCGCGGCCCGTACCGGCAGGTGCCGCCCGTCCTCGCGGCAGGGCCGAACGGCCCACCGCGGCCGGCACCGGTCCGGGGCCGATCCCGCACCGCGGCGCGTCCCGGGCCGGTAGCGTGGCAGGCACCGCAGCGGCCGGAGCACGGCCGCCCACGGGACCGGAGGAGACGCAGGTGACAGGCGCCGAGGAGCCTCGGGAAGCCCGAGTACGGCTGCCCCAGCTGAGGCTGGACGAACTGCTGGAGGAGCTGCAGGCCCGGCTGGACGCGGCCCGCGGCACCCGCGACCGGGTGCGCAGCCTGCTGGAGGCGGTGCTCTCCGTCGGCCGCGAGCTGGACCTGGAGCAGGCGCTGCACGGCATCGTCGAGGCGGCGGCCGTCCTGGTCGACGCGGAGTACGCGGCCCTCGGGGTGATCGGCCCGGACGGCACGCGGCTGTCCGCGTTCCACACCGTCGGGGTCGGCGAGGACGTCATCGCGGGGATCGGCCACTTCCCCGAGGGGCACGGCATCCTCGGCGAACTCATCCGCCATCCCGAGCCGCTGCGCCTGGCCAAGCTCTCCGAGCACCCCGCCTCGTACGGCTTCCCGCCGAACCATCCGCCGATGAACACCTTCCTCGGCGTTCCGATCCGGGTGCGCGAGCAGGTCTTCGGCAACCTGTACCTGACCGAGAAGCGGGGCGGCGCCCAGTTCGACGAGGAGGACGTCTCGGTGACGTCGACCCTCGCGGTGGCCGCCGGCGTCGCCATCGACAACGCCCGCCTGTACGAGGAGTCCCGGCTGCGCGAACGCTGGCTGCGGGCGACCGCCGAGATCACCCACCGGCTGATGTCCGGCGTGGGCCGGGGCGAGGTCCTCGGGCTGATCGCCGCGCGTGCCAGGGAGAACACCGGGGCTGCCCTGGCCCTGGTCGCCATGCCGATGGAGGACACCGACGCGCTCGCCGTCGAGCTGGCCCTCGGGCCGGACGCGGACACCCTGCGCGGACTGGTGCTGCCCGTGGACGCCAGCCTGATAGGCGAGGCGTTCTCCACGGCCGCGCCGGTCACCAGCCCGGACGTCTCCCGGGACGAGCGGCTGTCCGCCGGGCCCCGGCGCTTCACCGGGCTCGGCCCCGCCGTCGCCGTGCCCGTCGGCACCCGCGAGAACCGGGTGCGCGGTGTCGTCCTGCTGGTCCGCGAGGCGGGCGGGACCGTCTTCACCGGCAAGGAGATCGAACCCCTGCTGGGCTTCGCGGCCCAGGCGTCGGTGGCCATGGAACTCGCCGAGCGGCGCCAGGACGCCGAAGAGGTCGCCGTGCTCAAGGACCGTGACCGCATCGCCCGCGACCTGCACGATCTGGCGATCCAGCGGCTGTTCGCCACGGGGATGACGTTGCAGAGCGCGGGCCGTTTCATCGACCATCCCGAGGCGTCCGAACGCGTGGTGCGCGCCGTCGACGACCTCGACGAGACCATCAAGATCATCCGCTCGACGATCTTCGGCCTGCGGTCCCGCGAGGGCTCCGGCGGGGCCGGGCTGCGGGCCCGGATCGTGCGGATCGCGGGGGAGGCGGCCCCGGTGCTGGGCTTCGCGCCGAGCGTGCGCATGGAGGGGCTGCTCGACACGAACGTGCCGCGCGAGATCGCCGACCACGTGGTCGCCGTCCTCTCCGAGGCCCTCACCAACATCGCCCGCCACGCCCGCGCCGACCGCGCCGACATCGCCCTGACGGCCGACTCCGGCGAGGTCCGGCTCACGGTCGCCGACAACGGCGTCGGCGTCCCGGCCGGGGGACGCCGCAGCGGACTGCGCAACATGGCCGAGCGGGCCCGGCAGTCGGGCGGCGAACTGGAACTGGACGAGGCAGCCGGCGGCGGCACCCGCCTGGTGTGGTGGGTGCCGCTGCCGCCCGGATGACCCCGGGCGGCCGCTGCCGCCCGGCCCCGCAGCCCCGGGCCGAACGTCCCCCGGTCCTGCCCGACCGCCTCTCGCACCCGGCCCCGCCCGGTGACACGGTGGAATCGGAGCCCGTGCCGCCCCGGCGACGGCCGGGCGGAAGGCGGTGACGACGATGACACTCCCCCTGGTCGTGGGCGTCGACGGGTCCGACGGCTGTCTGCGGGCCGTCGACTGGGCGGCGGACGAGGCCGTCCGCAGAGACCTGCCGCTGCGCCTGGTGTACGGCTCCCTCTGGGAGCACTACGCGGGCACCGCCCCGCCGGTGGGGCGGCAGCCCTTCTCCGAGCGGATGCTCGCCGAACACCTCGTCGCCTCGGCCGCCGAACGCGCCGCGCGGCGCGCCCCAGCCCTGTCGGTCGGCACCGACATCGTCCCCGCCGACCCGGTCGACGCGCTGCTCCACGAGGCCGGCAACGCCTTCGCGCTGGTGACCGGGGAGCGGGGACGCGGCGAGCTGAAGGGCATGCTGCTCGGCTCGGTGAGCGTCGCGGTGGCCGGCCGGGCGCACTGCCCGGTGATCGTGGTCCGGGGCGAGGACAGCGGCCTGGCCGGTGTGCACGAGCGGATCCTGTTCGGCGCCGGGGACGAGGCAGCCTCGGCGCAGGCCGTGCCCTTCGCCTTCGCGGAGGCCGCGGCACGCGGCTGCGCCCTCGACGCGGTACGGGCCTGGCGCTGCCCCGCCCACGAGGGCGCCGGCCGGGCGACGGACGCCGCGCGGGAGTGCGAGGAGCGGGCCGCGGCCGCGCTCGACGCCCTGCTCGCCGAGGCCGTCGCCGCGAACCCGGACGTCCCCGTGCGCCGGATCACCGTGGGCGGCCCGGCCCACCACGTCCTGGTCGAGCAGTCCGCGGCGGCCGACCTCGTCGTGCTCGGCGCACGCCGCCGGCACGGCCGCTTCGGCCTCCAGCTCGGACGCGTGGGCCACACCCTGCTGCACCACGCGGCCTGCCCGGTCGCGATCGTGCCCCGGCTCGCCTGACCGCCCGGCGGCGGTTCACGGCATCTCCTCGTGCGGACCCAGCTCCACCGTGGTGGTGACCCGGGTCAGGGAGGGCCGGCGCGGCGCCGAGCCGAAGCCGACCCGCACGGGCGGGTCAACGGGTGCCTGAACGCCCAGGTCACGGCCCTCCCACACCGCCCAGGACATGACGACCGGCCGCAGGTCGAGGGCGCCGTACCACTCCCGGCGGCCCGCGCCCGCGCTGCCCCGGGTCCGTACGCCCGGCAGCAGCAGCCGCGCGGGCCCGTCCGTGACGGCGCTCCACGCCGGACGGCGGGCGAGCGCCGCGGGGACCGCGCGCAGCACCCAGCCCAGCGGGCCGCGACGGCCGGTGGTGAAGCCGAGCCGGAGGGGTCCCGCCGCGACCGTCCAGGTGCCCGCGGCGACCCGCACGTCCACGGGGACGACGCGCACGGTGTCGAAGCGGTAGGTGTCGGCGATGAAGCGGGCCGTCCGCGCGGTGGGCGCGAGCAGCAGCCGTTCGCCGTCGGCCCGCTCCACCATCACGTCGCTGAACGGACCGAACGGCGAACGCGGCCAGTGCCCCAGCACCAGACGGGTGCCCGAGGACGTGCCCAGGCCCGCGATCCAGCCGTCGAAGCGCAGCCGCCGGCCGCCGTGTCCGTGTCGTGCGCGCCGCCGCGCTCCGTAGGCCACCACGCACGTCGTGTCCCCCGTGTCCGCCGGCCGGAAACGGGCCGGCCGGGGCACGGGGGCGGGTGGACCGGGTGCCGTGCGCCGGCACGGAGCGGTGGGTGAGTGGGTGAGTGGGTGAGTGGGTGGGTCAGGAGCTGGCGCCGGGTGGCGGGCGCCGGGCGCCGGGCGCCGGGCGGTGGGTGCCGGGTGCCGGGTGGCGGGTCAGGACCGGGTGCCGTGCGCCACGATCAGGTCGGTGACCGCCCGCAGGCCGCCCCGCGCGAAGGCGGCGCGCTGGCGGTCCGCCCCGGTCCCGTCCCGCAGGAGGCGGTCGGTGAGGGCGGTCACCTGCCGGGTGTCCCCGGCCGCGTCGAGCCGCCGGAGCCACATGCCCGAGGAGGGCGTCCAGGACCTCGCGCGCGGGGCGGGAGTCGCCGTCCGGGCCCACCAGGGTGCCGCCCGCGCCGTGCCGGGCCGCGTGCCACAGCGCGGCCCGCAGCAGTTCGGGGGCGAGGTCGGGCGCGGGCTCGCCGGCGGCGGCCGCGGCCAGTTCGGTGGTGACCAGGGCCCGGACCAGGCCCGCCAGCGGCACCGCGTCGTCCACGCTCAACTGGACGTCCAGGCAGCGCACTTCGATCGTGGGGTAGCGGGCCGACAGCCGCGCCAGCCAGTACACCTGCCCGACGTCGGAGATCAGCCCGCTCCTCAGCAGCCGCTGCACCCGCCGGTCGTGGTCGGCCGCATCCGTGAAGTACGGAGGCATCCCGCTGACCGGCCAGCGCCCGAAGACCACCGTGCGCCAGCTCGCGAAGCCGGTGTCGTGCCCCTCCCAGAGCGGGGAGTTCGCCGACAGGGCGGTCAGCACCGGCAGCCAGGGCCGCAGCCGGTTCACGACCTGTACGCCCTCCTCGCGGCCGGGCACCGCGACATGCACGTGCATGCCGTTCACCAACTGCTCCGCCACCAGTTGCGGGGCCCGGGAGAGCAGTTCCCGGTAGCGGACCTTGTCGGTGACGGCCTCGGGGCGCCCGTCGCGCAGCGGCGCCGTCCCGCTGGGGGCGACCCGGCAGCCGTGGCGCTCGGCCGCCGCCGTCACCGCGTGCCGTAGCCGCAGCAGATGCCCGCCCGCCTCGTCCAGGGTGCCGCAGACCGGGGTCGCCACCTCCACCTGCGCCTGGAGCAGTTCGCTCTGCACCTCCTGCTCCGCGACGAAGGGCGCGAGCCCCGCGGCCCTGCGCACCTTGTCGGCGAGCGGGACGGGCAGACCTGTGACCGGGTCGAGCAGCAGGTACTCCTCTTCCACACCGATCGTCGTCATCGGCCGCCTTCTGTTCCGCTCCGTCGCCGGAGTCCCGACCCCGCCCGGGAGGTCACCCCGACGGAGCGCGCTCACCCGGGAGACCGAGTGCCGCGGTCGGCGTCCCGCAAACCCGGCAGGCCGTGCGGGGCGGCCGGAGCCGCCGGGCAGGCCCGGGGCGCGCCGCTCTGTGTGGTGCAGCGCTGTGTGGTGTCGCGCTGTGGTGTGGCGCTATGTGGTGTGGCGGCTGTGTGGCGCCGCGCTATGTGGTGTGGCGCTGTGTCGTGCAGCGCTGTGTGGTCTCGCCCCGGGAGTGGCCGCGGGTGGGAGGGAGTGTGGGCCGGGAAGCCGGGAAGCCGGGAAGCCGGGAAGCCGGGAAGCCGGGAGGGCGCCGCGCGCCGTCGTCGGGACCGCGCCGCCGCCGCGTGGCACAGTGGCCGTATGTGCGGCCGCTACGCCTCCACCCGCAGCCCCCAGGACCTCGTCCAGCTGTTCGAGGTCACCGAGTGGCGTCCCGAGGAGACCCTGGCGCCCAGCTGGAACGTGGCGCCGACGGACGAGGTCTGGGCGGTGCTGGAGCGCGCCCCACGCGGTGCGGGCGAGGACGCCCCCGCCGTACGCCGGCTGCGCCCGGTGCGCTGGGGCCTGGTGCCCTCGTGGGCCGAGGACGTGAAGATCGGCGCACGGCTCATCAACGCGCGCGTGGAGACCGTCCACGAGAAGCCCGCCTTCCGCCGCGCCTTCGCCGGCCGCCGGTGCCTGCTGCCGGCCGACGGCTTCTTCGAGTGGGACGCCGTCGAGGACACCGCCACCGGAAAGGTCCGCAAGCAGCCGTACTTCATCCACCCCGACGACGGCCGGGTCATGGCCCTGGCGGGGCTGTACGAGTTCTGGCGCGACCCCGCCGTCAAGGACGGCGACGACCCCGCGGCCTGGCTGCTGACCTGCACGGTCATCACCACCGAGGCGACCGACGCGGCGGGCCGTGTCCATCCCCGGATGCCGCTGGCGCTCGCCCCCGGCGACTACGACGCCTGGCTCGACCCCGGCCACCGCTCCGCGGACGGCCTGCGCGCCCTGCTCGCCCCGCCCGCGGGCGGTCACCTGACCGCGCGCCGCGTCTCCCCGGCCGTGAACAGCGTCCGCGCCAACGGCCCCGAACTCCTGACCGAGGTCCCCGCCCCCTGAGAGCGGCCCGCCCGGGTACGTCGCCCGCCGGAGAAGGGACCACCCCGGGAAATGGACCACCCACCCAGGGACCTGGACCACCACCCCTGGAAACGGACCGGAAGGGGACCACCCCTGAAGACTGGACTACCAGTACAGCGTCTGGACTAGTAGTCTAGGTCGTGGACCGGGGGCGGCCCGGTCCGGGAGCGGGCCGCGGAGGGGTGCGATGACGGGCGGACGGGCACGGGAGGCGGAGCGCGACGCGATCGTGGCCGCGCTGAAACCGGTCGTGGACGGTCTCGTGGCGACGTTCGGGCCGATGTGCGAGGTGGTGCTCCACGACTACCGGCGGCCCGAGGAGTCGGTGGCCGCCGTCGCGGGATCGGTCACCGGGCGGGACGTGGGCGGTGCGACGAGCGAGATCGGCCTGCGCCTCGTCGCGCGCGGCGACGAGGCGCGCGACGAGCTGAACCACCTCACCCGGACCCGCGACGGCACCCTGGTCAAGGCGTCCACGATGGTGCTGCGCGACTCCTCGGGCACCGCCTTCGGCGCGCTCTGCGTCAACCTCGACCTCACGGCCGTCACCGAGGCGCACACCCTGCTCGGCGCCCTCGCCGGCGGCGCCGCCGCCTCCGCCGAGCCGCCGGTCACCACCTTCGGCAACGACATCGACTCGGTCGTGGAGGCCATCCTCGACGCCCATCGGATCCGGCAGAGCGGCAGTTGGGCGGCGCTCGACCGCGCGGGACGACTGGAGCTGTTCCGCGGACTGGACGAACGGGGCGTCTTCGCCGTGCGGCGCGCCGTCGAGCAGGTCGCCGGCCGGCTCGGCATCTCGCGCGCCTCCGCCTACAGCTATCTCTCGCAGGCCCGCGCGGCCGCCGGCCCGACACCCCCTGGAGGACACGCGTGACGACCACCACCCCGCCGGTCACCCTCGACGCCGTCCGCGACGCCGCCGTACGGCTGCGCGGCATCGCGCACCGCACCCCGGTGCTGCGCTCACGCACCCTCGACGCGCGCGTCGGCGCCGAGGTCCACCTCAAGTGCGAGAACTTCCAGCGGGTCGGAGCCTTCAAGTTCCGCGGCGCCTACCACGCCGCCAGCCGGCTCACACCCGACCAGCTCGGCCGGGGCGTCGCCGCCTACTCGTCCGGCAACCACGCCCAGGCGGTCGCCCTCGCCGCCCGGGAGCTCGGCACCACCGCGGTGATCGTCATGCCCGAGGACGCCCCGCCGTCGAAGCGGGCGGCGACCGCCGGATACGGCGCCGAGATCGTCACGTACGACCGCTACACCGGCGACCGGGTCGCGCTCGCGAAGGCCCTGGCCGCCGAGCGGGGCCTCACCCTCATCCCGCCCTACGAGGACCCGCACGTCATGGCCGGCCAGGGCACGGCAGCGCTCGAACTTCTCGAAGAAGTGGGGGAGTTGGACGCCCTGCTGGCTCCCGTCGGCGGCGGTGGGCTGATGGCCGGGAGCGCCACGGCGGCCAAGGGGCTGCATCCCGGCATCCGGATGATCGGCGTGGAGCCGGAGGCGGGCGACGACACCAGGCGTTCCCTGGAGGCGGGGCGGCGGGTCAGCGTCCCGGTGCCCCGGACCATCGCGGACGGGCAGGCCCTGCCCACGCCGGGCGAGCTGACCTTCTCCGTCAACCGGCGGCTGGTCGACGACATCGTGCTGGTCAGCGACGACGAGATCAGGGAGGCGATGCGGTTCGCCTTCGCACGTCTGAAGATCGTCGTGGAGCCGAGCGGCGCCACCCCCCTCGCGGCGCTGCTCACCGGCCGGGCGGGCGCGCTGCCGCCCCGCGTGGGGGTGATCGTCTCCGGCGGGAACGTCGACGCGGAGCGGTTCGCCGAACTGTGCGCCGGGCGCGGCTGAGCCCCGTCGGCCGAGTCGGCGCCCCGGGCCCGGACGGCGAGGCGGGCCCCCGGGGCCGTGCGCCGGGCCCGGATGGCGGCCTCCGGTGGCCGGGCGGACGATTGAGTGGTACTGGGTCGGCCGCCCGCGGCGGTGACCAGGGCCTCCGGGACGGCCGGTCCGGCCGCGGCACACCGCGGCAGGCCGCGGCACACGCGGCCGGAAGGGAGCACACGATGCTGGAAGTGAAGACGCTCGACAAGCCGGACGAGCGGCGCGATTTCCCGCAGGGCCATCTGGAGGCCGTCCACATGACGGACCTCGATTTCGCGGTGGCGACCTTCGAGCCGGGCTGGCGCTGGTCGCAGTCCGTGGCCCCGCTCGCCGGCACCGACACCTGCCAGATGCACCACAACTGCTACATGGTGCAGGGCCGTATGCACATCCGCATGGACGACGGGGGCGAGAGCGAGGTCGGACCCGGCGACGTCTTCGTCTGCTCCCCGGGACATGACGCCTGGGTCGTCGGCGACGACCAGGTCGTCGTGTACGACTTCCAGGGGCAGACGGCGAGGGAGTACGCGAAGGCGTGAGCCCGGCGGGTCGTCGTCGCCCTCACACGGTGACGACGACCTTCGCCCGCGCGTGCTCCTTCTCCAGATACCGGATCGCCTCGGCCGCCTCCGCGAGCGGGTACGTCCGCTCGACCACCGGGGCGATCGTGCCCGCCTCGGCCAGCTCCCGCAGCGCCGCGAGGTTCGCGGTGCTCTGGCGCGCGGCGATCTCCAGCAGCCGCTGGCCGCCCGCGAAGGGGGCCGCGGCCCGCCGTCTGAGGAACAGTCCCATCGGGCCGACGAGGCTGCCGCCCTCGTAGACGCCGCCCCCGGACAGCATGAGCGCGCCGGTCGGGGCCAGGACGCCGCGCAGCTCCCGCAGCGAGCGGTTGCCCACGAGGTCCAGCACCACGTCGTACCGCCGGCCGGCCCGGGTGAAGTCGTCCCGGGTGTAGTCGACGACGTGGTCGGCGCCGAGGGAGCGGACCAGGTCGGCGTTCCTCGTGCTGCACACGGCGGTGACCTCCGCGCCGTACGCCTTGCCGAGCTGCACCGCGAAGGTGCCGACCCCGCCCGACGCGCCGTTCACCAGCAGCGACTGCCCCGGCTGGACCCGGGCGACGTCGCGCAGGCCGATGAGGGCGGTGTTGGCCGCCAGCGGCATCGCCGCCGCCTGCTCGAAGGTGAGCCGGGCGGGCTTGGGTCCGGTCTCGGCGGCCCGCGCGCACACGTACTGCGCGAAGGTGCCGTCGGCCTCGCCGTACACCTCGTCGCCGGGCGCGAGCCCCGCGACGCCGGGGCCCACCGCCTCCACCCGGCCGGCGAAGTCCCGGCCCCGGACGCGGTTGCGCGGGCGGCGCCATCCCATGACCCCGCGGCCGATCAGCGGGTCGCCGCGCATGAAGTGCCAGTCGTAGGCGTTGACCGAGGCCGCGTGCACCCGGACCAGCACCTCCCCGGCGCCCGGCTCCGGCCGGTCGATGTCCGTGAACGTGAGCGTGTCCGCCGAGCCGTACCGGTCCTGCACGACCGCCTTCATGGAAGCCCCCTCCGCTTTCGCCGAGCGTAGGAAAGGCCGCCCCGCCCGGCCATCGGGGGCGCACCCTGATTTTTTTCCGGGGCCCACCCCCGAGGGTTCCCCGGGTCACGGGGGCGTTCCGCCCGCCTCGCGGAAACCGGTCGGTCCGGACCCCGGCCACCCGGCGAGCACCGTCGCGCGCGGGGCCAGGGAGGCGATGAAGGAGTCCTTCCGCACCCTGGCCGCCGAGGCGGGGGCGCCGGACGCCGACCTGCTCGCCCGCCGGCTGACGCCGGTCTTCGACGGCGCGAGCGCCCGTGCGGGGGCGGGCGTCGAGACCGTGGACGGACGGACTGGCGCTGCCGACCGCGACCGCACTCCTGGACGCCGCCGGCGTGCGCTGAGGGGGCGGCCCCCGGCGGCCCCCGGCGGCCACCGCGGAGAAGGCCGCCCCGCCGCGCGGTCGGCGACCGCCGGGCCGAGGCCGCGCGGATGCCCGACGCGGCCCCCGCTATCCGTCCGAGTCCCCGCTCACCAGCACCACCTCCAGGGTGCGCGGTCCGTGCACCCCCTCCACCCGGTCCAGTTCGATGTCGCTCGTGGCCGAGGGCCCGGAGATCCAGGTCAACGGGCGGGCCGCATCGAGGCGTTCCAGCGCCTGCGGCACGGAGGAGACGACCTGGTCCGGGACCCGCACCACGCAGATGTGGTGGTCGGGCACCAGCGTGATGCGCCGCCTGCCCTGGTCGGGGGAGCCGTCCAGGACGATGGTGCCCGTCTCGGCGACGGCCAGCGCGCAGCCGGTGACCACGCTCTCCACCTCGTCCAGCTCGTGCGGCGTGCTCCCCTCGCGGTCGTCGACGCGGGCGGCGTCGGCGGCCGACAGCCACTCCGGCGGCAGCAGCGGCGGAACCAGCACGGACCGCGACCCCCGCTCGGCGAGCAACCGGCCCAGGAGAGCGGGCAGTTCGCTCTCGGTGGCGCGGTGCACGAGTGCCCGGTAGTCCGCCAGGTTCTCGGCCAGCAGATCCACCGTCTCCCGCGTCCCGCGCCGCCCGTGCTCGCGCAGGTAGCCGCGCGCGACGGCCTCCTCGTACGGCACGTCGTCGTCCGGCAGGTCCGCCAGCGCCCGCCGCACCCGGCCCAGAATCCGTTCCCTGCTGTTCACCCGGCCCCGCCCTTCCCGCCGTTCGTCCGCTGCCACCAGTCGCGGAAGGGTTCCGCCGGGACGGCCGGCAGTTCCCGTGCCGCGGTCCACGCCCGGCCCGGCCCCGGCAGCGAGCGCGGATGCAGCCGCCGGGTGCGCGAGGCCAGCCGCTGACCGGCGCGCAGGGCGCCCGGCCGGGC
>NZ_AGBF01000209.1 GCF_000225525.1 Streptomyces zinciresistens K42 | reverse complement strand
GGCGCGGGCGGCCGTACGTCCGCCAGCCCCTGGGCCTCGCGGGCCGCGATCTCCTTCAGCCGCAGCGACAGCTGGAGGGTGCTCGGCCGGTCCTCCGGGTCCTTCGCCAGACACGCCCGCACGAGCGGGGCCAGCGCGTCCGGAACGCCCTGCAACTGCGCCTCCTCGTGCACGACGCGGTACAGCATCACCTCGGAACTGCCGTGCCCGAAGGGCGAGTCGCCCATGGACGCGTAGGCGAGCGTGGCGCCGAGCGAGAAGACGTCCGTGGCGGGGGTGACGGCGGCGCCGCGCACCTGCTCCGGGGCGAGGAAGCCGGGCGAGCCGACGGCCGTGCCGACGTGGGTGAGCGTGGAGGCCCCCGTGGCCCAGGCGATGCCGAAGTCGATGATCCGCGGCCCCTTCGGGGACAGCAGGATGTTGGACGGCTTCAGGTCCCGGTGCACGACACCGGCCTCGTGGACCGCGACCAGCCCCTCGGACAGCGCGGCCCCCACCGCGGCGACCTCCGCCGCACCGAGCGCGCCCTCCTCGGCGACCCGGTCGTGAAGTGAGGGGCCGGGCACGTACTGGGTGGCGAACCAGGGCCGCTCCGCCTCCAGGTCCGCGGCCACCAGCCGCGCCGTGCAGCCGCCGCGGATCCGCCGGGCCGCCGAGACCTCGCGCGCGAACCGCGAACGGAACTCCTGGTCCTCCGCCAGGTCGGGACGGATCACCTTGAGCGCGACGCGCTGCCCCTTCTTGTCGGAGCCCAGGTAGACGACGCCCATGCCGCCCGCGCCCAGCCGCCGGTGAAGCCTGAACGAGCCGACGACGCGCGGGTCCTCGCGCCTCAGGCGCATCATCGCCATGTCCATCCCCGCTGCCCGGTCCGTATGACGTGCCACAGCTTACGTTTCCACAGCCCGCCGTGCGCAGAGGCCGCGCCCTCTCGGCCCGACGGATTGTCAGTGCCGGATGGGAGAATCCGAAGAGTGGTCAGAGGGCGGCCGAGCAGGGCGACTTCACCGGAGCGCGCTGATCAACCGCCCGTCACAGAAGGGGGATTGGACCTGTGAAAGGTGATCGCGTGGAGATAGTCGTGGACGCGGGAGACACGACCCGCACCTACGAGGTGGTGGCGGGCAGGGCCGGGCGCCGGGTGGAGACGGCGGTCCGCCGGGGCGTGGTGGAAGTGAGCGAAGTCACCCGAAACGGGACGGTGGTGCGGACCGCCCGGTTCATGGCGAACCGGGTCCTGGCCCTGGTCGAGCAGCCCGTCCCCCGCGAGGACGGCTCGGAGAAGGCGGACCGCATCGGGCGCCCCCTCGGGGAAGTCCCCGAGTCGTAGGACCCGCTCTCCACCCAGGGGAGTACACCGCGGGAGGTGGCTCATCCTCCGGGAGGCCCGGCAATCGGTACGAGGGCATGACGTGCCGCAGCCCCCCGCGGACCTAGATTTGAGGTCAAGCGGCGGGTGCAGCACTCGTCCCCCGAGGTCAGACACCCGCCGCTGCCAAGACAACCGACACAGGTCAGGAGAGGGCCCATGGCCCGGACGGCGGCGCGGACGGCGATCCGCACGAGGCAGCGCACCCTGCTGCGCCCCCGCCGTCAGGGCCGTCGCCACCCGCTGGTGGCGACGCTCATGGCCCTTCCCCTGGCGGTCCTGCTCCTCGTCGGATTCGACGGCTGGGAGGCAGTGGCCACACAGGCGTCGTCCGTGGGCGTGATGCTGGGGCGCTGAGCGGCGACCCCAGGCCCGGAAGAGCGGTCCGGGCGGGGACATCCACCCATGAAACCCCGTGGGGACGGGGGTGCGGCGGACGGCACAGATGCCGGCGCAGCTGGGGAGCTGCGCCGGCATTGCTCTGTCCGGAACACCCGGGACGATCCGCGAAGCACGCGCGACGAGGCGGGAGTTGAGCCGCCCGCCCGGACACGGAGAAGCCCCCGGTCGAGGACCGGGGGCTTCGGTGTGTGGACGATACTGGGATTGAACCAGTGACCTCTTCCGTGTCAGGGAAGCGCTCTCCCGCTGAGCTAATCGTCCTCGGGACCACGGCCCGGGAGCCATGGATCGTGCGTGCGCGATACTGGGATTGAACCAGTGACCTCTTCCGTGTCAGGGAAGCGCTCTCCCGCTGAGCTAATCGCGCGGGGGATCCGAAGATCCGGTGGACGATACTGGGATTGAACCAGTGACCTCTTCCGTGTCAGGGAAGCGCTCTCCCGCTGAGCTAATCGTCCTTGGAGGTGGAGACGGGATTTGAACCCGTGTAGACGGCTTTGCAGGCCGTTGCCTCGCCTCTCGGCCACTCCACCAGGAGTGCAGGGGCTCGGGAAGATCCCCTGGTTCCTTCGAGCGGACGACGAGGTTCGAACTCGCGACCTCAACCTTGGCAAGGTTGCGCTCTACCAACTGAGCTACGTCCGCCTGTCGTTTCGTTCCGCCTGCGCGGCCCGGTGACGTGTTGAACTCTAGCGGATTCCGGGGCCAGCACAAAAACGCGTTTGCGCAGCGTGCTGCCCTGCGCCCGCCCGGGACCCGGCGGGGCGGCCGCCGGGGGGACATGGCCAGGTCACCCGCGCGCCACCCGTCCTAGACTCGACCGTGTGCTCGACCTCCCTCCCCTCGCCCGGTTCGGCGACCGCGTCGCCACCGGTCTCCTCGACGTCACCAGCGACCCCGCGGCCCTGGACTCCAGCGGCTTCTGGGCCGTCTGCGCCGACTTCGAGGGCGGTGTGACCTGCGCGCGCTTCGCCGACGTACGGGAGGAGCCGGTGCCCGCGCCGCGGCCGGGGCGGTGGAAAGGACCGGCCGCCGGTGACTGGACGTCGTCCCTCGGCCACACCGCGTACACCGCCGGAGTGCGCGCCGTCCGCGAGCACATCGCCGCCGGCGAGGTCTACCAGGCCAACCTCTGCCGGGTCCTGAGCGCGCCGATCGGACCGGACGCCGACGTGGACGCCCTGACCGCGCTCCTCGCCCGCGGCAACCCGGCGCCGTACGCGGGGACGGTCCGGCTGCCGGGGCACGGCGTCGAGATCGCCACCGCCTCGCCCGAACTGTTCCTGCGGCGCGACGGGCGTGTCGTGGAGTCCGGCCCGATCAAGGGCACCGGACGCACCGAGGCGGACCTCCTGGAGAAGGACTACGCCGAGAACGTGATGATCGTCGACCTCGTGCGCAACGACATCGGCCGGGTGTGCGCCACGGGTTCGGTGAGCGTCCCCGACCTGTGCGCCGTGGAGAAGCACCCGGGCCTGGTCCACCTGGTGTCCACCGTGCGCGGCGAGCTGCGGGCGGACGCGGGCTGGCCCGAACTCCTGGGCGCCGCCTTCCCGCCCGGCTCGGTCACCGGCGCGCCCAAGTCCAGTGCCCTGCGTATCCTCGACGCGCTGGAGCCCGCTCCCCGCGGACCGTACTGCGGCGGCATCGGCTGGGTCGACGCCGACCGCGGCACCGCGGAGCTGGCCGTCGGGATACGCACCTTCTGGATCGACCGCGCCGCCGGCGCGCTGCGGTTCGGCACCGGCGCGGGCATCACCTGGGGATCGGACCCCGAGGGGGAGTGGCGGGAGACCGAACTGAAGGCGTCCCGGCTGCTCGCGATAGCGTCGGGCGCGTACGAGGCGAGTGGAGAGGGACTGCGATCGTGAGGATCTGGCTCGACGGCGGGCTCCAGGACAGCGAGTCCGCCCGTGTCTCCGTCTTCGACCACGGACTGACCGTGGGCGACGGCGTCTTCGAGACGCTCAAGGCGGTGGACGGCCGGCCGTTCGCCCTGACCCGGCACCTCGACCGCCTGACGCGCTCGGCGCGGGGCCTCGGGCTGCCCGACCCCGACCTCGGCGAGGTGCGCCGCGCCTGCGCGGCCGTGCTGGAGGCCGACCCGATGCCGCTAGGCCGGCTGCGGATCACCTACACCGCAGGCCACGGCCCCCTCGGCTCCGACCGGGGCGAGCACGCCCCCACCCTCGTCGTGGCCCTCGGCGCGACCGGGCGCCGCCCGGACTCCACGGCCGTGATCACGGTCCCGTGGACGCGCAACGAACGCGGCGCGCTCACCGGCCTGAAGACCACCTCGTACGCCGAGAACGTCGTCGCGCTCGCCCGCGCCCGCCGGCAGGGGGCGAGCGAGGCCCTGTTCGCGAACACCGCCGGGCAGCTCTGCGAGGGCACCGGCTCCAACGTCTTCGTCGTCCTGGACGGCGAGATCCACACCCCGCCGGTGGCCTCCGGCTGCCTCGCGGGCATCACCCGCGCCCTCGCCGTCGAGTGGACCGGGGCCTCGGAGACCGACCTCCCCCTCGACGTGCTGGAGCGGGCCGACGAGGTCTTCCTCACCTCCACCCTGCGCGACGTCCAGGCCGTCCACCGCGTCGACGGCCGCGAACTGCCCGGCGCGCCGGGCCCGGTGACCGCCAAGGCCATGCGGATCTTCGACGAGCGGGCCGGCGACGACCTCGATCCGTGACCGCGGGAAAAGGGGCTGCCGCGGACCGGCCGGCTGGGTAGAACTCACCTGATGACCACGACCCTGCGGCCGACCGAGCCGCTTCAGCACCACGCCGACGGAACCCGGTCGCGCCGTTACCAGGTCTGCGTGAACAGCCGTCCCGTCGGCGGGATACACCTCGCCACGCACGCCGAGTTCGGCCCGTCCGTGGGCTGCCTGAGGGATCTGCGCATCGACGAGCCGGACCGCGGGCGCGGGCGGGCCACGGTGGCCGCACTGGCCGCCGAGGAGGTCCTGCGCGGCTGGGGGTGCGCACGCGTGGAGGCGTCCGTGCCCGGTGACGCCGACCCCGCCCTCCGGCTCGCCGCGGCCCTCGGATACGCGGTGCGCAGCCGCAACATGGCGAAGCCGCTGGACGGCACCGCGCCCCCGCTGCCCGCGGGCAGCGCGTGGCGCCCCATGACCGGGGCGGAGTACGGCCCCTGGCTGGCCTACGAGCGCGGGGTGTTCGCCCAGGCCCTGATCGACAGCGGGGTCCCCGCCGACGAGGCCCGCGCCAAGGCCGACGACGGCCACGCCAAGTTCCTGCCGGACGGCCTGGCCACCGAGGACACGCTGATCAGCGTTCTGGAGCACGAGGGCGACGCGGTGGGCACCCTGTGGCTGGGCCTGTGGCCCGAGACGGCCTACGTGCTCGACGTGGAGACCGGCAGCCGCTTCCGCGGGCGCGGCCACGGCCGGACGCTGATGCTCCTCGCGGAGGCGCAGGCGGTGGCCGGCGGCAGGGACCGCGTCGGCCTGCACGTCTTCGCGGGGAACACCCCGGCCGAGCGGCTCTACACCTCACTCGGCTACACGACGACCGCCCACAACCTCGCCAAGGATCTCCTGTAGGACCTGTTGCGGGAGTCCCCCCGTCCGCCCGGAGGGCGGGACGGGGCCGAGCGGAAAGGGACCCGCCCGGCCGGGGCCGCGTCAGGGGGCCGGGTCCGCCGACAGCAGCCGGTCCACGATCTCCTCGACGCGCTCGCGCAGCCCGTCCTGGCTCTTTCCGCCGTCCAGGCGCTCACCGCCGACCACGTACGTCGGAGTGCCGGTCACGCCGATGGCCTTGCCCTCGGCGTGGTCGGCGTCGACGATCAGGATGTGCCGGCCGTCGACCAGGGCGGTGTCGAACTCCTCGGCGTCCAGGCCGAGTTCCCGGGCCACCCCGACCAGGAAGGGTTCGCCCTCGCGGTCCAGCTCCTCGACCCGGCCGAGGACGGCCTCCGCGTACGGCCACCCCCGCCCCTGCGCGAACGCCTCCTCCGCGGCCTGGGCCGCGGCGAACGCGTGCTTGTGCTTCTCCAGCGGGAAGTGCCGCAACCGCAGCTCCAGGCGGTCGCCGTAGCGGGCGCGCAGGGCGCGGAGGTCGTCCAGGGCGGTGCGGCAGTCCGGGCACTGCAGCTCGCACCAGACGTCCAGGACGGGGGCGGCGGATCGGCCGGCGGGGAAGTCGTTCATGGTCCCAGTCTCCCAGCAGCGCGGCGCCCGCCCCCTCCGGCCCGGCACCGCGCCGACCGGCGCGGGACGCACGCCCCCGACCGGCACCTGCGGAGGAGACGACCCGGAGATCTCCCTGATCTCGGGCCGGGACGTGGCCGCGGAGGGTGGTGACGGTGCAGGATGGAAGGGACGAACCACCCTGACCCGACGCGGTACACCTGGAGGACCGGATGATTGCCGAGACCGTCTGTTCCGCCGTGGCCGCGGCCGGCCTGGGCATCGCGGCGATCACGGCGTACCGCAAGCGCTTCCTCACGGCCGCGCGGATCGCCGCGTACTCGCTGGTGCCCCTGGGGCTGGTGATGACCGGAGTCGTCGAGTGGCTGGCGAACACCGCGTTCAGTCCCACCGCCTGGGCGGGCTTCGGCGTGCTCGGCCTCGCCTGGGCGATGTTCATGACCACCCGCGCGGTGGAGCGCCGTCGCGGCGGCACCCGCAAGGAGCGCAGGGCGGCCCGCGCCGCGGCCCGGCGCGAGGCCGTCGCCCCGACCGCCTCCGCGCCCTCCCTGGGTCTGGGCACCCGCCCCGCGGCCCAGCCCGCGACCGCGCCCCGCGCCCAGCCCGCGGAGGACTTCAGCGACATCGAGGCGATCCTCAAGAAGCACGGCATCTGAGGTCGCCGCCCGGCCCCGGCGGAAACGACACACTGGGTCGCCGCCCGGCCGTAAACGATCACGACTCGGAACGGACATCACGGAATAGCGCGAACTCCCGCGCATTCCGGGCGTGCTGATCGCGTCGCGCGGGCGACCTGGGTCATCATCGCCGCGAGATGCTGGACACGACGCAAAGCGAGGCCGCGCCGTCTCAGGACGAGCCTCGCGGGTGCCTGTTCGCCCTTTCCCAGCCACCGCTGATGATCTTCCTAGCGGTGATCGGGTGTCTGCTGCTCATGGCTGCGCTGCACGATCTGCTGCTGCTCTGAGCCGTACCCGCGGCCCCCGGCGCCACCCGCCGGGGTCCGCGTCGACGCGGCGCGCTCCGGCGCCGGACCGGCCACGGTCCGTGACGGTGCCGGCCGCTCAGCCGGCCGCTTCCCTGCGGCGCGCCCGGTAGGCGGCCACATGCAGCCGGTTTCCGCAGGTACGGCTGTCGCAGTAGCGCCGTGAACGGTTGCGGGAGAGGTCCACGAAGGCGTGCCGGCAGTCCGGTGCCTCGCAGCGGCGAAGCCGCTCCTGCTCGCCGGCGACCACGAAGAACGCCAGCGCCATCCCGCAGTCGGCCGCCAGGTGGTCGGCGACCGAGGCACCCGGCGCGAAGTAGTGCACATGCCAGCTGTACCCGTCGTGGTCCGTGAGCCGGGGCGTGGTGCCGGCGGCGGCGACGAGCTCGTTGATGAGGGTGGCGGCGGCCCTGGGGTCCGCGGCCTCGAAGACCGAGGCGAACCTGCCGCGCACCTTGCGCACCGCGGACAGGTCGAACTCCGACAGGACCCCGACATCGCTGATGTTGTGTTTTCGTACGAAGTCCGCGAGCGCCGCGACGTCCAGGAGCCCGTCCGACGCCTCGTCGTCCTCCGGCGCGGTGTTCACCAGATCCACCACGACATCGAGCGCGCACCGGGCGTCATGGGTGATCAGCACTGTTCGCTCCCTGGCCTGGGGTCGGGCGGGGCGCCCGCCGATGCTGGCCGATGGTAGTGGCTCGCCGGGCCCGCCCACCGCCCGCGTCCGCACAGGGCTTCGAAACGCACCCCCCGCGGTGTGCCCGTACAACGCCGGCCCCGGGCTCGCGGTTCCCGTGAGGGACCCCCCACGGGCCGCTGTGCCCCTCTGGGGCGCCTCCCGGCCCCCCGGACCCCTTCGGGACCGCCGGGCCCCTCGGAACGCACCGGCGCCGCCCCCGTGGAGCGGAGGCGGCGCCGGTGATGCCCTATGCGGTTGTTCAGGCCCGAGCCGTCACCCCGAGTCGACGGCGCCGGGCGGCTTGCGGGGTTCTCGCCCTAGCTCTCCGCCAGGATGTGCGAGAGCTCCTGGTCGAGATCGAAGTGCCGGTGTTCCGTGCCGGGGGGCACGGCGGCGTCGGTTCGCTTCAGGAAGGACTCCAGAGCCCGCGCCGGGGCCTCCAGCAGCGCCTCGCCCTCGGGGGAACTCAGGGCGATGCACACGACGCCCTGGCCGTGACTGCGTGACGGCCAGACCCGGACGTCGCCGGTTCCGGTGGGCCGGTGCAGGCCCTCGGCGAGGAGGTCGCGGGCGAACACCCACTCGACGGTCTCCTCGGCTCCGGTGTGGAAGGTGGCGTGCACGGCGTAGGGGTCGGCCGTGTCGTACCGCAGGCCTGCGGGGACAGGCAGGGAGGACTCGCTCGACACAACGAGGCGCAGGTGCAGCTCGCAGCTGACCGTGGTGTTCATAAGCGCCAGGGCCTTTCGCTCAGTGTGCGCTCGGGGATTCGCACGTCGGCGAAATCGACATGCCACCTACGGTGCCGTTGTAAACCCCTCTGAGTGTTTTGCGTGCCTTTACGTAACTCTTCCGGCCGAGGACCGGTTCGTGAAGTACGGCCATTCCGGTGACCGGAATCGGTCCGGTAGGGTTTGGCCGTATGAACACGGGGAGTGACGTGCCCGGCGAGGTCGCCGTGGCCGCTGACGGGATCGACGTGGACGGTGTGAAGAACCGCGACGAGGAGGGCCTCGGCTCCAAGGCGCCGGAGTTCGTCAAGGCGCGCCGGGTCCTGCATGTGAGCTGGCAGGTCGGCGTCTTCCTGCTCGGCCTGGCGATCGTGGTCGCCGGCATCGTCATGCTGCCGCTGCCCGGTCCCGGCTGGGTCGTGATCTTCGGCGGCATGGCGGTCTGGGCGACCGAGTTCGTCTGGGCCCAGCTGGTCCTGCGCTGGACCAAGCGCAAGGTCACCGAGGCGGCCCAGAAGGCCCTCGATCCGCGGGTGCGCCGCCGCAACATCATCCTGACCTCGATCGGCCTCGTGATCGTGACCGTCCTCGTCGGGATCTACGTCTGGAAGTTCGGCGTCGTCATGCCGTGGAAGATCGAGAACCAGTGACGCGCGAAGGGGGTGCGCGCACCGTCCGCGACGGCTCCGCGCTGGTCACCCGCACCCCCTGACATGGGGTAATGTTCTCCGTGCGTCCGGGCGATTAGCTCAGTGGGAGAGCGCTTCGTTCACACCGAAGAGGTCACTGGTTCGAACCCAGTATCGCCCACCCGGATCCGGCGGCCCGTCTGCGAATGTGCAGGCGGGCCGCCGGTTTCTGCGCCTCCGGTCGATCCGTGGCAGGGCCCGCGGCGGGTGCGGTACCGGGTGGATCCCGTCCGCGCCTTCCTGGCCGGGCTTCGGCGGCCGCGGGGGCTGGCCGGGAGCTTCGCCGTGCGGCTCCGGCCGGGACGCCCTCCATGTCGACGACGCCTCCGGTGGCACTCCGCACCCCGCGGCGGCCACCGCTCGTCTCGACGCGCGTCGTCGGCGAAGGCGCGGGAGGCACGCGATCGCGAAGGCCGCCGGTGCTCCCGGCGGCCACGCTCCGGCTCGTCGGCGCCTCCCCGCAGCGGGGGAGTGGCGGAGGGGCCCCGGGGACCGGACGGTGACGATCCGTTATGTGCGCGGGGGTGCCGAAGGCCGGGTCGGGCGCATCGACAGGACCGTCGCTCTCTTCCGGAGAAGTATCAGAAGATCGGGTCAAGACGGACTTTCGGCCGTACGCCGACTTCTGGAAGGAGTTCAACGCAGGGGCCCTCAGGGGGAATCCGCCGGACGTGTTCCGGAATGCGGGCGGATTCCCGCCCGAATGCGATGCGGGGAATGCGCCGCCTGATCTCCCCGGGCAGGCGACGCGGTGCGGGCAATGCCCCCCCGGACGGGGTGCGGACCGGACCGGAGAAGCCCGGCCGGGCCCCGCGCCCCCTCCTCCTCAGCGCATCGTGCCCAGGAAGTCCCGCACCCTGCGGGCGTCCCGCAGCCGCTGCTCGTACGTCGCCCCGAGGGCCAGCAGCAGCAGGCCGGCCAGGGCGGGAGGCGCCCAGCGGGGGAGCGCGTCGGTCACCTGGACGATGTACGGGGCGAGTTCGTGCACGGCGACCAGGCCGAGGACCGTGCCGCCGAGCAGCAGCGGTGCCTGAAGGTGCCGGCGGGCGCCCACAAGGGTGACCGCGAGCGCCGCGAGCCCCAGCAGCAGCGGGCGCGTCCAGTCCGGGTCGCCCCAGGCCGTCAGCAGGCTCGGCACGAGAGTGGCGGCGAGTCCGGGGCCGTACGCTGCCCAGGACGACGTTCCCGGGTGGCCGCGCCTGCGCAGGGCGCCGACGAGCAGGGCCGGGACGGTGACCGGCAGGGTGTACGCCTCGGGCGTCCCGACGTCCCAGGCGGCCAGGCGCACCCAGGCGGCCGTCACGAAGAGGCCAGCGGAGACGTAAGCCGCCGGGCGGCGGTCCGGGCGGATCGCCGCACCTGCCGTGACCACGCCGCACAGCGCCAGCACCAGGGCGGTCGCCGGCAGGTCGGCGGAGGCCGCCGCCAGGGCGATCGCGAGCAGTCCGGCAGCCGCGCCCGCCGCCTCGATCCCGAGCGTGGTCCGCGGATCGCCGGGCTGTGCCGCGAGCAGGGCCGCCGCCGCGGGTACCGCCAGGACCAGCAGCGCGGTGTACTGCACACCCCAGCCGGCCGCCGCGCCCGTGGCGCAGGCGAGCGCCGTGGCGTGGACGAGGGCCGCCGGTGCCGTGACCGCAGCCAGCTGCGGCGCACGGCAGGCCGCCGCGAACAGCGCGGTCAGCGCGCACAGCACCACCAGGGTCGCCGTCTCGGCGGCCAGGGCGAGGAAGACCAGGCAGAGCGAGGTGACCAGGGCCAGGACCGCGGCGGT
>NZ_AGBF01000210.1 GCF_000225525.1 Streptomyces zinciresistens K42 | reverse complement strand
GAGGCGGCGGCCCGGGAGGCGGCGGCGCCCAGCACGGCGGGGGCGGCCGTGGCGGCCGCGGCGGCGCCCAGCAGGGTGCGGCGGCCGATCTCGGGGCGGGGGGAGTGCGCGGAGGACTCAGGCATGGGGCGGCTCTCCTGGTTCAGGAAATGAACATGGTGGGGTTTCGGGAGCGCTCTCTCGCCGCTGAATGGTTCAACCGCGAAACGCTGGAGTCAAGAGGTTCGACCAGAGTCGGGCTCCCGCGTCGAAAGCCTTGACGCGGCCTCGTCCAGGGGCTTAACTCACGCTCTAAATTAAGCAGCAGTACTCCCGGAAGGGACACCTGGAGCCATGCGCACTGAGCGGACCGCGGCCGTAGCTGCCGTCACCATGTCTCTCGCCCTGGCCGCAACGGCCTGCGGAGGCGGTTCGTCGACCGGCGGCGGGTCCGACGACTCGCCGAAGACGCTGACGTACTGGGCCTCGAACCAGGGCGCGAGCGTCGAGGTCGACAAGAAGGTCCTCCAGCCCGAGCTCGACAAGTTCGAGAAGCAGACGGGCATCAAGGTGAAGGTGGAGGTGGTCCCCTGGTCGGACCTGCTCAACCGCATCCTCACCGCGACCACGTCCGGCCAGGGGCCCGACGTGCTCAACATCGGCAACACCTGGAGCGCCTCGCTCCAGGCCACCGGCGCCCTGCTGCCGTGGACCGCCGAGAACTTCGGCAGGATCGGCGGCAAGGACCGGTTCGTGGACTCCGCGCTCGGCTCGACCGGCGCCGAGGGCAAGGACCCGGCGGCGGTGCCGCTGTACTCGATGGCCTACGCCCTCTACTACAACAAGAAGATGTTCGCCGACGCGGGCATCTCCAAGCCGCCGGCCACCTGGGACGAGTTCAGGGCGGCCGGGAAGAAGTTCTCCAAGGGCGGCAAGTGGGGCCTGGGAGTGGAGGGTTCGAACCTCTCGGAGAACATCCACCACGCCGTCGTCTTCGCCAAGCAGCAGGGCGCCGAGTTCTTCACGCCCGACGGCAGGCCCGACTACACCAACCCCAAGGCCGTCACCGGCGTCAAGCAGTTCGTCGACCTGATGGCCAAGGACAAGATCATCGCGCCGGGCAACGCGGAGTACGCCCAGAACCAGTCCGTCAGCGACTTCGCCAAGGGCAGGACGGCCATGCTGCTGTGGCAGTCGGCCTCCGCCAACCTCACGTCGCAGGGCATGAGCGAGGACGCCTACGGCATCGCCCCGGTGCCCGTCCAGTCCGGCACCCCGGGCACCGGCACCGGCGTCAACTCGATGGTCATGGGCATCAACATGGCCGTCTTCAAGAACACCGACAACCTCGACGGTGCCACGAAGTTCGTGAAGTTCATGACGAGCGACGGCGAGCAGAAGATCCTCAACCAGGCGTACAGCTCGATCCCGCCCGTCAAGGGCGCCCAGGCCGACCCGGCCTTCAACACCCCGGCGAACGCGGTCCTGAAGGACACCCTCGCCAAGAGCGCCATCGCCGCTCCCCAGGTCGCCGAGGAGTCGCAGTTCGAGACGACGGTCGGTACGGCCGTCAAGTCACTGTTCGCCGACGCGGCCGCCGGCCGGCCGGTGACCGAGGCGTCCGTGAAGGCCGCCCTGGACAAGGCCCAGCAGCAGATGCCGACGAAGTGAGCACGATGACGACGACGGTCCCCGACGAGGCCGCCGAGCGTCACACATCCCCCGGGACGGCGGACGGACCCCGCCGCCGTCCCGGGCGGATCCGCCGCATCGGACTGCCCTACCTGCTTCTGCTCCCCGCACTGCTCCTGGAACTCCTGGTCCACCTGGTGCCGATGGTCATCGGCATCGTCATGAGCTTCAAGACGCTCACGCAGTTCTACCTCCGCGACTGGACCACCGCGCCCTGGAGCGCCTTCGACAACTACCGCACGGCGGTGGACTTCAACGCCCCGGTGGGCGAGGCGCTGCTGAAGTCGTTCACGGTCACGCTCACCTTCACGCTGCTCTCGGTCGGCCTGTGCTGGCTCATCGGCACCACCGCCGCGCTCTACATGCAGGAGAACTTCCGCGGCCGGGGCGTGCTGCGGGCCCTGTTCCTCGTGCCGTACGCGCTGCCCGTCTACACCGCCGTCATCACCTGGGTCTTCATGTTCCAGCGCGACAACGGCCTGGTGAACAAGGTGCTGTACGACCAGCTCGGCCTCACCGACAAGCCGCTGTTCTGGCTCATCGGCGACAACAGCTTCTACGCGCTGCTGACGGTGTCGGTGTGGAAGGGCTGGCCGTTCGCCTTCCTCATCGTGATGGCCGGACTCCAGAACATCCCCAGGGAGCTGTACGAGGCCGCCGCCCTGGACGGCGCCGGCATGCTCCAGCAGGTCCGCCGCATCACGCTGCCGTCCCTGCGCCCGGTCAACCAGGTGCTGGTCCTCGTGCTGTTCCTGTGGACGTTCAACGACTTCAACACGCCCTACGTCCTGTTCGGGAAGTCGGCGCCCGAGGCCGCGAACCTCATCTCGATCCACATCTACCAAGCCAGCTTCGTCACCTGGAACTTCGGCACCGGATCGGCGATGTCGGTGCTCCTGCTGCTGTTCCTGCTCGTGGTGACGGGCGGATACCTCTGGTTCACCTCGCGCGGACGGAGGACCGCCGATGTCTAGCTCCCCGATGGCGCCGCCGCGCTCGTTCCGCTGGTCCCGCCGGATCTTCCTCACGCTGCTCACCGGCTTCGTGCTGCTGCCCGTCTACGTGATGGTCTCCAGCTCGCTCAAGCCGCTGGCCGACGTCACGGGCCGGTTCCGCTGGCTGCCCAGCGAGTTGACGATCCGCCCCTACATCGACATCTGGTCGACCGTGCCGCTCGCCCGGTACTTCGTGAACTCGCTGGTCGTGGCGGGCGCGGCGACGGTGTTCTCGGTGGTCATCGCGGTGTTCGCGGCCTACGCCGTCAGCCGCTACGAGTTCCGCGGCAAGCGCGTCTTCACCGTCACCGTGCTGTCCACGCAGATGTTCCCGGGCATCCTGTTCCTGCTCCCGCTGTTCCTCATCTACGTCAACATCGGCAACGCCACCGGCATCGCCCTGTTCGGCTCGCGCGGCGGTCTGATCCTGACGTATCTGACCTTCTCGCTGCCGTTCTCGATCTGGATGCTCATCGGGTACTTCGACTCGGTGCCGCGCGACCTGGACGAGGCGGCGACGGTCGACGGCTGCGGCCCGCTCGGCGCGCTGTTCCGGGTGGTCGTGCCGGCCGCCGTGCCCGGCATCGTCGCGGTCGCCGTCTACGCGTTCATGACCGCCTGGGGCGAGGTGCTGTTCGCGTCGGTGATGACGAACGACACCACCCGCACCCTGGCCGTCGGCCTCCAGGGCTACTCCACGCTCAACGACGTCTACTGGAACCAGATCATGGCCGCCTCGCTGGTCGTGAGCCTCCCCGTGGTGGCCGGCTTCCTCCTCCTCCAGCGCTATCTCGTCGCCGGCCTGACCGCGGGCGCCGTCAAGTGACCCCACGCACCCGTCCTGAAGGGATCTCCGTGTCCGACCGCATCGACCTCGCCGCACTGCCGCACGACTTTCTGTGGGGCACCGCCACAGCGGCGTACCAGATCGAGGGAGCCGTCGCGGAGGACGGCCGTGCCCCGTCGATCTGGGACACCTTCTCGCACACCCCGGGCAAGACCGACAACGGTGACACCGGCGATGTGGCCTGCGACCACTACCACCGCTGGCGCGAGGACATCGGCCTGATGCGCCGGCTCGGCACGAACGCCTACCGGTTGTCGGTCGCCTGGCCGCGCGTCGTGCCCGGCGGCACCGGCCCGGTCAACGCCAAGGGGCTCGCCTTCTACGACGAGTTGGTCGACGCGCTGCTGGAGGCGGGCATCACCCCGTCCGTCACCCTCTACCACTGGGACCTGCCGCAGGCGCTCCAGGACCGGGGCGGCTGGCCCGAGCGGGAGACCGCCGAGCACTTCGCCGAGTACGCCTCGGTGGTGGCGGCCCGGCTCGGCGACCGCGTCCGGCACTTCGCGACCCTCAACGAGCCCTCCTGCTCGGCCTGGATCGGCCATCTGGAGGGCACGATGGCCCCCGGTCTGACCGATCTGACGGCCGCCGTGCGCGCCTCCTACCACCTCCTGCTGGGGCACGGCCTGGCCACCGCGGCGATCCGCGCGGCCGCGCCCGGCGCCGAGGTCGGCATCGTCAACAACCTCTCGACGGTGTTCGCCGCGGGCGACCGCCCCGAGGACGAGGCCGCCGCGCGCCGCCAGGACGGCCACGTCAACCGCTGGTGGCTCGACCCGGTCCACGGCCGCGGCTTCCCGGCCGACATGGTCGAGACGTACGGCGTCGACCTCCCCGAGCGGGCCGGCGACCTCCGGACGATCGCCGCGCCGCTGGACTGGCTGGGCCTGAACTACTACTTCCCGGCCCATGTCGTCGACGACCCCGGGGGCCCGGCGCCGTACGCCCGCGCGGTGCGCCGCCCGGACGTGCCGCGCACCGGCATGGACTGGGAGATCGACGCGAGCGGCATCGAGACGCTGCTGCTGCGGCTGACCGGCGAGTACGCGCCGCGCAAGATCTACATCACCGAGAACGGCTCCGCCTTCCCGGACGTCGTCCGCCCGGACGGGACGGTCGACGACCCGGAGCGCCAGGACTACCTGGTGCGCCACCTCGCCGCCTGTGCCGCCGCGGCCCGCAAGGGCGCCCCGCTGGCCGGGTACTTCGCGTGGTCGCTGCTGGACAACTTCGAGTGGGCGTACGGCTACGCCAAGCGCTTCGGGCTCGTCCACGTCGACTACGGCACCCAGGTCCGCACGATCAAGGGCACCGGGCACCGGTACGCGGACATCGTCGGCGCCCATCGCAGCCGGGTGCGCCGGGCGGCCTGATCCCGGACGCGGCGGGCGCGGGGACCGGAGCCCGCGCCCGCCGTCCCGCGGGAGCGCTCCCGCTCCGGTGCCGGCAAGGAAACCGTCCTGCGATCTGCCCTGCGCACGTCTGATCGACTGTCATGCACGCGACAAGATCGACCTCACCGACCCTCAGGAGAGCCGCATGCCGACCCGTTTCCCCCGCACCCTCCTCGCCGCCCTCGCGACGGCAGCCCTGCTGTCCTCCGGCACGCTCGGCGCCCCCGCGACCGCCGCACCGGCCGCCGCGGCCTGGGACACCGACCGCGCCGGTGCCGCCTACGCCGCCGCCCCCGCCTCCGTCACCGCGTCCGGCAGCGAGAACGCCGCGACCGCCCCCGGCCTCGCCTTCGACGGCGACGGCGCCTCCCGCTGGTCCAGCGACTTCGCCGACGGCGCCTGGATCCGCGTCGACCTCGGCGCCACGATCCGGATCGACCGCGTCGTCCTGGACTGGGAGGCCGCCTACGGCAAGCGCTACGTCCTGGAGGTCTCGAAGAACGGCACCGACTGGACCCCCTTCTACACGGAGACCGCGGGCACGGGCGGCACGGTCACCGCCCAGACCTACCCGCAGGAGGTCACCGGCCGCTACGTCCGGATGCGCGGCGTGGAACGCGCGACACCGTGGGGCTACTCCCTCTACTCCTTCAGGGTCTACGGCGGCGAACGGGCACCCGCGTCGACCACCCGCACCAACCTCGCCCTGAACCACCCCGCCTACACCAACTACTACCAGCACGCGGGCAATTCACCGGCGTTCGTCACCGACGGCGGCTGGCCCGCCAACCTCAAGGACGACGCCACCCGCTGGTCCAGCGACTGGAACGCCGACCGCTGGATCTCCGTGGACCTCGGCGCCACCTCCACGATCACCTCGGTGGACCTGTACTGGGAGGCGGCCTACGCCGTCGACTACGAACTCCAGGTCTCCGACGACAACCGCACCTGGCGCACGGTCGCCCGCCCCTCGGCCGCCGAGGTCGCCGCCCGCCGCGCCGACGTCAGGTCACCGGCCGAGGCGGTGGGTCTGCGCGACACCGTCACCCTGCCCTCCCCGGCGACCGGCCGCTACGTCCGCGTGCTCGGCAAGGAGCGCCGCAGCTTCTACAACCCCGCGCCCGCGACGGCCCAGTTCGGCTACTCCCTCTACGAGTTCCAGGTCTGGGGCACCGGCGGCAGCGCCGACGCCGCCTACCCGGCGCTGCCCGCGGAGCAGCCGGGCACCTACCGGACCGCCTTCTTCGACGACTTCACCGGCGCCGCGCTCGACCGCTCCAAGTGGCGCGTGGTGCGCACCGGCACGGAGATGGGCTCGGTCAACGGCGAGTCGCAGGCGTACGTCGACTCCACCGACAACATCCGCACCGAGGGCGGCAACCTGGTCCTGCGCGCCAAGTACTGCAAGGGCTGCACCAAGGCCGGCGGCGGCACCTACGACTTCACCTCCGGCCGCATCGACACCAACACCAGGTTCGACTTCACCTACGGCCGGGTCAGCGCCCGGATGAGGCTCCCCGTCGGCGACGGCTTCTGGCCCGCGTTCTGGATGCTCGGCAGCAACGTCGACGACCCGTCGGTGTCCTGGCCCGCCTCCGGCGAGACCGACATCATGGAGGCCATCGGCTACCGCGACTGGACCAGCACCGCCCTGCACGGCCCCGGCTACTCCGCCGACGGCAACATCGGCGCCCGCCAGACCTTCCCCGGCGGCGGCTCGGTCGACCAGTGGCACACCTACGCCGTCGAGTGGACCCCGACCGCCATGCGCTTCTTCGTGGACGACCGGCTGGTCCAGGAGACGACCCGCAACAAGATGGAGTCCACCCGCGGCCAGTGGGTCTTCGGCGGCAACCAGTACGTGATCCTCAACCTGGCCCTCGGCGGCGCCTACCCGGCCGGCTGGAACCAGGTCACCACCCCCTACTGGGGCCTGCCCCAGTCCAGCGTGGACCGCATCGCGGGCGGCGCGGTGCAGGCCGAGGTGGACTGGGTGAGGGTCGAACAGAAGCGCTGACCCCCGCCCAACGGCGTCCCGGGTCCGCCGGACCCGGGACGCCGTTCGGCACCGGACGCCGCACCGGACGCCGCCCGGCGGTTCACGGGCTCAGGACGCGACCAGCCGCGGTACCTCGGGTACGCCCGTGTGCCGGGTGCGCGAGGTGCGGTGGAGCCAGAGCACGTCACGGCCGAAGGACCACACCAGCGCCGCCAGGGCCAGCGCCGTCACCGCGCACGTCCCCACCAGGGGCAGCAGGCCCGAGGCGGCCAGCAGCAGGAACACGCCCTGCATCGCGGCCACCGTCTTGCGGGCCGTGCTCGGCGGGAGCGCGGCGTTCAGCCACGGCCACAGGCGGGCGGCGGCCACGAAGCCGTAGCGCATGACGCCGATCAGCAGCACCCACGGGCCCAGCGACATCGACACGTACACGCTCAGCACCAGGATCAGGAACGCGTCCACCTCCATGTCGAAGCGGGCGCCCAGCGCCGTGGAGGTGCCGGTGCGGCGGGCCACCCTGCCGTCCACGCCGTCCAGGATCAGCGCCACCGCGGTCAGCCCGACGAACAGCGTCACCGGCGGCGAGTCCTGGAAGGAGTCCGCGACCAGCGCGGTGACCCCGCCGACCAGCGTGGCGCGTCCGAGCGTGACCCGGTTGGCCGGGCCGAACGTCCGCAGCCGGGAGCGGTGCAGGGCCAGGGAGAGCAGCGCCCAGGAGGCGACGGCGAAGGCCAGGCCGGTCAGCCAGCCCGCCGGGCCCATCCCGATCGCCGATCCGAGCAGGGCCAGCAACAGGATCTGCACGCCCGCTCCCACGGCGGTCTCCTGCTGGACCAGCCTCGCGTCGTAAGTGTTGTTCAGGGCCACCGCAGATTCCTCCGGCCGGATGACAGAGTCGATCAAGGCCGCGTACTGTGCGCGACCTGTGCACACCTCGGTACGTGGGCAGATCGCAGATCGTTCAGGAGGATCCCGATGAACCGCACCGCGCGCGCGTTCTGGCTCCGCGCCCCGGGCGTGGGCGAGATCCGGGACGTGGCCCTGCCCGAACGGGGCGCCGGCGACGTCCTGGTGCGCGCGCTCTACTCGGGGGTCAGCAGGGGCACGGAGACACTCGTGTTCCGCGGCGGCGTCCCGCACAGCCAGTATGCGGCCATGCGGGCGCCCTTCCAGGAGGGCGACTTCCCCGCCCCGGTGAAGTACGGCTACCTGAGCGTCGGCGTCGTGGAGGAGGGGCCGGACGCGCTGGCCGGACGTACGGTCTTCTGCCTGTACCCGCACCAGAGCCGGTACGTGGTCCCCGCGAGCGCCGTCACCGTCGTCCCCGAGACCGTGCCCGCCCGGCGCGCCGTCCTCGCGGGCACGGTGGAGACCGCCGTCAACGCGCTCTGGGACGCGAGCCCCCTGGTCGGCGACCGGATCGCGGTCGTCGGCGGCGGCATGGTCGGCTGCTCGGTGGCCGCCCTGCTGGCCCGCTTCCCCGGCGTACGCCTGCAACTCGTCGACGCCGACCCCGCCCGCGCCGAGGTCGCCGCAGCCCTGGGCGCGGCCTTCGCCCGGCCCGAGGACGCGCTCGGCGGCTGCGACCTCGTCGTCCACGCCAGCGCCACCGAGCAGGGGCTCGCACGCTCGCTCGACCTGCTCGCCCCCGAGGGCACGGTCGTCGAACTGAGCTGGTACGGCGACCGGCGGGTCACCCTCCCGCTCGGCGAGTCCTTCCACTCCCGGCGGCTGACGGTCCGCAGCAGCCAGGTCGGCACCGTCTCGCCCGCCGCCCGCCCGGGACGCACCTACGCCGACCGGCTGGCCCTCGCCCTCGACCTGCTCGCCGACCCCGCGCTGGACGCGCTCATCACCGGCGAGAGCGCGTTCGAGGACCTGCCGGCGGTGCTGCCGAAGCTCGCCTCCGGAGAGGTCGCGGCGCTCTGCCACCGGGTCAGCTACACCGGCACCCCCTGACGGACCCGTCCGATCCGGCACGAGCAGGAGCGCCTGACCTGAGAAAAGAGTGAGAGCGCGCTGAACACGGCGAACCGGAGAGCCGTACTACACGGCATCCCCGGCGGCCATCGGCCGGGGACTAGGCGCACCGCACCTGGAGGGTCGTCCGTTGTTCAGCATCACCGTCCGCGATCACATCATGATCGCCCACAGCTTCCGCGGCGACGTCTTCGGACCCGCGCAGCGCCTGCACGGAGCGACGTTCCTGGTGGACGCCACCTTCCGGCGCGAGCAGCTGGACGACGACAACATCGTCGTCGACATCGGGCTGGCCACACGGGAACTGGGGGCCGTCGTCGGTGAGCTGAACTACAGAAACCTCGACAACGAACCGGACTTCGCGGGCGTCAACACCTCCACCGAGTTCCTCGCCAAGGTCATCGCCGACCGGCTGGCCGAGCGCATCGCCAAGGGCGCGCTGGGCGAGGGCGCCAGGGGGCTCGCCGGCCTCACCGTCACCCTCCACGAGTCGCACGTCGCGTGGGCGAGTTACGAGCGCGGCCTGTGACCGACGTGACCCTGGAGAAGGACACGGCCCCGCGCCGGACCGCGGGCACGCACGCGACGACTGCCCTCGGCCGGGGCCGGGCCCTGGACCGCGGGCCCGTCGCGGACCGGGCGGAGCAGGTCGCGCTCGGCTTCGTCCCCGTGCGCCACCCCGCCCTGAAGAACGCCGAGATCATCCCCATGTCCCTGCGTTCCGTCCACTTCGTGCTGCCCGGCGGCGTCCACGACCCGACCGCCCCGAGCGGCGGCAACGCCTACGACCGGCGGGTGAGTCTGGATCTGCCCGGCTTCGGCTGGCAGGTGCACCAGCACGCCGTGGACGGCGACTGGCCGCGCCCCGGCGCGGCGGCCCGCGCCGAACTCGCCCGTACCCTCGGGGAGTTCCCCGACGGCGCGGTCGTCCTGCTCGACGGGCTGGTGGCCTGCGGGGTGCCCGAGATCATCGTCCCGCAGGCGGAGCGGCTGCGCCTCGCGGTCCTCGTGCACCTCCCGCTCGGCGACGAGACGGGACTCGAACCCGCGGTGGCCGCACGGCTGGACGCCCTCGAACGCACCGTGCTGCGCGCGGTCCCCGCCGTCGTCGCGACCAGCGACTGGGCGGTCCGCCGCCTCGTCTCCCACCACGGCCTCGCCCCCGAACGGGTCCACGCCGCCGCCCCCGGCGCCGACATCGCGCCCCTCGCCCCCGGCACCGACGGGGTGTCGCGGCTGCTGTGCGTCGCCGCCGTGACCCCGCGCAAGGGCCAGCACCGGCTCGTGGAGGCCCTGGCCGCCGTCCCCGAGCTGCCCTGGACCTGCGTCTGCGTCGGCGGGCTGAACCACGACCCGGCCTACGTGTCCGGCCTGCGGTCCCAGATCGCCCGGCACGGCCTGGAGGACCGGCTGGTGCTGGCGGGCCCGCGGTCCGGCGCCGCCCTCGACGCCAGCTACCACAGCGCCGACCTGATGGTGCTCGCCTCCTACGCCGAGACCTACGGCATGGCGGTCACCGAGGCCCTGGCGCGCGGCGTCCCGGTGCTCGCGACGGACGTCGGCGGGCTGCCCGAGGCGGTCGGCCGGGCGCCCGACGGCGGCGTCCCCGGCATCCTCGTCCCGCCGGAGGACCCCGCCGCGATCGCCGCCGAACTGCGCGGCTGGTTCGGCGAGCCGGACGTACGGCGCCGGCTGAAGGCGGCGGCGCGCGGACGGCGGGCCGCGCTGAACGGCTGGGCCGGCACGGCCCGCAGCCTGGCCGCGGTCCTGGGCCGGCTGCCGAACGAACCCCGGAGGGCGGCATGAGGAAGACGGCGACCACCCGGCCCCAGGCCCCGGCGGACCCGGCGGCGCCCGGGAACGCTCCGGCGGCGCCCGCCG